>NZ_JBVISA010000119.1:0-1009 GCF_055575755.1 Kitasatospora sp. NPDC034035 | reverse complement strand
GGACCGTTCGGCGCCGTCAGCCCGTTCGACGCACCGTCCTGGTTCACCGCAGAGCCACGGACCACCGCAAGCACCGGATGCCCGTTGCGCCGGGCGTCCGACAGCCGCTCGACGAGCAGCATGCCGGCACCCTCACCCCAGCCCGTACCGTCCGCCGCACCCGCGAACGCCTTGCACCGGCCGTCCACCGACAGCCCGCGCTGCCGACTGAACTCCACGAACAGATCCGGCGTCGACATCACCGTCACACCACCCGCGAGCGCGAGATCGCACTCACCGTTGCGCAACGCCTGCACCGCCAGGTGCAGCGCCACCAACGACGCCGAACACGCCGTGTCCACCGACACCGCCGGCCCCTCAAGACCGAACGTGTAGGAGAGACGGCCGGAGATCACGCTCGTCGCCGTACCGGTCAGCCGGTGCCCCTCGGCACCTTCCTGGCCCTCGGTGAGGAGGGAGATGTAGTCCTGGCCGTTCGTGCCGATGAAGACGCCGGCCCGGCTGCCGCGGAGGGCGGCAGGGTCGATTCCGGCCCGCTCGAACGCCTCCCAGGACGTCTCCAGCAGCAGGCGCTGCTGCGGGTCCATGGCCGTCGCCTCACGCGGCGAGATGCCGAAGAACGCGGCGTCGAAGCGGGTGGCGCCCTGCAGGAACGCGCCCTTGCGCGTGTAGACCTTGCCCAGCTTGTCGGGGTCGTCATCGAAGAGCGAGTCCAGGTCCCAGCCACGGTCGGTCGGGAAGTCGACCACCGCGTCGCCGCCGCTCAGCAGCAGCTGCCACAGCTCCTCCGGCGAGCGGACCCCGCCTGGGAAGCGGCAGGCCATCGCCACGATGGCGATCGGGTCGTCATCCACGGCCGGAGCGACGGCGGAGGCCGCCGGGAGCGCCGACTGCAGGCCGAGCAGTTCGGTGGTGAGGTGGTCGGCGAGTGCGGTGGCCGACGGGTAGTCGAAGACCAGCGTCGCCGGCAGGCGCAGCCCGGTCGCCGCGTTGAGGCGGTTGCGCAGGT
>NZ_JBVISA010000118.1:0-1036 GCF_055575755.1 Kitasatospora sp. NPDC034035 | reverse complement strand
GACAGCTTCTTCGACCTCGGCGGACACTCCCTCCTCGCCACCCGCCTCACCAGCCGCATCCGCACCACCCTCGGCACCGAACTCCCCCTGCGCACCCTCTTCGAAGCACCCACCCCCGTCGCCCTGGCACGTCACCTGGACCCGGGCGCACTGGTCCGTCCGCCGGTGGCGGCCGTCAGCGAAGGACGCGCGCAGGTGCCGCTGTCCTTCGCTCAGCAGCGGCTCTGGTTCCTCGGGCAGCTGGAGGGGCCGAACGCGACCTACAACATCCCGGCCGCCGTACGCCTTTCGGGCACGGTGGACCAGGAGGCACTGACGGCCGCACTGCGCGACGTGATCGACCGGCACCAGGTCCTGCGGACCGCTCTCTCCCTCGTCGACGGGCAGCCGGTGCAGCGGGTGCTGCCCATCGAGGACGTCTCCGTCGCGCTCACTGTCGAACAGGTCGACGATGAGGAGGAGTTGGCCGCTGCAGTGCGCCGGTCGGCCGGGCAGCCCTTCGACCTGGCGACCGAACTTCCGCTGCGGGCTTCGCTCTTCACCCTGACTCCCGAGCAGAGTGTCCTCCTGCTGACGGTTCATCACATTGCAGGTGACGGCTGGTCGATGGCCCCGCTGGGGCGTGACCTGTCGGCCGCGTACGCGGCGCGCGTCAACGGCCGGGCACCCGCGTGGGCGCCGCTGCCGGTGCAGTACGCGGACTACACGCTCTGGCAGCGGGAGCTGCTGGGGTCGGAGGAGGACACCGAAGGCCTGCTGGCACGGCAGTTGGGGTACTGGCGGGAGGCACTGGCCGACCTACCCGAGGAGCTGGCGCTCCCCTTCGACCGGTCGCGCCCCGCAGTGGCGACGTACCGCGGGGACGACGTCGAGCTGTCCGTCCCCGCCGAGCTGCACGCGGACCTGCTGAAGCTCGCCCGCGACCACGGCGCCACTTCGGCCATGGTGCTGCAGGCGGCGCTGGGTGTGCTGCTGTCCCGGCTCGGTGCCGGGGAGGACGTTCCGATCGGTACGCCGGTCGCCGGCCGTACCGATG
>NZ_JBVISA010000117.1:0-1096 GCF_055575755.1 Kitasatospora sp. NPDC034035 | reverse complement strand
GGTTCAGTCAAGATTTTCGTGATGCGGTGACGGAGCGTCATGCTGATCAGCTGACGTGCTCTGCCCGTACTCCGGTGCGCTGGTGACGCGCCGGTCGAGGCGGCAGGATGCTGCGGTCGTGTGAGGAGACGCTGCGGTGGTTGCTCCCGCATCTCGCTCCGGTGTTGGTGGAGCAGGTGCGGGTCGAGGACGGAAAGGTACTGATCGTCGCCCGAACCCGGGATGGCACGACCGTGCCCTGCCCCGACTGTGGTGTGCCGGCTCGGCGGGTGCACAGTCGCTACCGGCGCCACCTGGCCGACGCGGCCCTCGGCGGCCGCCCGGTCGCCATCGAGCTGTGCGTCCGGCGCTTGTTCTGCGACACCGCTCTTTGCACTCGTCGAACCTTCGCCGAGCAGATAGCAGAGCTGACCACGAGGTACGGCCGCCGCACGGTTGTCCTCGCCGAGATCGTTCAGGCGATCGCGTTTGCCCTGGCCGGGCGGGCCGGCGCCCGGCTGGCGGCCGTCCTGAACATTCCGATCAGCAGGACCACCCTGCTCAACGTGGTGATGGCGGCACCCGACCCGGTGCCGACCGCGCCCCGTGTGCTGGGCGTCGACGACTTCGCGACCCGCCGGGGCCGACGGTACGGCACCGTGCTCGTCGATCTGGACTCCCATCGCGTCCTGGACATACTGCCCGGGCGGGAGAAGGCACCCCTGGTGGCCTGGCTGTCCGCCCACCCCGGCATCGAGGTGATCTGCCGGGACCGAGCAGGCGCATACGCCGAAGCCGCGAACGTCGGAGCACCGCAGGCACAGCAGGTCGCCGACGCGTGGCACCTGTGGGACAACCTGGCCCACGCGGTCGAACGCACCGCCATCGCCCACCGCTCCTGCCTCACACCACCGCCACCGGCAGACCCCGAACCCAGGGCGGCGACTGCTCCCAACCCCACGCTCAACCCGGACACCGGAAGCGAGAAATGGCTGGTCACCCGCACACGCGAACGCCACCGCGCCGTTCAGGACCTGCTCGCCCAGGGATGGACCATCAGCGCGATCGGACGTGAACTCGGGCTGACCCGCCACACCACCCGCCGCTACGCGCGCTG
>NZ_JBVISA010000116.1:0-1300 GCF_055575755.1 Kitasatospora sp. NPDC034035 | reverse complement strand
TGACGTTCCCCTCGTAGCGTAGAGGCCGTGGCTGAAGGGGAAGTTGGGAGTCATGGCGGAGAAGAGGCGGAAGTTCGACGCGGAGTTCCGCGAGGGGGCTGTGCGGATCGTCGCCGAGACCGGCAAGACGCTGGCCGAGGTGGCGCGGGACCTGGGGATCAACGAGACCACCCTGGCCACCTGGGTCTCCCGGGCCCGGCAAGCCGGCGGCACCGAGGCCGGGGAGAGTGAGGAGCTGGCGCGACTGCGCCGGGAGAACTCCCAACTGAAGAGGGACAACAAGGAGTTGGCGATGGAGCGTGATGTCCTCAAACGCTGCATGGTCCTGTGGGTGAAGTAGCTGTGGCGGACCCGTCGGCTCTCGTCGGGGTGATCAGCGACCAGAGGACCGGGCACGGCATCCCGCATACCGTCTCCTGCCGGGCGCTCGGCATATCCGAGGCGTGGTTCTACAAGTGGCGCCGAAGACCGGCCGAGCCGACGGACCGTGAGGTTCGGCGCGCGAAGCTTCAGGAGAGGGTCACGTACTTCTTCCGCAGGTCGGGCGACACCTATGGCTCGCCGAGGATCACGCTGGACCTGTGGGCCGAGGGCTGGAAGGTCTCGGTGAACACCATCGCCGAGATCATGGCCGAGCTCGGGCTCCAGGGCCGCAAGCCACCGCGCCGACGTCACTCGCTGACCCGGCAGGGCAAGCGGAAGGCCGCCCCTGACCTGGTGCACCGCCGCTTCGACGCGGTCTCGCCGGACGTGCTGTGGGTGGGTGACATGACCGAAATCGACACTGGAGAAGGGAAGTTGTACCTGGCCACGGTCATCGACCTGTTCTCGCGCCGACTGCTCGGCTACGCGATGGGCGCGCACCACGACGCGGCCCTGGTGGCTGCGTCCCTGAAGATGGCGGCCGCCACCCGCGGCGGCGTGGTGGACGGCGTCATCTTTCACTCGGACCGTGGAAGTGAATATGCGAGCCGGGCCTACAACGAGCTGTGCGACCGCCTCGGTGTGGTGCAGTCCATGGGACGGGTCGGGTCGGCCCTGGACAACGCCGCCGCCGAGTCGTTCAACTCGCTGGTCAAGGTCGAGTACATCCACCGGCACCGGTTCGCCACCCGCGCCGAGGCCCGGCTGAAGATCGCCACCTGGATCACCGGCTTCTACAACACCCGCCGCAGGCACAGTGCAGCCGGCGGACTACCGCCGACGGAGTTCGAACGGATCATCACCGAAGCACGAGCCAGCCACCATCAGGAGGACCTGGCCGCATAAGGAAAGCCTCTACGAAACCAGGGGATTGACA
>NZ_JBVISA010000115.1:0-1438 GCF_055575755.1 Kitasatospora sp. NPDC034035 | reverse complement strand
CCAATGCCGGTGATTTAAGGTCCTGCCCGGTCCGGCGATCGTGACGATGGCCGGAGCGGGTGGTGGCCAGTCGCGGTGTTCGGCCCGTTTGAGGGGCCAGTTGGACATCTTGCGTTTGATGACGCGTGGGCATGATCGGTTACGCCGTGGTGGCAAGAGGCGTTCGCTGATCTCAGCCAGGGTTCGGGTGAGTGCGCGGGCAAGTGTGCCGGGGGGAAAGCGCCGCCTGGGCGGGGACCTGGCGGCGTACGACCCGCAGGCTGCGGGTGAAGGAGAGCCGGTCGGGGTCCAGGCCCTCGTGCAGGGCGGCCTGGTGCATCAGCTGCCGGACGGCATGGTGGACGAGGAGGAGCCCGTAGATCTCCTGCTCGACGCCCCACGGGTACTTCGAGCGCAGGACGAGTTTGGGGCCGCGCTGGTGGGTCTTGATCTCGTCCAGTGTGGTCTCGATCTCCCATCGCTGGGTGTAGAGCGCGGCCAGCTCTCGGGCCGGTGCCTGTTCGGGGTCGAGGATGGTGGTGACCAGCCGGTAGACGGCCTGGTCGCCGGTGCGGGCCAGGGTGTACTCCACGACCCGCACGAGCACGGGGTTGCGGCGGCTCCTCCGGTCCTGTTCGGCGTGGACCGTGCTGAGGTAGGAGCCGTCGTCCAGGGCCCGCACGACCGGTAGGGCGGCGTTGGAGCGGACCCGCCACAGCAGGTCCGCTCCGCTGGCCCGGGCGGCCTGCCACAGTTCGAAGCCGTAGAAGCCCCGGTCGGCCAGCAGCAGCATCCCCTCTTGCAGACGGGTGAACAGCTGCCGGGACAGTGACTGCTCACTGGCCGAGAGCGGGCCGACGGCCGCGCCGAACATCGCGTGGGTGCCGCATTCGGCCAGTCCGACCAGCCTGGCCTGCGGAAACGCACTCGCCCCACGGCCGGACGCGTGTCGGCCGAAGAACTCGGTGTTGGCCTCGGTGTCCGCCAGGTCCAGGCAGGTGCCGTCCACCGCCACCACGCGCCACCGCCGGTACCAGGCACCCGCCGTCTCGGGCACGGCCAGCGGGCGGCAGACCCGCGCGAACAGCACCTTCAGCGGCTCGACGCCCAAACGTCGGCGGGCCCGGCCGATCGCGGCGGTCGTGGGCACCCGCCACGACCGCCGCCCGTCCCCGAGCCCCTCGCCCAGCAGCCGGGCGACCTCCTCGTAGCCCTGCCCGAAGAACAGACACATCGCCAGCACGAAGTACACCACCACCCGCGCCGGCAGCAGACGACTGCGCTTCTCACCCCGCCCGGTCTTAGCGATCACCTCATCGACCAGACCCGGCGGAAACGCCTGCGTCAGCACCCCGATCGCAATCCGATCCGACAACCGCTCACCCGCACACGACTTGACCTGCCCCACCCTCGCCACACCACAACCAACGACACACAGACCACAAAGTCACCGGCATTG
>NZ_JBVISA010000113.1:0-1476 GCF_055575755.1 Kitasatospora sp. NPDC034035 | reverse complement strand
GACGCCCTGCCACTGAACGCGAACGGCAAACTCGACCGCCGCGCCCTGCCCGCCCCCACCCACACCACACACACCACCGGCCGCGCCCCCGCCAACGAACGCGAAGCCACCATCTGCACCGCCTTCGCCCACGTCCTCGGACTCGACACCGTCAACCCCGACGACAACTTCTTCGAACTCGGCGGCCACTCCCTCCTCGCCCTCACCCTCATCAACCACCTCACCACCAACGGCATCCCCACCGACATCCGCACCCTCTTCCTCACCCCCACCCCCGCCACCCTCGCCACCACCCACACCACCACCCCCCAAAGCACCACCAGCGTGCCGCCCACCCACATCCCCCCAGGCACCACCCGCATCACCCCCGACATGACCCCCCTCGCCCACCTCACCCAAACCGACCTCGACCACATCACCCACCACACCCCCGGCGGCACCCCCACCATCGCCGACATCTACCCCCTCACCCCCCTCCAAGAAGGCCTCCTCTTCCACCACCTCCAAGACGACAACGACACCTACCTCCTCCCCGCCGTCCTACGCCTCGACAGCCGCGAACGCCTCGACACCTTCCTCACCGCACTCAACGCCGTCATCACCCGCCACGACACCCTGCGCACCGCCATCCACTGGCAAAACCTCACCCACCCCGTCCAGGTCGTCCACCACCACGCCACCCTCACCCCCCACCACACCACCCTCGACCCCCACACCACCGACCCCACCGCAGCACTCCTCGCCACCTGCAACACCCCCCTCCCCCTCCACCAAGCACCCCTCATCCGCGCCACCACCGCACCCGACCCCCACCACCCAGGCCACTGGCTCCTCGCCCTCCACATCCACCACCTCATCCAAGACCACAACACCCGCACCATCCTCCTCAACGAAATCCGCGCCCACCTCACCGACAACCACCACCACCTCCCCCCCACCCAGCCCTACCGCGACTTCGTCGCCCACACCCTCACCACCAACACCACCACCCACCACCACGACTACTTCGCCACCCAGTTGGCCGGCCTCACCCAACCCACCACCCCCTACAACCTCACCACCACCGACCCCACCACCATCCGCGAAACCCACCACACCCTCACCCCCCAACTCACCACCCGCCTCCACAACACCACCCGCCGACACAACACCACCCCCGCCACCCTCCTCCACCTCGCCTACGCCCACACCCTCACCCACCTCACCAACCACCCCGACACCGTCTTCGGCACCATCCTCCTCGGCCGACACACCACCACCACCCCCCACAACACCCCCGGCCTCCACATCAACACCCTCCCCATCCGCATCAACACCCACCACCACACCGCCCTCACCGCCCTCACCACCACCCACCACCACCTCGCCACCCTCCTCGAACACGAACACACCCCCCTCGCCCACGCCCAACAAGCCAGCCCCCTCCCCCCCAACACCCCCCTCTTCACCACCGTCCTCAACTACCGCCACACACCG
>NZ_JBVISA010000112.1:0-1515 GCF_055575755.1 Kitasatospora sp. NPDC034035 | reverse complement strand
CGGCCGGGGCGGTGAGAGCGGGAGCGGTGCCGGGCAGCATGCCGTCGCTGGTGCGGGCGAGCAGGCCTGCCGACCACAGGGCCTGGCGGCGGGTCGAGACGGCGCGGGGTACCTGCGGCCGGCTGGAGGAGGCCGAACGGCAGACCGCCCACGCGGTGGGCCGACGGGCACTGGACAAAGCTGTCCGGCAAGGACCGTGTTGCCGCGCGCAGTCAGCTCAGCCATATCGACGAGCCGGCTGGCGGCGAGGCCGCGTAGGCGGTGGGGGCGCTTCGGAGCAGTCTCTGCGCTGTACCGCGGGCGGGCGACCGTGCGGGTGGACGGAGCTGTAGGACCGGGGCAGGAACGGCGAAGGGGCGGCCCGAGCGCGGGCCACCCCTTTCCATCGCTGTTCTGCCTTCCCGGGCGGCCGAAGCCGCCCCCGGCAGGGCCACTATCAGCCCATGTCCGTACCGTACCGCACCGGCGAGCGCGGGCAGGTGACCTACCTTCCAGCCCTCGAGGCCGTGGACGCCGCGTCGACACCACATCTATGAGCGGAGTCGGGAGTCACCCCGCCGCGCTCTCCAACCTGTCCGACGACCCCAGCAGCGCCCCGACCTGGCCGTTGACCATGTCTGTGGGATCACTCCAGAAGCTGCTTCGACCAGTCACCCCAAATGCGATAAGCCCGGCCGTCACCGACCTGCTTCATCCCGCCGGGAACAACGCTCCCATGGTACGGATACTGCTCCGTCACCGCCGCCAACAGGAACTCCAGGAAGCCGCCCTCGAACAAGTCCCACTCCCACCTCGAGTCGAACTTGGCCGCGACCGGCCACCGGTCCGGGTCCGGGCCCCGCATCAACCAGAAGAACTGGTCGGAGTTCCAGTTGTTGCCCCACTTCAGAAGCCCGCCCTCGGCCGGGAACAGCGGATACGGGCACTCGTCGTAGTCCCCGTCCTGGTATGCCTGGGCCAGCATGGCGGTGTATCCATAGGGATCCGTGGTGTAGTACAGGAATCCCGCGAAGCCGAGCGGCTGCTCGGTCTTGTTACTGGGCGCTGCTGATGGCGTGTAGATGTGCAGCTCGTTACTGATGCTGACCATCCCGTACCGGTCGACGAACGCCCGATAGTCCGCAGGTAGTTGGAAACCGAGCGCCTCTGGCCCCAGCTCCCACGGGACCGGGACCACTCCGCCTCGGGGCGGCGGCCCGATCACCGCCGCGAGCCGGTCCAGCATCTCCTCAATGTTCATGTCCACTCCCATCAGCCACCCGTTCCCGCCGGAGGCTAGTTTCCCAAGTTTGCATATCCGCTTGAGCCGAACTTCCCATTGTCCACGACCGTCCAATCAGAGTCCGTACGCAGCCCGGTGTTAGCATCCCAGCCGTAGAACCCCATCCCCCACCCATTCGGAATGGTGCTCTTGTCGTCCGTGTACTGCGGAAGCACGTCGTACAGCACAGGACCCTGAGGCATGATCTTCCCGGCTCTGGTCTCAAATGTCCGCATGCTGTTGGTGATCCTGCC
>NZ_JBVISA010000111.1:0-1523 GCF_055575755.1 Kitasatospora sp. NPDC034035 | reverse complement strand
CCCTCTCTGCCAGCCTTGGGTGAGACATCCCGCTTTGTCGGGTTAGCCTGAGAGGGCCCGAGTAGGAGTTCCACCCCTGATGACCAGCACCAATTCGTCCGCTGCCGACCCGGCGCCCAGGCCGAAGCGCCGCACGTTCAGCCCCGAGTACAAGCTGCGGATCGTGGCCGAGTACGACGCCGCGCCCGAGGGCGAGAAGGGCGCGGTCCTGCGCCGCGAGCGCCTGTACCACTCGCACGTCACCGAGTGGCGGGCCGCGCGCGATGCCGGGGCCCTGGAGAACCTGGCCGACCGCCGCACGAGCCCGGCCCGCACGAAGAAGTCCGCCGCCGAGGTCGAGAACGAGAAACTGCGTCGGCAGGTGGAACGGCTGGAGAAGGAACTGGCCCGGAACAAGGCCGCACTGGAGGTCCTGGGAAAAGCGTCGGCGCTCTTGGAAATGATCTCCGAGGGCGCGGACTGAGGCACGCCGCCGACCCGGTCGTGGACGAGGCGTTCGCCGGCGTCGAACACGAACTGGGCATCACGGCCGCGTGCCGGCTGACCGGCCGCTCCCGGGCCACCCACTACCGCAGGCTGCAGCCGCTGCCCGCGCGCGGGCCACGACAGCCCCAGGTCCAACCGTCGGCCCTTTCGACCGAAGAACGTGATGCGGTACTGGAGTTGATGAACAGCCCCGAGTACGCTGAGCTGCCGCCCGCACAGATCTGGGCCCGCGAGCTGGATACCGGGCGCTACCACTGCTCGGTCTCCACGATGTACCGGATCCTGCGTGAGCGGGGGCAGTCGGGTGAGCGCCGCCGCCAGGCCACCCACCCGGCCAGAACAGTGCCCGAGCTGGTTGCCACCGCGCCTTCGCAGGTGTTCACGTGGGACATCACCAAGGCAGCCGGCCCCAGCAAGGGAATCTGGTACCACGCCTACGTCATCCTTGACATCTTCAGCCGCTACATCGTCGGCCACACCGTCGAGGCGGCCGAATCCGCCGAGCGGGCGGAAGAGTTGATCCGCGAGACCATCGCGCGCAACGGCATCGTCCCCGAGACCGTGCACGCCGACCGCGGCACCTCGATGACCAGCAAGAAAGTCTCCCAGCTGCTGATCGACCTCGGGGTCACCAGAAGTCACTCGCGCCCCAAGGTCTCCAACGACAACCCGTACAGCGAGGCCCAGTTCAAGACCACCAAGTACATGTCCGACTATCCCGAGCGGTTCGACTCCCTGGCCCACGCCCGCGAATGGTTCGACACCTTCATCTCGTACTACAACCACGAGCACCGGCACTCGGGCATCGGACTCCACACGCCCGCCAGCGTCCACTTCGGAACCGCCGATGAGATCCGCGACCAGCGGGCCGTCACCCTCGTCGAGGCCTATGCACGGCACCCCGAGCGCTTCGGCCGCCGCCCCAGACCACCCGAGATCCCAAAGACGGCGTGGATCAACGACCCGGCCAAGCGCAGGGAACCCGCACCACAAACCTCATAGCGTCACGACCGTCTCACTGGACTTGAAATCTTCCG
>NZ_JBVISA010000110.1:0-1607 GCF_055575755.1 Kitasatospora sp. NPDC034035 | reverse complement strand
TAGGCCGTGTTTTAGAACGGGTGATCTCCGCGCCCTACTGCCGCAATGATCTTTGCTGTGGGGCGTGGGGATCTATGTGATGAGCAATGGGCCGTGCTGGAACCGCTGTTGCCGGTGTCCGACGTGGGGCGGCGGGCGGTGTCCCAGCGTAAGTTGATCGACGGGGTTCGCTGGCGGGTGCGGACCGGGGCGCCGTGGCGGGATCTCCCCGCGGAGTACGGTCCCTGGCAGACGGTCTACGGACTGTTCCGGCGTTGGCAACGCGGTGGCGTGTGGGCGGCTGTGTTCACGGCTCTGCAAGCCCGCGCCGATGCGGCCGGACTGATCGCTTGGGAGGTCAACGTCGACTCCACGATCTGCCGGGCCCACCAGCACGCCGCCGGCGCCCGCAGAGCCGGACACGAGCAGAAGGAACCGCCCGGAGGCGTCGCCGCCGAGCCCGACGACCACGGGCTCGGACGCTCACGCGGAGGCTGGACCACGAAGATCCACCTGGCCTGCGAACAGGGCCAGAAACCGCTGTCGATCCTGATCACAGCCGGTCAGCGCGGTGACAGCCCACAGTTCGTCCCGGTTCTGGAAGCCATCCGCGTCCCCCGGCCCGGGGCCGGTCGGCCGCGCACCCGACCGGACCGGGTCCGAGGAGACAAGGCCTATTCGTCCCGCGCGAACCGCCTCTACCTGCGTCGCCGTGGCATCCGCGCCACCATCGCCGAGCCCGCGGACCAGGCCAGGAACCGCAAGCGTCGCGGCCGCGCTGGCGGTCGGTCCCCCCTCTTCGACCGGGAGGACTACAAGGCCAGGCACGCGGTCGAGTGCGGGATCAACCGGCTCAAGCAGCACCGGGCCGTGGCCACACGCTTCGACAAGCTCGCCGTCCGCTTCGAGGCCACGGTCCACATCGCCGCGATCAATATCTGGCTGTGAGCCGTGAACGCCTGACATGCCATGCTGGCCGCGCGGTCATGCCCGTGACCGGTGACCTGGGAGAGGCAGGCGTTCGATGACGGCCCGCTACTACTGCGCGGACAGTGAGAACGGCGACCACATCGACGACCCGTCCGAGGACGCGCTGTTCATGCTGATCAGCGACCTGGACGACGCCGACAACACCTTCGCCGTGATCCAACCCGACGAGGAGGACCCCGCCTGGTTCGCCTCCGTGGCCGTCCTCGACGGAGGCGGCTACGAAGTCGTCCGCCGGGACACCACACGCGGCGAACACGAGGTCACGACCGACACGCACATCAACCAGATCGCGAAGGACCTCACCATCTGGATGGCGGCCCGCGACATCAGCCATCTCTAGAGCATCACTTCGCCGGTCGTTCGGATCCGATCGGCCTGATCCCGCGCCGCGGCCGCTTCCGCTCTGGCCCGGACCTGGTCCTCCTCAAAGGGGAGCACGCGGGCCAAGACGTCCAGGGCGTCAGCGATCCGGTCCCGCCAGTGAGCGAACTCGCCTGGCTCTGCACCGGTCGGCCGCTCTGACTTCACAGCACGAAGGTGGCGCAGGGCGCCCTGCAGCGCGGGGTCAACCACGAGGGCTTCTTTCCGTTCGGCCGGTGGTTGACCCCATCCTGCACCACTTCCAAAACACGGCCTAG
>NZ_JBVISA010000109.1:0-1632 GCF_055575755.1 Kitasatospora sp. NPDC034035 | reverse complement strand
GAGCCTTCGCCATCTTCGAACGTGCTGGTCGGAGGGGCTGGCGTGACGGTTCTCCGGGGTGCTCGTGCTGGTCGTGGGCGGGAGTCTGCGGTCTTGATCGTCCGTCAGCGGTCGATCTCGAAGTTGGTCAGGACGAGCAGGGCCCGCAGGAGGGCAGTGGCGCGGCCGGGGTCGGTGCGGAGTTTGGTGAGGATCCGCCAGGCCTTCAGGTGCGCGAAGCCGTGTTCGACGGGTGCTCGTCCGGCGGCCAGGATCCGGTTCGCCTGCTTCTGCCCCGGGGTGAGCTTTCGGGCGCGGGTGGCCCTGTAGCCGGTGACGATGACCAGGTCATCGGGGTCGTCGGGCTTGTCCACGCCGATGAAACCCAGGTCGGCGAGCGCGCCGAGCCCGGCCGCCTTCAGGTGCTCGACGATCTTGTCGCGGCGGGCGGCGGTGGCGTCGTGGGTGCGTCCGGGCCGGGCCGCGGAGATCCAGATCAGCTTGCCTCTCTCGTCGGTCAGGGCGAGGAAGTGCAGGCCGTGGCGGTGGTGTTTGCCCGAGTAGTTCGGGCGGTTGTCCCGCCCGGTGCGGCGCTGGGTGGGGATCAGGGTGCCGTCGATCAGCACGACCTCCCCTCCCCGCCGGGCTGTCTGGCGAAGCGCCCGGTCCAGGCGCGGGGCCTTGGCGGCGAGCAGGTCGATCATCTCGTCGCGCCAGCGCCGCAGGGTGGACTCGGGCACGTTGTTGCCGCCGGCCAGGTCGAGAAGGCGCTGGTCGTGCCGCAGCATCGCCAGCACGAGCACCGCGATCCGGCCCGGCGGCAGCGACCGCCACGGGGAACGTATCGCCTTCAGGCGAGATCGCAGCAGGTCAGCGAGGCAGACCAGGGTGCTCGTGGACAGGTTGAGCTTGCACTGGTAGACAAGGGAGACGCCCTCGACGGGCGCGTTGTTATTCGTCACACAATCTCAACGACCGTCGGGGGCGCCCAAGTTACGGTGCGATCCGCGCAGCCGACCTGGTCACAGGCGTGCGGTGAAGCCGCCGTCGGGCAGTTTGCGCAGCCAGCCCCGCCCGGCGAGCTTGGACAGTTTCCCGCGCAGCGGCTCCAACTTGCCCCGCACCGCGACCTGAAGCCCCAGTACCTCGCCGACGTGCTTGGTCGCGACCGGCCCGCCCGCGTCGCGCACGATGGCGAGGATGCGCTGGTAGTCCGGCGGCAGCGCGTCCTCGGACACGCCGGGCCCACGGTGCGGGACCAGCAGTACCGCTCGGCCTGCGACCCGCACCGCCGGCGGCTCGGCCACCGGCGATTCCACGGCGAGCTGTTCGGCCATCCGCTGCCAGACCCGTTCGGCCACCGCGAGTTCGTCGCGCTCGGTCCGCACCTCCTCCAGCTGCTTGACCAGCTGGTCTTCCAGTTCGTCCAACTCCGCGCGCCGCGCGGCGATCCGTTCCGCGATCTCGGACTCCACCATGAACCGGATGGTAGGCGGCTCCGGGCCCGCGATGTGGAGGAACCAGAGAAACCGCCCCGGCCCGCCCCGTCAGACGATCAAGACCGCAGACTCCCGCCCACGACCAGGACGAGCACCCCGGACAACCGTCACGCCAGCCCCTCCGACCAGCATGTTCGAAGATGGCGAAGGCTCA
>NZ_JBVISA010000108.1:0-1664 GCF_055575755.1 Kitasatospora sp. NPDC034035 | reverse complement strand
CCTCGATATTTCGTGACGGTCCGTCGGTCTATCCGGCGGGCCGTTTCGGCTTGTTCGGGCGATGTGGGGCAGGCTGGTGGCCCGGCTGTCGCGTCGGGTGGGCGCCGGGTTCCACGGCTCCGGGAGTGAAGCTTGCTCGTCGGTATGGAGAATCGCTGCCGGTCAGCCGGGGTTCGGCAGGGCTTGCAGGCGTTCGAACGCAGCCGTGATCACGTCGGTCCAGGGCCAGTGGAGGGCGAGCCGGAGGTAGCGACGGCGGCCGGTGGTGACGAGCCGGGCGGCGGCGGAGAACAGCCTCAGTCGCAGGCGCTTGGGCTCCCACCGGCGGGCGGCCCCGGTCAGGGCGAGCATGGGCATCCAGGCGAGCAGGTCGAGCGCGAGCTGGACGATCTCCAGCCAGACCTGGTTCTGCGCGGCATCGTGCAGGGGCAGGTTACGCAGGCCGGTGTCGCGGGCGGCACGGATGCGGTCCTCGGCGCGGGCGCGCTGACGGTGCCGCAGCTCCAGTTGGGCGATCGGGGTGCCGGTGGTGTTGGTGGCGAAGCAGGTCAGCCGCATGCCGTCGGCGTCGGTGAAGCGCAACTGTGCTCCGGGGTGCGGCCGTTCCTTGCGCACGATCAGCCGCATGCCCTTCGGCCAGCCAGCCAGGACATCGCCGGCGAGCTCGGCGACCCAGGCGCCGTCGCGGACCTTGCCGTCCGGCTCGACGGCCGGTGTCCAGGCCGAGGCTGGGATGAGGAGAGCGGCCTGGTGGATGGCGTCGGTGATGGTCATCCCGACCGAGTAGGACAGCCATCGGCCTCGTGCGGTGAGCCAGTTGAGGAACTTGTGGGTGCCGCCACCGGAGTCGGTGCGGATCAGCGTGCGGCGTCCGCGCCGGTACTTCTTCGGCAGCTGGGCCAGCGCCGTCCGGGCCGCTTCGATGTGGTCGGCGGCCGTGTTGCTGCCCGCGTTTCCCGGCCGCAGCAGGCCCGCCACCGGCTCCCCGGACCCGTCCGGGCCGTGGTCGACGAATGCGAACAGCGGGTGATGGCCGAAGGTCTTCTTCCAGGTCTTGGCGGCGTGCTCCTTCTCGGAGTGCGCCAGGACCAGGACCCCGTCGATGTCCACAATCACCTCACCGGCCGCGTCCGGTGCCGACTCGCGGGCCAACTGCCAGACTCGATAACGGACTTCGGCCCGTGCACTGCGGATCGCCGTGAGTGCGCGGGGGCCGGCCGCGGCGAGGGTGTCGACCAGGCGGGAGACGGTCGGGTCGGAGGCGACCGGGCCGAACACGGCGGGCTCGGCCCGAAGCATGGCGACATCGGCCAGGCAGTCCCCGCCCAGGGCCACGGCAAGCGCGACATCGAGCAGGATCTTGCCGGGATCGTGCACCGCCCTGGGCTTTCGCCATGCCGCGAGCGCGTCCGACAGCGCGGCCGCCAGGCCCGTC
Source organism: Kitasatospora sp. NPDC034035 (assembly GCF_055575755.1). Lineage (NCBI taxonomy): Bacteria > Bacillati > Actinomycetota > Actinomycetes > Kitasatosporales > Streptomycetaceae > Kitasatospora > Kitasatospora sp. NPDC034035. The sequence continues at coordinate 229 of NZ_JBVISA010000108.1, read as the reverse complement.
CGGCGGGCCGTCTCCACGAGCAGCACCCCGCCGGCCTGCGAGACCACCCCGTTGCCGCCACCCGACATCCGGACACGCGGGTAGGACCCGATACGCTTACTCACCTGAGAAGTGCCTCCGACGGCGCGGGAACAAGGGCCTAGACAATCCTTATTCTCGCTGGTCAGAGGCACTTTTCGCCTATCTGATCACCTGCCGGACAGCCCGCTTCATGAAAGCGCGAGGTTAG
>NZ_JBVISA010000107.1:0-1715 GCF_055575755.1 Kitasatospora sp. NPDC034035 | reverse complement strand
CTAGTACTCCAGTGCGACTTCGTGATCTATCCGGTTGAGGGGCTGGCGAGTCGCCGCCGGTAGTGGCTTCGGCGGGCTACGGCCTGATGGTGTCTGCGCCAATTCGACCAGTGCAGCAGCCTGCGCGGGGATGTGCTCGGCGGGTTCAGCAGAGTGCCGAGCAGGTGGCGGATCTCCGGGACGGTCAGGTCGATCGGCTCTCCGCTTCGGGCGGGACGGTTCGGATCCGCACATCTGGTCGGCCTCGCGTCGTCGGCTGCCACGGCCAGGAAGGCTAGCGCGAGCATGGCCAGGGTGATGTGCCGGTGCCAGGCGGTCCAGTGGCGGACCTGGTAGTGGTCCAGTCCGACCTGGCCCTTCGCGGCCTGGAAGCACTCCTCTATGCACCACCTGCTCCCGGCTACCCGGACCAGCTCGGACAGCGGTACTCGTCTCGGGGACCAGCACAGGTAGAAGGCGAGTTCGCCACTGCTCGGGTTGCGGCGAATGAGCAGGTGCCGGTGGCCGTCGGCGCCGATCTCGACCCAGGCCCAGTCGTAGTAGCGCGGCCCCTTGGCCCCGGCTCCGGCGCTCTGCCGGTGCCAGGCCGAGGCGGGCAGGCGATCGGTCACCGCATCCGCGCGGGCAGCGGTCCGCCCCTGGTTGATCCGCACCCGCGTGCTGCAGGCGACGGCAAGGACGTAGCCGGTCCCACGGGACTCCAACAGTGCGCGCAGGCCGGGGTCTTGGCCGTATGCCTCGTCGCCGGTCACCCAGGAGACACTGATCCCGGCATCCAACGCCGCGGCAATCATCTGCCCGGCCAAGGCGGGCTTGGTCGCGAACCGGGCCTGATCGGGCACTCCGGCGCGGGTCCGGCGCTCGGCGTCCTGGCACCACGAGGCGTCGGGCAGGTAGAGCCGACGGTCGATCAACGCCCGCCCTCTGCTGGAGGCATACGCGAGGAACACGCCGACCTGCGTGTTCTCGACCCGGCCTGCGGTGCCCGTGTACTGCCGCTGCACGCCGGCCGAGGCGGCGCCCTTCTTCAGGAAGCCCGTCTCGTCCACGATCAGGACACCGTCGTCGGCGCCGAGGTGTTCGAGGACGTAGGCCCGGACATCGTCGCGGACCGCGTCGGCGTCCCAGCGGGTGCTTCGCAGCAGCCGCTGCATCGGCCCGGGACGGGCATGGCCGGCCTGCTCAGCCAAACGCCAGCAGTTCTTCCGCTCGACGCCGGACAACAGGGCGAGCACGAAAGCGCGGGCCGTCGCCCGCGGCTCCACCCGCTTGAACCGGCCCGCGATCCGGGCCATCGCCTGGTCGAACATCGCCCGCCATCGGGCGGCGTCTATGCTGTGACCCGCGGCCACCGTACGATCTTCAGGAGTCCACACAACCCTTGATCATCTCGTGGTGGCCGCACTCATCAGGCGTCGTAGTGCTCGCCGTCGTCGCCCTGAACCCACGCCTTCAGCAACTTCGCCACCTCACGCATCTCCGCGATCACCGCATCGCTCGGGTTCTTGGACACGATCCGTCCGGCGCTCCACCACATCGGGGCTGTCGCGAGGCCGGGACGGGCAGCAGCCACCGCGTCCCATTCCTCCGCGCTGATGTCCTGGCCCTCTTCGTCCCACCAGTTCTCACGCCGCGTGATGTGCACGTCGTAGCCCATAGCGAGCCAGAGTAGACCGCGAGACCGACATGATCGCGAAGTCACACTGGAGTACTAG
>NZ_JBVISA010000106.1:0-2084 GCF_055575755.1 Kitasatospora sp. NPDC034035 | reverse complement strand
TCACAGCACACGACTACCGGGACGAACCCTCCAACGGCAGGCGAACGCTACCGCTTCACCCATCCGAGCGACATCACGAGTTCAACTTCAGTAGCAGCGCAGCACTGGTAGTGACACCAGGCGGAGGCCAGTCAGGGTCCGGTGTCACCGGGGTGGGAGCACAGTCCGCCTTGGTAGGTGCTGTCGTACCAGGCGCCAGTGGCATCCGAGTCCAGGTTGGTGCGGCCGGGGCCGACACAGCGGTGGTAGTCGGACCGGGGAAACCGCTTGACCTGAATCCACACGTTGGTGTTGGTGGCGCAGTGCTCGTAGTAGGCGCGTTCGCCGTTGCGGCTCGCGTTCCAGCCACAGCCTCGGGTCTGCTCGGGGGCGGCCATGGCCGGGGTGACCGTCGCGAGGGCGAGGGTGCCGACCAGAGCAACGGCTGCCAGGCCCAGCCGCGATCCGCGCTGTACCGCCAGCGCGGCGATTGCGCCGCGACGCGCCTGGGCTCGCTGTGAAGTGTCCATACCCGCTTCAACGATCACGGAAAATCGCGGTCACGGCGAGGGCGTCCTTGCCGCTGCTGCGTGCTGCGTGCTGCCTGGGCCGCGCCCGTGCCGCTCTGCTGCTGCGCCCTGGGCCGCTGGCTGCACCCCCGGGCCGCTGTCCAGGCCGTGCCCCTGCCCGCCCAGGGGTGCCCGGCCTGGCCGTCTCTGGTCCCTCTGTCCGCTGTCCAGGCCCGTCCCGGCCCGTCCCGGCGCCGCTGTCCTGGTGCTGCGCCCGGCCCGAGGCCCAGGCGGTGCCACCCTTGGTCGCTGCGGATCCGGCCTGGCCGCCGTCTGGTCTGGCTTGTTCCGCCCTTCGCTGCCGTGGCTGCCGTTCGGGGCGCGCTCGCTGCGTCCGGGGTCTGCCGCTGCTGGGCGGTTCTGCTTGGGCGGGGCTGCGCTGCGCTGGATACAGTGGCCGCTGCCACGGTGTAGGCGAGGGGGACGACGTGAAGCGATGGCAACGCCGTGCGGTGACCGCTTGGGCGGTGCTGGTGGTGGGCGGGTGTGCCATGACTGTCCTTCTCGGAGACACGACCGATGATCCACGGCCCGCAGGCCGGCCGACTGTTCCGACATCACCTGTCAAGCAGGCGCCGCCCCTTTCCTGCCCGACCAATGCCGTCTGTTCTGGATACATCGTCCCGGGCGGTTGACCACGCGTCAGGCGGGGCCGTCCGGGGTGGTCGGGTGCGGGCGGGGCCGGCGGGCCGCTGTCGGGGCCGGCCTTGTTCTGGTGGTGGTGGTCGGTTGCCTGGTGGCGGGTGCAACGTGGGGGTGCAACGCGGTGTTGCGCGGGGTGCAACACGGGGCCGTTTTGCGGGTCTGACCAGGTGTTGTGTGGCCGGGAGGGGCGTGGGGCGGGCGTGTTGCAGTGGCGCGTTGCACCGGCCTGTGTCCCGTCTCGAATGATCTGGTCCGCTGGTAGGGCTGTGGCCTGCGGCGACCAGATCAGTTGAGACGCCAGGCGGTCGAGAATCTCATGTCACCTGGTCCCGGGTGACTGGACGCGGAGTGGTGTCTCAGTTGATCTGGTTCGGTGTCGCCGTTTCGACCCAGGGCCGCGCGGTCAGTCGCTCACGTTCCCAAGTCCGACTGCCAACACGGCCATCTCGTGCAGCCGCTCGTAGTACCTGGTCCCGTCCCCGTCCCCGATCCATGGTAGAACCCTCTCAAGGACCTCGGTGCACGTCCGAAGACTTCCGCGGCGCCTCTCGTCGAGAACGCTCGACAGGGACGAGGAGACGCAGCCGGCGACGTCCGCATCCAGCTGCACCAGGTCTTCGCCCTCGACTTCTCGACCGCGAAGGTGCCCAGGGAACTCCGCCTTCATGTGCTTTTCCCACAGTTGCGGGAGCAGGTCCTGCCGGACTGTGAACAACCTCTGTCACGCCCTGTCTCATGCTGCTTCAAAGTGCACACATGCGTATCTGGAGTCACTATGAGGGCATCCCCTGGCGGCCATTGAGCCTTCGCCATCTTCGAACATGCTGGTCGGAGGGGCTGGCGTGACGGTTGTCCGGGGTGCTCGTCCTGGTCGTGGGCGGGAGTCTGCGG
>NZ_JBVISA010000105.1:0-2199 GCF_055575755.1 Kitasatospora sp. NPDC034035 | reverse complement strand
CGGCCCATTGCTCATCACATAGATCCCCACGCCCCACAGCAAAGATCATTGCGGCAGTAGGGCGCGGAGATCACCCGTTCTAAAACACGGCCTAGGCGCAGCAGGGGCATGGGGCCACCCTTCGGTGGCGATCCGGTAACGGCGACAGGGCGACCACCCGACAGCCCGCCGCCACACCCCAACTCCGTCACCCAGCGGGGCGTGCGCCGGGGCCGATGCCTCACGGCAGCTGCGGCGTGCACACACCCGGGTGTAGCAAGGGTGGCCTTGCTGCACCCGTGACCGTCCGGTCAGGCGGGCGGTTGCACCGGTATGACGACCTCTTCGCTGTCCTGGCTGCCGCTGCCCTCCCCGACCGCCCGGGCCGAGGACGAGCCCGCGTCCGACGACCAGGCGCTCGACCCCGTCCAACTGGCGGCGCTCCACCGGGGCCGCGACGCGGGGAGGCCGCGGCCGCGTGGGTGCGGGAGCTGGCCGGCCGCCAGAAGAACGAGGACCACGCCCTGGCCCTGGAGCACGCGGCCGCGGGGATCGAACGGGCCAGCCACCAGGAGGTGATCCCCGGCGGCGAAGGCCAGCTTGCCGAGGAACTGCGCTACTCGCTCTCCGCGGACGTGCTGCTCGGCGCCACCCACACCGCCACCCTGCCCGACCTCGCGCCGGGCGAGCGGATGCCGCTGGTCGCGGTGTGCCCGCTCGCGGCCGCCATGCCGTCCTGCGTGCTCGGCGACCTGCCGCGCGAGCTCACCCTGCTCGCCGACGAACTGGACGCCGCCACCACCGCCGGCCGCACCGCCACCACTATGCTCAGCTGGGCAGGCGGCAGCATCCGGGGGGCGGAGCCGTCCGGATGAGTCTGTGACGGGTGTTCAGGCAGCGGTGGCGGGCGCGAGGGTGACCTGGTCGCCGAGGCTTTCGAGTTGCCGGACGAGATCACGGGTCTTGCGTTGGGGATTGAGGTGCCGTTGGTGCCAGTCCGCTCCGAGCTCCTGGTAGCGAGCTCGCGGATCGCCTGCTGCCGCTGAAGGTTGACGAACGCGAGTTCGTGGCAGCGGGGATTGAGCGTGCCGGCCAGAAGGCCGGTGACCGCTTGTGCGCAACATGTTCTGTGTAGAACTACGCCCCGTCGAGTGGGTGACAAACCTCGTCAGCGGGTTTGTGATCGACGCCAACCCTCGTGCCGGGGATGGGCCCGGCACGAGGGTTTGGCGTGCGGGCGCGGTGTCAGGCGGGCACGACGCACCAGAGCACGTCGACCCTGGTAGTGCTCGATACGTTGAAGTTCGCCGCCCCGTCCCATTTGATGTACGCCTGGTTCTCCGGCGGGGGTACGGGTGCCAGGGCTCCGTACCTGGTCAGCGATTTGATGCGCCCGGAGTCTTGCCATGCCTTGCGCGAGCCGATGGCGAGCACCTTGGAGACGACCTCAACCACGTCCAACTCGGGGTCACCGCGTCGCCCGGTGGTCGGGAAGGTCGTGTCACCGGGCCTGTATTCCACTCGCCCGTCCCGCAGGCTCGCGAGCCTGCACGAGTGGGTGAACGGCGCGGGGGGCGTGCCGTTGGCGCGGAACGCGAACACCCATTTCGCCTCGTTGTTCTGGGCGTAGGGCTGGTAGATCACGCCGCCGTTGACCCGTGACCCCGGCCTGTCGGGGCGGGAGGTCCACTCGTCCAGGTACGGTTCCGGCTTGGACGTGTAGTAGTAGAAGGACTGCAGCTTGACCAGGCGGGAGAACATCCATCCGCCTCCCTCGAACTGGTCCGCCCTCAGGCCCGCGGGCAGGTTGGGGCTCGCCGAGTCGCGCAGTTGCTGCAACGTCAGGGCGTTGGCCGGCCTGTCGGGAGTGGCCTGGACACTCGTGTCGGTGATGTCGGCCACCTGGTCTGGGGCCTCGAAATCCGCAGCTGACCGGACATCCTCTGTCATCTACTGATCTCCCTATGTGGTGGCAGTGATCCCTTCACTATCGCCGCGCAACGCTTCGCTGTCACTCGTTTACGTAAGGTGTCACGTCTGCGGGTGAAGTGGACTGATCGGTTCCGGTCACGCATCCACACCACTCGCGGAGTAGGCAGTCCTCAGAGCATCAAGGAGACACGGCCTAGTACTCCAGTGTGACTTCGCGATCATGTCGGTCTCGCGGTCTACTCTGGCTCGCTATGGGCTACGACGTGCACATCACGCGGCGTGAGAACT
>NZ_JBVISA010000104.1:0-2295 GCF_055575755.1 Kitasatospora sp. NPDC034035 | reverse complement strand
GGCAGGGCAACTACGCGGCTGCGAATGCCTATCTGGACGCGCTTGCGGAGCAGCGTCGGGCCGACGGTCTGCCCGCCACCTCGATCGCCTGGGGCCCGTGGGCACAGGGCGGCATGGCCGCCGACGGCACCGTCGAGCAGCGCCTGCACCGCGACGGCGTCCCGCCGATGGCCCCGCGCCTGGCGATGGCCGCCCTCCGGCAGGCCGTCGAGCACGGCGACGGTGCCCTCACCGTCGTGGACATCGCCTGGGACCGCTTCCTGCCCGGCCTGACCGCCGTCCGACCCACCACGCTCTTCGACGAGATCCCCGAGGCCCGCCAGGTCGCGGCCGCGGCCACCGTAGCCTCCGGCGCTGCAGCCGTCAGCTCCTCGCAGGCCGACCGCCTCGCCGGCCTCCCGGCCGCCGAGCAGCAGCGCGTCATGCTCGACCTCGTCCGCACCACCGTCGCGGCCGTGCTCGCCCACTCCGGCACGGACCAGGTCGAGGCCGGCCGGGCGTTCAAGGAGCTGGGCTTCGACTCGCTGACCGCCGTCGAACTCCGCAACCGCCTGGCCGCCGCCACCGGGCTGCGCCTGCCCACCACCCTCGTCTTCGACTACCCGTCCGCCGCTGCGCTCGCGGACCACCTCCGCACCGAACTCGTGGGCCGCCAGCCCGCCGCCGTCGCCGAGGGCACCGCCCGTACGGCCGCCGAGGACGAGCCGATCGCGATCATCGGCATGAGCTGCCGCTTCCCCGGCGGCGTCGCCTCGCCCGAGCAGCTCTGGCAGCTGCTCGTCGGCGGCGGCGACGCAATGTCCGGGCTCCCGGCCGACCGCGGCTGGAACACCGACACCCTCTACGACCCGGACCCCGACCGGGTCGGCACGATCTACACCCGCGAGGGCGGCTTCCTGCACGACGCGGCCGAGTTCGACGCCGCGTTCTTCGGCATCTCTCCGCGCGAGGCGCTCGCCATGGACCCCCAGCAGCGGCTGCTGCTGGAGACGTCCTGGGAGGCCTTCGAGCGTGCGGGCATCGACCCGGCCACCGTGCGCGGCAGCCGTACCGGCGTCTTCGCCGGTACCAACGGCCAGGACTACCTCGCCCTGCTGATGAGCTCGCCCGAGGAACTCGAGGGCCACCTCGGCGTCGGCACGGCCGCGAGCGTCGTCTCCGGCCGCCTCTCCTACACCTTCGGCCTGGAGGGCCCGGCGGTCACCGTCGACACCGCCTGCTCCTCCTCGCTGGTCGCCCTGCACCTCGCCGTCCAGGCGCTGCGCAACGGTGAGTGCACGCTCGCCCTCGCCGGCGGCGTCACTGTGATGGCCACCCCCGACACCTTCCTCGACTTCAGCCGTCAGCGCGGTCTCGCCGCCGACGGCCGGTGCAAGGCGTTCTCCGCGGCCGCCGACGGCACGGCGTGGGGTGAGGGCGCCGGCATGCTGCTGGTCGAGCGGCTGTCGGATGCCCGGCGCAACGGGCATCCGGTGCTTGCGGTGGTCCGTGGCTCTGCGGTGAACCAGGACGGTGCGTCGAACGGGCTGACGGCGCCGAACGGTCCGTCGCAGCAGCGGGTGATCCGGCAGGCTCTGGCCGGTGCCGGGCTGACGGCGGACCAGATCGACGCGGTGGAGGCGCACGGCACGGGCACCCGCCTTGGTGACCCGATCGAGGCGCAGGCTCTGCTCGCGACGTACGGTCAGGAGCGTCGGGACGGCCGTGCGCTGCTGCTGGGGTCGGTGAAGTCGAACATCGGGCACACCCAGGCTGCGGCCGGTGTTGCCGGTGTGATCAAGATGGTCATGGCGATGCAGCACGGCGTCCTGCCGCGGACCCTGCATGTGGACGCGCCGTCCCCGCACGTCGACTGGACGGCCGGCGCCGTCGCGCTGGCGACCGAGAACGTCGACTGGCCGGAGACCGGTGAGCCGCGCCGTGCGGGCATCTCCTCGTTCGGCTTCAGCGGCACCAATGCGCATGCCGTGCTGGAGCAGGCTCCGCCGGCGGACGAGGTGCCCTCGGCCGCGGTTGTGTCGCCGGTGTCGCCGGTGGTGCCGGTGGTGCTTTCGGCGCGAAGCCCGGAGGCGCTTGTGGCGCAGGCGGCGGGGTTGGTGGCGGTGGTCGAGGGCGATGGTGCGCCGAGTGTGGCGGATCTGGGGTTCTCGCTGGCGACGGGCCGGGCGGCGTTCGAGTTCCGGGCGGGGTTCGTGGCCTGCGATCGTGCGGAGTTGCTGGCCGGGCTGGCCGCGGTGTCCGGTGGTCAGGCCTCGGTGGTGGAGGGGCGGACGGCGTTCCTGTTCACCGGTCAGG
>NZ_JBVISA010000103.1:0-2321 GCF_055575755.1 Kitasatospora sp. NPDC034035 | reverse complement strand
GGTCCGGCACGCCGAGAGCGTCGTCGCCGCCGACGGCTCCACCACCCTGGCCGGGCTCGACCCGCTCGGCGCCGACCAGCGCCACCAGGTCCTCGGCCAGTGGAACGACACCGCCCGCGACCTGACCAGGCTGAACCTGTCCGAGATCTTCCGCAGCCAGACCGAGCGGACCCCGGACCTGCCCGCCGTCGTCTGCGCCGACGACACCCTGACCTACGCCGAACTCCAGGCCCGGTCCGCCAGGTTGGCGCACCTGCTGATCGCCGAGGGCGTCCGCCCGGGCGAACGCGTCGGGGTTGCCCTGCCGCGCGGCATCGCCTGGCTGACTGCGATGCAGGCCGTGGTGCACGCCGGCGCCGTCTACGTACCGCTCGACCCGACCTACCCGGCCGACCGGCTCGACCACATGGTCGGCGACTCCGGCATCCGGCTGGTGATAACCGACGAGGCCGCCGGCGCCACCGTCGCGACCACGGGCGTGCGCACCCTGGACCCGGCCCTGGTCGAGCACACGCAGCTGCCGGACGGCCTGCCCGAGGTGGCGATCGAGCTGCTCCAGCCCGCGTACGTCATCTACACCTCGGGCTCCACCGGCCGCCCCAAGGGCGTCGAGGTCCCGCACCACGGCCTGAGCGGGCTGCTCACGGTGCCCGCCGAACTCCTCGGCGTGCAGCCGGGGGACCGGGTGCTGCAACTGGCCTCGACCAGCTTCGACGTGGCGCTGCTGGAGACCCTGATGGCCCTGGGCCGGGGCGCCGCCCTGGTCCTGCCGGCGCCCGGCCCGCTCGCGGGCGAGGCGCTGGCGCAGGTCCTGGTCGAGCAGCGGGTGAACCACGCGATCATCCTGCCCGCCGCGCTCGCCACCCTGCCGGACGTCGAACTGCCCGAGCTGCGCAGCCTGATCGCCGGCGCGGAGCCCGTCCCGGCGGGCCTGGTCGCCCGCTTCGGCCGGGGGCGGACCATGGTCAACGGCTACGGGCCCACCGAGACCACCGTCGCGGCCTCCTTCAGTGCCGCCCTGGACCCGGACGCCGACACCGACCCCTCGATCGGGCGCCCCTTCGCCAACGTCCGGGTGTATGTGCTGGACGGCTGGCTGCGGCCGGTGCCGCCGGGTGTGGTGGGTGAGTTGTACGTGGCCGGTGACGGTGTCACGCAGGGCTACGTGGGTCGGCCGGGGCTGACGGCGGAGCGGTTCGTCGCGGACCCGTTCGGTGTGGGCGGCCGGCTCTACCGCACGGGTGACGCGGTGCGTTGGACGGCCGGGGGCGAGCTGGAGTTCGTCGGCCGGGTCGACGACCAGGTGAAGGTGCGCGGGCACCGGGTGGAGCTCGGTGAGGTGGAGTCGGTGCTGGCGTCGGCTCCGGGTGTGTCTCAGGCCGTGGTCGTGGCGCCGGTCGGTCCGTCCGGCGGGCGTCGGCTGGTCGCCTACGTGGTTGCGGACGGCACCGGGGGGCTGCGGGAGTTCATGGCCGCGGCGCTGCCGGACTACCTGGTGCCGTCGGTGTTCGTGTCGCTGGAGGCGCTGCCGTTGACGCCGAACGGGAAGGTGGACCGGCGGGCTCTGCCGGAGCCCGAAGTGGTGGGTTCCGGTGAGGAGTTCACCGCGCCGGTGGGCGCGGTGGAGGAGGTGTTGGCCGGCGTCTGGTCGCAGGTGCTGTGTGTCGAGCGGGTCGGGGTCGAGGACAACTTCTTCGACCTGGGCGGCGACTCGATCCTCAGCATCCAGGTCGTCGCCCGCGCCAGGGCCGCCGGCCTGGCGGTCAGCACCCGGGAACTCTTCGACCACCCGACAGTGCGCGGCCTGGCGGCCGTGGCCGAGCGGGCACCCGAGCCCGACGCGGACCACACGCCCGCCCGGACGATCACCGGCCCGGTCGGGCTGACCCCCATCCAGGCCTGGTTCTTCGAGCACCACCCGGCGGCCCCCCACCACTTCGACATGTCGATGACCGCCACCCTCAAGGACGGGGTGGACCGCACGGCCCTCGCCACGGCGCTGAACGCCCTGGTCGCGCACCACGACGGCCTGCGGCTGCGCTTCCACCGCACGGAGGCCGGCTGGACCCAGCAGGCGGCCGAGCCCGGCGAGGCCGTCCCGGTGCACCACGAGGACCTCACGGCCCTGCCCGAGGACGAGCGGCAGGCCGCGTTCGACCACCTGGTCGCCCGGGCGCAGAGCAGCCTGGACCTCACGGACGGCCCGCTGCTTCGCTGCCTCACCGCCGATCTCGGTGCGGGTGGGGTGCGGTTGGTGGTGGTGGCGCACCACCTGGTGGTGGACGGGGTGTCGTGGCGGGTGCTGCTGGAGGATCTGGCGG
>NZ_JBVISA010000102.1:0-3413 GCF_055575755.1 Kitasatospora sp. NPDC034035 | reverse complement strand
TGTCGGCGCCCGACGGTGTGATCGGTGTCCTGGGCGGGGACGGCCTGGGCCTGGCCGGCGCGATCGCCTTCGCGGACCTGGCGGACATCGCCGAGGGCGGTGTCACCCCCGACATCCTGGTGCTCCCGGTCGCCGTCGGGACCGGGTTTGACCTTGCCGCGGCCACGCACAAGGCCGTGCGGGAGGCCCTGGAGCTGGTGCAGGAGTGGCTGGCAGCGGACGCCTTCGCGGATTCCCGTCTGGTCGTCGTCACCCGCAACGCGGGCGAGGCGAACCTCCCGGCCGCCACGGTGCGGGGTCTGTTCCGGTCGGCGCAGTCGGAGAACCCGGGCCGGATCACCCTGATCGACCTGGACGGTGACCCCGCCTCGCAGCGGGCGCTGTCCTGCGCGCTCGGCACCGACGAACCGCAGCTCGCGCTGCGGGCCGGCAGCGCCACCGCGCTCCGCCTGGCCAGGACGGGCGAAGCCGCGGTCCCGGCCGTGGGTCTGCGGGCGTTGGACCCTGCGGGGACGGTGTTGCTGACGGGTGCGACGGGTTCGCTCGGTCGGCAGGTGGCCCGTCATCTGGTGGTGGAGTACGGGGCTCGTCGTCTGTTGTTGGTGTCGCGTCGTGGCGAAGCGGCTCCGGGTGCGGTGGAGTTGGCGGCGGAGCTGGCCGGTCTGGGTGCGGAGGTGTCGTTCGCGGCGTGTGATGTGGCGGATCGTGCCGCGCTGGCGGCGGTGCTGGCGGGTGTGGAGTTGACCGCGGTCGTCCACACGGCGGGTGTGTTGGATGACGGGATCGTGCCGTCTCTGACGCCTGAGCGGTTGGATGCCGTGTTGCGTCCGAAGGTGGATGCGGCGTGGAACCTGCACGAGCTGACGAAGGACCGTCCGCTCGCCGCGTTCGTGCTGTTCTCCTCCGCGGCTGGTGTGTTCGGTGCGGCGGGTCAGGCGAACTACGCGGCCGCGAACGCTTTCCTGGATGCCCTTGCCGAGCACCGCCACGCCGCGGGTCTCCCGGGGCAGTCCCTGGCGTGGGGGCTGTGGGCGGAGGACGGCGGCGGTATGGCCGGCGAGCTGGGCGACGCGGACGTGCGGCGGATGGCTCGCGGCGGCGTGCAGGCGCTGTCCACGGCCGAGGGCCTCGCCCTGCTCGACGCCGCCGGTGACCGCGACGACGCCGTCCTGGTGCCGATCCGCCTCGACCTCGCCGGACTCCGCACCCAGGCCGAGGCGGGCATGCTGCCGCCGGTCCTGCGCGGGCTGGTCCGGGCGCCGCTGCGCCGGGCCGCGGGGACGGCCGTCCACGCCGCCGGCCCGTCGCTGGCGGAGCGACTGCTGGGCGTCCCCGAGGAGGACCGCGAGGCCGTGCTGACGGACCTCGTCTGCTCCGAGGTCGCGGCTGTGCTGGGCTACCCGGGCGCCGGGTCCGTGGATGCCGGTCGCGCGTTCAAGGACCTCGGGTTCGACTCGCTGACCGCCGTCGAGCTGCGGAACCGCCTCAACGGCGTCACGGGCCTGCGGCTGCCCGCCACCCTCGTCTTCGACTACCCGACTCCGGCGGCCCTGGTGGCGCTGCTGCGGGCGGAGGCCGTGCCCGACCCGGCGGCGGCCGTCCTGCCGCTGCTGGCCGAGCTGGACCGGCTGGAGGCCGCGCTGGTGGGGACACCGGCTGACGACGAGGGCCACCTGAGGGTCGCCCACCGGCTCCAGTCACTGCTCACCCGGTGGAACGACCAGCAGGCCGCCCCGGCCGAGAACGCCGCCGTCACCGAGGAGCTCGCGGAGGCCACCGATGACGACCTCTTCGACTTCATCGGCAAGGAATTCGGCATCTCCTGACCCCGCCACCGCCCGACCCACCGCACCATCCTGAAAGGTGACCCGACATGCCGGCAGACCAGGCGGCCGAGGACAAGCTCCGGTACTTCCTCAAGCGCGTCACGGCGGACCTCCACGAGACACGCCGACGGCTGAAGGAGATGGAGGACGGCGGGCACGAGCCGATCGCCATCGTCGGCATGGCCTGCCGCTTCCCGGGCGGGATCGAGTCGCCGGAGGACCTGTGGCGCCTGGTCGCCGACGGGCGGGACGCGGTGTCCCCCTTCCCGGAGGACCGCGGCTGGGACGTGGAGAACCTGTACCACCCCGACCCCGACCACCCGGGCACCTCCTATGCCCGGGAAGGCGGATTCCTGCACCGGGCGGGGGAGTTCGACCCGGCGCTCTTCGGCATCAGCCCGCGTGAGGCGATGTCGATGGACCCGCAGCAGCGGCTGCTGCTGGAGACCTCCTGGGAGGCGTTCGAGCGGGCCGGCATCGATCCGGTGAGCCTGCGCGGCAGCCGGACCGGTGTGTTCGTCGGCGTGATGTACAACGACTACGGCATGCTGCTCCAGCAGTCGGTGGAGGGAGCCGAGGGCCAGATCGGGACGGGCACCTCGGGCAGCATCGCGTCCGGCCGGGTCTCGTACACGCTGGGGCTGGAGGGACCCGCCGTCACGATCGACACGGCTTGCTCCTCGTCCTTGGTGGCGCTGCACCTGGCCTGCCAGTCGTTGCGCACCGGCGAGTCGACGCTGGCGCTGGCCGGCGGTGTGACCGTGATGCTGACTCCGGGCACCTTCGTGGAGTTCAGCCGCCAGCGGGGCCTGGCCGCCGACGGGCGCTGCAAGGCGTTCTCGGACGACGCTGACGGCACCGGCTGGGGCGAGGGCGTCGGCATGATCCTGGTCGAGCGGCTGTCGGACGCGCTCGCCAACGGCCACCGGGTGCTCGGCGTGGTCCGCGGGTCGGCGGTCAACCAGGACGGCGCCTCGAACGGCCTGACCGCGCCGAACGGCCCGTCGCAGCAGCGGGTGATCAGGCAGGCGCTCGGCAACGCCGGGCTCACCGGCGACCAGGTCGATGCGGTCGAGGCGCACGGCACGGGCACCTCGCTCGGCGACCCGATCGAGGCACAGGCCCTGCTCGCCACCTACGGCCAGGGCCGCCCGGGCGGACGCCCGCTGAAGCTGGGCTCGGTGAAGTCGAACCTGGGCCACACCCAGGCGGCGGCCGGTGCGGCCGGTGTGATCAAGATGGTCATGGCGATGCAGCGGGGAGTGCTGCCGAAGAGCCTGCACGTGGGCGAGCCGTCCTCGCACGTCGACTGGACCGCAGGGGCCGTCGAACTCCTCAGCGAGGCGCAGGAGTGGCCTGAGACCGGCGAACCGCGCCGGTCGGCGGTCTCCTCGTTCGGCTTCAGCGGCACCAATGCCCACATCATCCTGGAGCAGGCGCCGGCGGTGGAGGCGCTTCCCGATGCGGTGGATGGGCCCGCGGTGGACGTGCCTGCGGTGGATGTGCCCGCGGTGGATGTGCCCGCGGTGCCTGGGCCGGTGCCGGTGGTGCTGTCGGGCCGTACCGAGCAGGCTCTGCGGGAGCAGG
>NZ_JBVISA010000101.1:0-3754 GCF_055575755.1 Kitasatospora sp. NPDC034035 | reverse complement strand
CGCAGACTCCCGCCCACGACCAGCACGAGCACCCCGGAGAACCGTCACGCCAGCCCCTCCGACCAGCACGTTCGAAGATGGCGAAGGCTCATTGATCGGTTCCCCTCCTCGGCCCAGGACACCGGAGCGCGCGCTTCCTCCAGCCACCCGGCAGGTTCTGTCGGCACGGGGCCCTACGCTGCGCCTGGAACGAAGCCGCGCAGACAGGGACCGTGATGGCGCTGACGTTGGATGAGGCCGTGGAGCAGCTCGGCCACCGGTTGTCGCCGTTGCGGCGTTCCGCCGCAACGCGGCTGCGCCGGCTTGCCGACCCCGCAGCGGGTCCGCCGCTCCTGGATGCCCTTGAGCAGGAGGTGCGCGACCCCGTACGTGGGAGACCCAGTACCAGATGGTCATGGCACTGGGGATGTGCGGGCACCGCCCCGCCCTCGGCCTGCTTCGGGACCTCGCCCAGCGCCCGTTCGAGGCGACCATGGTGTACACCGCGCTCGGCGACGCCATCGTGCGGCTGAGCGCTCCCGAAGCCACAACCGATTCCCTGCGCTGGTGCCTGGACAGCGGAACCCCGATGCTTGCCGACGGCGCCCTGCGCGCTGTCGCCACGCAGCGGCTGCGCCCGGACACAACCACGATCGACCACGTTCTCGATCTCCTCGGCCCCTTGGGCCCCCACGATGGCCTTCGGTTCTGGGCCGCGCCGCCGCAGCGGGATGGCCGGGCCCCCGGGTTCAAGAGTTCCTCAGGGATTGCGCAGCCAGCCCTCGAGCCGACGTGGCCAGTGCAGCTGTCTTGTCCTTGCAGGGCAAGTACCAGACCTACACGCCCTTGTAGGCGACATGGTCACAGCGGCCGGCCGCGTCCTGGCTGACCCATCCACGCGCTGGGAGGACTGCGGCATCCGGACGACGGACGGTCCAGCAGCGCTCATGGACTCGGTGAACGACCGTGCCGACCCGGGTGTCAAGTTCCCGGGAGGCGACCTGCCCGATCAAGCCACCGTTGCCTTGCCAGCCTGCAGCTGCAGGGTCCGGTGCCGCCGTCCCGAGCTCGAGGAGAACGCTTGGGTCGGTCTGGTCCGGCTCCTTCCTGCTGAGCCGCACGTACTGCCTGCCGTTGTCCCGCCGCGCCGCGCCGCCCGTGGGTTCTACCGCACGCCCCGTCCTGGTGTCAGCGGAATGCCGATTGCGCTGTCACCGAGGTGCAGAGTCCGGCGTCCTGAACTCCAGGACCCCATGCGCAGGGGCATGGGTTCTCACGGCGTCGGGGAGTGGGGGTGGTGCTCGTGCCGGGCGAGGACGGACAGGCCGGTGTGGTGCCGGTGGTGCCGGTGGCGCTGGCGCGGCAGCAGGCGGTGGAGCGGCTGCTGGCTCTGGACGTGCGGGGTGAGCTGGCGACCGGCCATGTGCGGCTGGTCGCGGACGCGGTGGGGGTGTCGCTGCGCACGGTGTGGCGCTGGCTGGCCGCGGCCCGTGCCGAGGGAAGGACCGGCGTACGGCAGCGGGAGCGTTTCACGCTCACCCCGCAACTGCATGCCCGGCTGGTTCTGTGGTGCGGGAACGCGGCCGCGGTGCACCGTGAACTGCTTGCCGAGGCCCGCGCCACGGTCGAAGCCGACACCAACGACGTGGGCGAGGCCGTGCCGGTGGCGGTGCCGTCGTTGGCGACGTTGCACCGGGTGATCCGCCGGGACCTCGACCGCGGCCAGCGCGCGGCCCTGACCGGCAGGGAGCGGGCCTGTCCCGGGCCTGTCCAGGCGCCGCGGCCGCCGGCCGACCGAGCCGAGCCGGCCACTTCCAGCCCCGTCCCGGCCACGCCCCAGCCCCAGGAGATACCGGAACTGACACTCGGCCCGGCCACCGACCGGACCCCGCCCACCGAACGCGGCCTTTGAGTTGGCTGCCGCCCTCACCCGAGGCGTGAAGCCCCGGCTTCCCTCCCTGTCACAGGCCAGCGGCACACTGCAGGCATGAGCGATACCCCGAACACTGCCCGCCCCGGGCTCGAACTGGCCTGGGTCGAGTCCATGGGTGGCCCGCTGATCGTCGTCCCGGTGTCCGCACTGCACCAGTGGGGCGGCTGCACCGAGGACGGTGCGATCCTCGGCGACACCGACCAGCAGGACGACTACGACCGAGCCTGCGCGGTCGCGGACTACGCCGGGGTGATCAGCCTGCGCGGCACCGAGTCCGCCACCGCTCTCGTACTGGGCGACACGCCCGACGACACCTGCTGCCTGCCCGGATGTGCGACTGCGGGACTTCCTGATGCGCGCCTCGGGCGAACAGTTCGTCTGGCAGGCTCCGGAGGCCACCACCCTGGCCCGCACCGGCGCGATCTTCCGTGACACCGCGTTTCCAGCACACCGAACCCCCCGGGTGCTGGTCCCGAACTGGGACACGGACCTACTGGGTTGCACCCTGACTGACTACATCGGCGCCCGCCGGTTCACCGGCGGCAGGGCGGTGCTGGCGGCCGTCGCGCTGCTCTGGTGGGCGGTCAACGTGCCGTACGCGGCGGCCGGACTGACCGCGCTCGGCACCGCCTGGCCGATCAGCTGGCTGGCCGCGATCGTCCTGCTGACGGCCGGGATCTCCTGCGCGCAACTGCTGCACCGGATCGACACCTCAGGCGGCCCCACCGCCGGCAGCCGCCTGTTCACAGTCCTGCTGCTGTTCGTGATGGCCATCGGGTGCGCGGGCGTCTCCTACCCGGTTGGTGACCCGGGCCACCTGCCCTGGTACCTGACCGGGCTCATCGCCGCGGCCGACGTGCTGGCCGCCTACGGGCTCCCGCGTGTCATCATCGCGCTCGCCCACGCCGCCCCGGGCCGGGGCACGACGGCGGCGTAGGCCGACTCCGCTCCGCCGACCTGCTCTTCCCGGCGGGCCGGTCAGCGGCGGCGGGCAGAAGGCGGCGCTCGAGGAAGAGGCAGAGCAGCTCGGCGGAGGCGGGCTGCGGCCCGGGCCGCGGATCCCGGCCGGGTTGGGTGGCGGATGCTGCCGATCCGCCTGCGGTAGCCGATCCCGGCCGGCGAGCGGCGCGGACCGTTGCTACGCCGCTGCTGCCGCGGCCGGCTCGTCGTCGATGTGCTGGAGCCGGCTGCGGGCGGTGACCCGGTCCTCGCCGGACAGCGTGGCCCAGTACTCGTCGGCCCACACCGCGTGGCAGGCCCGCCGCTCGGCTTCCTCGAGGCGGGCGGACTCGGCCAGCTGCTCCTCGCTCAGCCCCTGCCGAGCGGCCTCCAGATCGCCGCCCCAGCTGGGGAGCGTGCCCAGGAACGCGCGACGCTCGGCCTGCACGGCCACCAGCGCCCGCCGCGGCTTCATCCCGGTGAAGGCGGCCGGCGACCTGTCGGACCTGTTGGACGTCGCCCAAGGCGCCGTCAACTGCGGCTGCGGCGCGACCGGCGCGGCGGCCTGCTGCTCGGGGGCGGGGAAGCACGTAATCGCCACCGAGGCGGGCCCACCCGGCGGCGTCGCCGGGCACCTCGCGCAGCCTCTGCTGGTCCGCGGCGACGGCGCGGGCGAGCGAGCCGTCTGCGAACGGGACGCCGGAGCCGTGGGGGGCGCTCCCCGCCGAGGTCGAGACGCCGGGCGGCTCCCCGCGGTCCGGGGCTCCGAACGCCGCCAGGCCGCCGCACAACAGGACGGTGGTGAGAAGCAGGGAGCTGACGATTAATAACTTACGGACCTGATGACGTACTTGGGGTCGTAGGATCTCGGCGTGACGGAGGAGACCGAGACCGTGCTCGGGG
>NZ_JBVISA010000100.1:0-3845 GCF_055575755.1 Kitasatospora sp. NPDC034035 | reverse complement strand
ACGCCACCGGCAGCCGACTCCCGCGCCAGCAGACCCACCGCATGCCGCGTCCAGAGCACGTCATCAGCAGCCTCCGCAGGCCGGGAGTGCACGGCCACGGTGCTGCGCCCGTCGGCGTCGACGGCACCCAGCCGCAGCTGGAGCCGGACCGCGCCGGTCTCGGGCACGATCAGTGGCGCCTCCAGCGTCAGCTCCTCCAGCAGCGCACAGCCGACCTGCTCGCCGGCCCGGACCGCGAGTTCCACCATGGCCGTTCCGGGCAGCAGTACCGTGCCCGCGACAGCGTGATCCGCCAGCCAGGGGTGCGCGTCCAGCGAGAGCCGCCCGGTGAACAGGAGCCCGTCACCCTCGGCCAGCGGCACGGCGGCCCCCAGCAGCGGGTGGTCGGCCGCGCTCAACCCGGCCGCGCCGACATCGCCCGGCACACCGGCGTCGCCCTGCGGCCAGTACCGCTCCCGCTGGAAGGCGTAGGTGGGCAGATCGATGACGCGCCCGGCCCGTCCGCCGTACGCCGCCGGCCAGTCCACCGCCGTCCCGGCCACGGCAAGGCGGCCCAGGCAGGCGGCAACGGCCTCGGCCTCTGCCCGGTCGCGCCGCAGGGCCGGTACGAGGACGGCGCCGCTCTCCTCGCCGAGGCAGTGCCCTGCCATGGCGCTGAGCGTGCCGTCCGGGCCCAGCTCCAGGAACGTCCGGACGCCTTCGCCCTCCAGCACGTGCACCGCGTCAGCGAAGCGGACGGCCTCGCGAACGTGCCGCACCCAGTACTCAGGGTCGGTCAACTCGGCCGACACGAGCGAACCGGTCAACGTCGACACGATCGGAATCCGCGGCTCCGCGAAAACCACCTCAGCGGCCACGGCGCGGAACTCCGCCAGCATGCCGTCCATCAGCGGCGAATGGAACGCATGACTGACGGTGAGCCGCCTCGCCCTGCGTCCCTGCGCCTCCCAGTCCGCCACGAGCTCCAGGACCGAACGCTCCTCGCCCGAGACCACCAGCGAGTCGGGACCGTTGACGGCGGCGATGCCCAACTCGTCGGCGCGGCCGATCAGCAGTGGCAGTACCTCACCCTCCGATGCCTGGAGGGCCGCCATCGCGCCGCCGCGCGGCAGCGCCTGCATCAGGCGACCGCGCGCCGCCACCAGCCTGCATGCGTCCGCCAGCGAGAACACGCCCGCGACGTGGGCGGCGGCCAGCTCACCGATCGAGTGACCGGCGAGGAAGTCCGGCCGCACACCCCACGACTCGACCAACCGGAACAGCGCCACCTCCAGCGCGAACAACGCCGACTGCGTGAACCCGGTCTCGCTGATCAGCTCCACATCCGCGATCGCCTCACGCAGCGGACGGTCCAACAGCGGATCCAGTTCGGCACACACCGCGTCGAACGCAGCCGCGAACACCGGAAAGGCCGCCGACAACTCGAAGCCCATCCCGACCCGCTGACTGCCCTGACCGGTGAACAGGAACGCCGTCCGCCCACCGGTCGGTGTGCCGACGCTCTCCGACGACACGCCGCTCGCCAACGCCTCCAGCGCCGCCAACAGCTCCGCACGGTCGCCCGCCACCAGCCCGGCACGCCACTCGAACGAGGAGCGCGTGGTCGCAAGGGACAGCCCCAGATCGGCCACCTCCACGTCAGGACGCGCCGCCACGAACTCCCACAGCCGAGCGGCCTGCCCGCGCAGCGCCTCCTCCGTCCTGCCCGAGATCACCAGCGGCAACGGCGCACCCGTGCTCGTAATGGCCGGCACCGGCTCCTCCGCGGGTGCCTGCTCGATGATCGTGTGGGCGTTGGTGCCGCTGATGCCGAAGGACGAGACCGCGGCCCGGCGCGGGCGTCCGTTCTCCGGCCAGGGACGGGCCTCGGTCAGCAGTTCGACGGCGCCGGCCGACCAGTCGACGTGCGAGGACGGCTCGCCGACGTGCAGGCTCTTCGGAAGCACTCCGTGCCGCATCGCCAACACCATCTTGATCACACCGGCCGCACCCGCCGCCGCCTGGGTGTGACCCAGGTTCGACTTCACCGAGCCCAGCCAGAGCGGCTCCTCCTCGCCGCGCCCCTGCCCATAGGTGGCGAGCAGGGCCTGCGCCTCGATCGGGTCGCCCAGACGCGTCCCGGTTCCGTGCGCCTCCACCGCGTCCACCTCGCCGGCCGTCAACCCGGCACTGGCCAGCGCCTGCTGGATCACCCGCTGCTGGGACGGCCCGTTCGGCGCGGTCAAACCGTTGGACGCGCCGTCCTGGTTGACGGCACTGCCGCGGACGACCGCCAGGACCGGATGACCGTTCCGCCGGGCGTCCGACAGCCGCTCCACCAGCAGCATGCCGACGCCCTCGCCCCAGCCGGTCCCGTCCGCGTCATCGGAGAAAGCCTTGCAGCGGCCATCGGCGGCCAGCCCGCGCTGGCGGCTGAAGTCGACGAAGGTCGCGGGTGTCGCCATGACGGTGACCCCGCCGGCCAGGGCGAGCGTGCACTCGCCGGTGCGCAGCGCCTGGATCGCCCAGTGCAGCGCCACCAGCGAGGACGAGCAGGCCGTGTCGACGGTGACGGCCGGCCCCTCCAGCCCGAAGGTGTAGGAGAGGCGACCGGACGCGATGCTGCCCACGCCGCCACTGCCCATCGAGCCCTCGGCGCCGCTGGCCGCGGCCTGCTGCAGGCGGGTCGCGTAGTCGTGGTACATCACGCCGACGAAGACACCGGTCTGGCTGCCACGCAGGGACGCCGGGTCGATGCCCGCCCGCTCGAAGGCCTCCCAGGACGTCTCCAGCAGCAGCCGCTGCTGCGGGTCGGTGGAGAGCGCCTCCCGCGGGCTGATGCCGAAGAAGGCGGGGTCGAACGCCGCCGCGTCGTGCAGGAACCCGCCCTCACGCGTGTACGAGGTGCCGAGGTGGTCCGGGTCCGGGTGGTACAGCTGTTCCAGGTCCCAGCCGCGGTCGGCGGGGAAGCCGGAGATCGCGTCACGGCCGTCCGCGACCAGGCGCCACAGGTCCTCGGGGGTCTCGACCCCGCCGGGGAAGCGGCAGCTCATCGCGACGATCGCGATCGGGTCATCCTCAGCGCCAGTGGCCCCGGGGACGGGCGTCCCGCTGTCCGCCTCCGGCACGCCTAGGAGCTCGGTCCGGAGCTGCCGGGCCAGCACCGCAGGACTCGGGTGGTCGAAGACGAGGGTCGCGGGCAGCCGCAGGCCCGTGACGGCGTTCAGGCGGTTACGGAGCTCCAGCGCGCTGAGCGAGTCGAACCCGAGCTCGCGAAAGGCCCGGGTCGGATCGACCGCCTCCGCTCCGCCGTACCCGAGCACGGCGGCGGCCTCGGACCTGACGGTGTGCAGGAGATCGCGGTACTGGTCCGCCTCGGCCAGCCCTGCGAGCCGCGCTGCGAGCGCCGAGCCGCCGCCCGCAGCGGTGGCCGCAGAGGCCGACCTGCGGGCAGCCGGCCGTACCAGGCCCTGCAGCAGGGGCGGCACCGCAGCCGGATCCGCCGCACGGGCCCGCAGGCCCGCCAGGTCGAGGCGGATCGGCACCAGCGCCGCATCCTCGGCCCGCAGGGCGGCGTCGAACACGCCCAGGCCCTCGGCCGTGGACAGCGCCTGCACGCCGCCGCGGGCCATCCGCTGCACGTCCGCGTCGTCCAGCCCGGCCGCCATGCCTGCGCCGTCCTCCGCCCAGAGGCCCCAGGCCAGGGACTGCGCCGGGAGACCCGCGGCGTGGCGGTGCTCGCCAAGGGCATCCAGGAAGGCGTTCGCGGCAGCGTAGTTCGCCTGACCCGCCGCACCGAACACACCAGCCGCGGAGGAGAACAGCACGAACGCGGCGAGCGGACGGTCCTTCGTCAGCTCGTGCAG
>NZ_JBVISA010000099.1:0-4052 GCF_055575755.1 Kitasatospora sp. NPDC034035 | reverse complement strand
GCGCAGTTGGAGGGTCGCAAGTCCAAGCGGCTGACGGTCAGTCATGCGTTCCACTCGCCGCTGATGGACGGCATGCTCGCGGACTTCCGTGCCGTTGCCGAGCAGGTCAGCTATGAGTCCCCGCGGATTCCGATCGTCTCCACTCTCACCGGCGCTCCTGTCTCCGCCGAGCTGACCGACGCCGAGTACTGGGTGCGCCACGTCCGTGAGGCCGTCCGTTTCGCGGACGCGGTCACCGCCCTGGAGGCGGATGGTGTCCGGACGTTCGTCGAGTTGGGCCCGGACGGTGTGTTGTCGGCGATGGGCCAGGAGTCCGTGGCCGAGGCCGCGTTCGTCCCGGTGCTCCGCGCCGGCCGCCCGGAGGCCCGCACGCTCACGGTAGCCCTGGTCCAGGCCCACGTCCGCGGCCTCGCGGTCGACTGGCCGGCCGTGTTCGCCGGTACCGGCGCGCGCCGGGTCGACCTGCCCACCTACCCCTTCCAGCGGCAGCGGTACTGGCCGCGGACACCCGTCCTGGCCGTCGGCGATGTCGCGTCGATCGGGCTCGGTGCGGCGGGGCACCCGCTGCTCGGTGCGAGTGTGGAGTTGCCGGATTCGGACGGTGTGGTGTTCACGGGCCGGCTGTCGGTGCAGTCGCACCCGTGGCTGGCCGATCACGCGGTGATGGGCGCGGTGCTGCTGCCCGGCACGGCGTTCGTCGAGCTGGCGATCCGCGCCGGTGACCAGGTCGGCTGCGGGCTGCTGGAGGAGCTGACGCTGGAGGCGCCGCTGGTGCTGCCCGAGCGCGGCGGCGTCCAGCTGCGGTTGGCGCTCGCGGGCGTGGACGAGGCGGGCCGGCGGACGCTGAGCCTGCACTCGCGCCCGGAGGAGGCCGTGGAGGGCGAGCCGTGGACGCGGCACGCCACCGGTGTGCTCGCACCCGACAGCACGGCCGCCGTCCCGTCGTTCGAGCTGGTCGAGTGGCCGCCGAGCGGTGCGGTGCCGGTTCCGGTCGACGACCTGTACGAGCGGCTGGCCGCGGCCGGGTTCGGGTACGGACCGGTGTTCCAGGGCTTGCGCGCCGCCTGGCGGCACGACGGAGACACGTACGCCGAGATCCGGCTTCCGGAGAGTGCCCACGAGGACGCCGAGCAGTACGGACTGCACCCGGCGCTGCTCGATGCCGCGCTGCACGCCCTCGGCCTGGACATCGCCGACGGCTCGACCGCGGACGGCCCCCGCCGGGCCCGTATCCCGTTCTCCTGGAACGGGGTCACCCTCTATGCCGCTGGTGCGACCGCCCTGCGCCTGCGTCTCACCGAGGCCGGGCAGGACACGGCCTCGCTGCTGCTGGCGGACGAGACCGGCCGGCCGGTGGCCGCGGTGGAGTCCCTGGTCTCCCGTGAGGTGTCCGAGGAGCAGGTGCGCAGTGCGCGCGGTGGCTTCGTCGACTTGCTGTACCGGGTGGAGTGGACGGTGCTGCCGGTGTCGCAGGCGCCGACGGGTCGGTGGGCCGTGCTGGGTGCGGGCGGGTTCGGTGCGGAGCGGTTCGCGGACCTGGCGGAGCTGGGTGCGGCGGTCGACGGCGGTTCGGGGGTTCCGGATGCGGTGTTCCTGGCGCTGGAGTCGGTCGAGGCGTCTGACGGTGTGGCCTCGGCTGTGCGCGCCGCGCTGCACGGGGTTTTGGGGACGGTGCAGGAGTGGCTGGCTGATGAGCGGTTCTCGGCGTCGCGTCTGGTCCTGGTGACCCGTGGGGCGGTCGGTGCCGAGGTCGAGGACCTGGTACACGCCCCGGTGTGGGGCCTGGTCCGCTCGGCGCAGACGGAGAACCCCGGCCGCCTCGTCCTGCTGGACCTCGACGGCGGCGACTTCTCCCGCGAGGCGCTCTCCGCCGCTCTGGCGGCCGGCGAGCCGGAGCTCGCGGTGCGCGCCGGCGCGATTCAGGTGCCGCGTCTGTCGAGGGCGGCTGCGTCCTCGGAGGCGGTGTCGGTGTTCGGGTCGTCGGGCACGGTCCTGGTGACGGGTGCGTCGGGTCTGCTGGGCGGGCTGGTGGCCCGTCACCTGGTGGTCGGGCACGGGGTGCGGAGTCTGCTGCTGGTGTCGCGTCGTGGTGCGGACGCGCCGGGTGCGGTCGAGCTGCGGGACGAGCTGACGGAGGCTGGCGCAACGGTGACGGTCGCGGCGTGCGACGTGGCCGACCGGGAGGCGCTGGCCGCGCTGCTCGCCGACCACGAGCTCTCCGGTGTGGTCCACACGGCCGGTGTCCTGGACGACGGCATCGTCACCTCGCTCACTCCCGAGCGGATCGACACCGTGCTGCGTCCGAAGGTCGACGCGGCCCTCCACCTTCACGAGCTGACGGCCGATCACCCGCTCACCGCCTTCGTGCTGTTCTCCTCCGCCGCCGGCACGCTCAGCAGCCCCGGCCAGGGCAACTACGCGGCCGCGAACGTCTTCCTGGACGCCCTCGCCGCCCAGCGCCGGGCCGCCGGACTGCCCGCCACCTCCCTCGCCTGGGGTCCGTGGGCCGACAGCAGCGGCATGGTCGGCAGCCTCGACGCGGTGGACGTCCAGCGCATGAGCCGCGGCGGCATTCACGGCCTCGGCTCCGCCGAGGGCCTCGGGCTGCTCGACGCGGCCACCGCCATCGGCAGCGCCGCCCTCGTCCCGATGCACCTGGACCTGACTGCCCTGCACGCCCAGGCCGCCGCCGGTACCCTGCCCGCCCTCCTGCGGGGCCTGATCCGGGTCCCGACCCGGCGGGTCGCCCGCGCCGGGGCGACGGCCGGCGGCTCCGAGTTGGTCGCCCGACTGCTGGCCCAGCCGGCCGCCGCCGACCGGGAGGAGACTCTCCTCGGCCTGGTCCGCTCCCGCGTCGCCGCCGTGCTCGGCTACGCCGACGGGGGTGCGGTGGAGTCCGCACGGGCGTTCAAGGAGCTGGGCTTCGACTCGCTGACCGCCGTCGAGCTGCGCAACGAGCTCAACGGCGCGACCGGCCTGCGCCTGCCCGCCACCCTCGTCTTCGACTACCCGACGCCGGGCGCCCTCGCCTCCTTCCTGCTCGCCGAACTCCTCGGCGACGACGCGGACGAGCACGCCACCGTGACCGGCGCCGGCGCCGCCCGGGCGTCCTCGGCCGCGAACGACGAGCCGATCGCGATCGTCGGCATGGCCTGCCGCTACCCCGGCGGGGTGGAGTCCCCCGAGGATCTGTGGAGCCTGGTGCTCGGGGCCGGTGACGCGATCTCCGGCTTCCCGACCGGCCGCGGCTGGGACCTCGACGGTCTCTACCACCCCGACCCCGACCACCAGGGCACCACCTACGCCCGCGAGGGCGGCTTCCTGCACGACGCGGGGCTGTTCGACCCGGAGTTCTTCGGGATCTCGCCGCGCGAGGCGTTGGCGATGGACCCGCAGCAGCGGCTGCTGCTGGAGACCTCGTGGGAGGCCGTGGAGCGTGCGGGGATCGACCCGGCGACGCTGCGCGGCAGCCGGACCGGCGTGTTCGCCGGCGTGATGTACCACGACTACGCGACCGGGATCGGCGAACTCCCCGAGGGCGTCGAGGGTTACCTCGGCACCGGTGTCTCGGGCAGCATCGCCTCGGGCCGGGTCGCCTACACCTTCGGCCTGGAGGGTCCGGCGGTCACCGTCGACACCGCCTGCTCGTCCTCGCTGGTCGCGCTGCACTGGGCGATCCAGGCGCTGCGCCAGGGCGAGTGCACGATGGCGCTCGCGGGCGGTGTCACCGTGATGGCGACGCCCGAGACCTTCGTCGACTTCAGCCGCCAGCGCGGCCTGTCGGCCGACGGCCGGTGCAAGGCGTTCTCGGCGGAGGCGGACGGCACCGGTTGGGGCGAGGGCGTCGGCATGCTCCTCGTCGAGCGGCTCTCCGACGCCCGCCGCAACGGGCACCCGGTGCTCGCGGTCGTGCGCGGCAGTGCCGTGAACCAGGACGGTGCGTCGAACGGCCTGACCGCGCCGAACGGTCCGTCGCAGCAGCGGGTGATCCGGCAGGCGTTGGCGAATGCGGGTCTGGCATCGGATCAGATCGATGCGGTGGAGGCGCACGG
>NZ_JBVISA010000098.1:0-4073 GCF_055575755.1 Kitasatospora sp. NPDC034035 | reverse complement strand
CTCACAGCACATGACTACCGGGGCCAACCCTCCGCCGGCAGGCGAACGCTATTGCTTCACCCATCCGAGCGACATCACGGATTCAACTTCAGTACGAAGGAGTAGGGCCAGCCGGGGATCAGCTGGTCCGCGCTGCGGCCGCGCCCGTAGACATGGCAGAACAGGCGGTCATCGCTGGTCGGCGCGTCGGGGCGGAGCCAGTTAGAGACATCGACGGCCAGGGCGATGCGCCCGTCAGCGAGACGGGGTATCGGAAGGGCAGCCAGCGCGCGGCGCAGTCGGGCGGGCTCGAGCCAGCCCCGGTCCAGCGCGGCGTACATCGCGCCGTGCCCACGCCGATGCTCGGCCGCCAGCGACAGGTCCACCAGCGTCCTGACCGGCCCGTCCGTGCACAGCAGCGCGTCGGTGAGCTCGAAGAGCACGTCCGCACGCGTGTACAGGCACTCGTAGAAGTCCATCCGAAAGCGGGACAGCACACCCCACTGCTCGACGGCGGGCAGTTGCACAGGGAGACTCGTCACCAGCGGCCGTTCCTTCAGCTTCGTTACTCGACATCTCGAAGCGTGAGGGGCGGCCGCCTCTGCTGTCTCGCGAAGAACCGCAGATCAGCAGGTTGGGTGACCTGCGAGGTTAAACAACAAGCTCAGTGGTTGTTGTCGTTCCGATCTTGGGCGGTGCTGATCGAACGTGAGTCTTGATCAGGCGCTTCGGCAAGGCCTCGGGCAGCAGCAGATCTAGGCCGAGCGGGGGCGCGATCACATCGCCAGATGGTAACTATAGTTGTCATCCCTGGAGTCGTGAACTATAGTTGTCGCATGATGCTGCCTGAGATCACCCGAGAAGAACAGGTAGAACTCGACAAGGCTCTGTATGAGGCCTTGAACCCATTGGCCTCGGCCATTCGCTCTCGAGAGACCGGGCTTTCCGCGGACCGCATGTGGGACGCGGACCCCGTAGCGGTGGCCCTGTCGGTCCTTGCCGCTTGGAGAGCGGTGGACGCGGAGGTCAAGCGACTGACCGCGAACGCGGCAGCGACGGCCGGCTCCTATGGGGCAAGTTACGAGCAGTTGGGAGCCGTGTGGGGCATCACCCGTCAGGGCGCCCGCAAGAAGTGGCCCGACGCCATCACCCGCCCGGCGCTTCCGACAGCGCGCCCGACCAACCTTGAAATCTTCGGCGGGACTGCCGAACTGGTCCAGGCGCCATCCGGCGGCTGGAGCTGGACGGGCGAGGGCGCAGACGGAGCATTTGGTGCGGCCGGCGACGGGGCGTGCTACGCGACCGCGGAGGAAGCCGCAGCCCATGCGGGCGCATTCCTCAAGGAGCATGCAGCTGACACTGTGGGCCAGCCCTGAGCGACTGGTATCGCTCCGATCTTGAGGGGTGCCGGTTGAACGGGAGTCGACCCCGACGGCCCGGCACGCTGGTGAACACCGGCACCGACAGCGAGGGCGCTGCCGCCGACCTCGCCGACGCCCTCGAAGGCTTCGCCCAGGCTGCCCCCGCCCCCGGCGCAGGCGCCGACGTCTGGCTGACCATCGGCACCCCCTACGAACTCGAACAGCGCACTCTCCGCATCCCCGCCGGCGTCGCCGACTGGATCACCGAGCTGCTCCGCGACGAGACCCAGGCCTTGGAGGCCGGCCGCCACAGCGCCGACCACGGCCACGACGACGGCCAGGACACCGTCCCCGAACCGGCTTGGTGGTGACCCGCCACCGCCGACTGGCCGGCGTGGTGTCGGTGCGGGCTGGAAAGCTGACCACCATGGACGACGAGGCACTGCTGCGAGGCCGGGTTTACGGAGCTGATCACGACGACCCCAGCCTGGGCACGACTACCGCGAGCTGGTCGGTGGCCCGCTCGACGGACACGGACGGGGACGACGAGGCGGGAGCGGACTGAGTCTAAATAAACTTCCAACCTTCTTGAAAGTTGATTCGCCCACCATCCCAGACGCCGAACGGCTACAGGACCTGAGTGCGCCGAGATCACATCGGCTCCGACACCGATTGCTTAGAGCCTTCGACGGTGCTCTCATTGAGATGAGGGCGCGCACAACGGATACAACGGCCATGTGCGGGAACTCGAAAGCGTTCTCGACTCGACAAAAGACTGCACATGGGGCGCCTTGACTTGGCGCCGATCATCTCCCTGCCCGTTTGTGTACGAAATAATTGGCTCACACTCTTAGTGGGGTGTTGTGATGGCATTCTTGTGGATCCAAACGCGCCAGATGACGCTCAGCGACCACTTGGGTGATGGCATTGAGGAGTTGAAAGGAATTATAGGGAACCTCTTGGAGGAAAATGGGCTCACGGACGTCAAGGTTACGCAAGATGAGGTCGCTGGCAACAAGGACGACATCCACCTCAGCGTCCTGCATCTTCCCATCGCCGACCGCACCTTCTATCAGCAAGTCATAGGCGCGGGTGAAACCGACGTCACGCGCAGCGTCGTTGAAAGTATCGCCACTAATCTAAAGACCCTCGATTAGAATTTCCTACTTACCGGGTTGAACTGGCGATGTCGGCGATCAGTCCGGTCGCAGCCAGGCGGCCGTCGATGAGCTACGGCCGGTACTGGATTTTTTGTGAGCCACGCCTGACCGTCCGCACGAGGCAGGGGTGTTTCAAAGTCCCGGCGATCATGTAGACCGGCTGGTCAGACACCCCATGACGTTTGAGGTCAAGCGGCAGGGAGTTGGGCGTGATGCGACCAGGCGATCGCTTCGTCGTAGTGGGTGCGGGTCTTGAGGCAACCGTGGAGGATGCCGACGAGCCGGTTACCGACCTGGCGGAGGGCGGAGTTGTAGCCGGCTTCCCGGGCGCGCTGCTTGTCGTAGTAGCGGCGGGCGCCGGGTGAGGCGCGCAGGGCGGAGGATGCCGGGCGCTGGAGAGCGTCGGCGAGCCGGTTGTTGCGCACGTAGCGGGCCTGGACGTTATGGCTCTTGCCGGAGGCTCGGGTGACGGGGCTGGTTCCGGCGTAGTTCTTGCGGGCCTTGGCGGAGCTGTAGCGGGTGGGGTCGTCCCCGAACTCGGCGAGCACCCGGGCGCCGGTGATCTCCCCGATGCCGGGCATCGAGAGGTAGATCTCAGCGTCCGGGTGCGCGAGAAAATGCGCCTTCGCCTGCTCTTCCATCGTGGCTATCTGCTCGTTCAGCGCGATCAGGAGACGGGCGTGGGCGGTCGTGGCGGCCGCGTAGGCGGCGGCCACCGGCCCTGGCAGCTCCAGCTGCTTCTCGCGCAGCGCGGCCTGGATCGCCCCGGCCTTCTGGTCCCGGTTGTGTCGCCGGGCCCGGGCCAGGACCGCGGCGATCTGGGTGCGGGTCAGCTTCGTCGCTGCCTGCGGCGTGGGCGCCTTGATCAGCAGTTCCAGCGCGTCGGTGCTGGTCAGCTCCAGGCTCGCGTAGGCGTTCAGAGCGGCGGGGAAGTACTCGCGCAACGTGTTGCGAAGCCGCTGGAAGGTGCGGGTGCGCTCCCAGATCAGGGTCTGGTGGGCCCGGGCGACGACCTTGACGGCCTGGACCTGGTCGCTGTCGCCCGCGATCGGCCGCAGTTGGTCGCGGTCGATGCGGACCATGTCGGCCAGCGCGTGGGCGTCGCCCTTGTCGCTCTTGGCACCGGAGGTGCCGTACCGCTCCTTGAAGCGGGCGACCTGCCTGGGGTTGATCGCGTAGACCTGGTAACCGGCGGCGATCAGGGCCTGCACCCAGGTGTCGCGGTCCGTCTCGATCCCGACGAACACATCGGCCGGGTCGGGCTCCTCATCGGCGTGTTTGGCCACGACCTCGTGGAACCTGGCGATCCCCTCCGCGCCCTCGGGCAGCCTCGCGGTTGCGAGGCGGCGGCCGGTGGCGTCCTGGATCTCGACGTCGCGGTGGTCCTCGGCCCAGTCGTCGCCGATCAGCAGCAACTTCTTCCTCCCCATCCGGTACTTCCTGGTCGTGCAGCCCGCGGAAGATACGGCACGCGGCCTAATGAGCCTTCGCCATCTTCGAACATGCTGGTCGGAGGGGCTGGCGTGACGGTTGTCCGGGGTGCTCGTCCTGGTCGTGGGCGGGAGTCTGCGGT
>NZ_JBVISA010000097.1:0-4116 GCF_055575755.1 Kitasatospora sp. NPDC034035 | reverse complement strand
TACTGCAGGGGGGACCCTGTGGGAGAGTAGGACGCCGCCGAACAATCTTTCAGAAGAGCCCCCATCCGGATCCCGGATGGGGGCTCTTCGCATTTCCAGGCCTTTCTGGCCCGTCGGCTCACTCGTCCTCGGACTGCGGCTCCTCCGTCGGCGGCTGTCCCTGGGCCTGGGCCGGCTGCTGGGCCTCGGGCTGGGCGCTCTGGGTCGGAGTAGACGGGGCAGATAGGGCAGCCGGGAGTTCCGCCGTGCCCCAGGCCGGGTGGTTGAGCCACTTGTCGGCGCTGTTGGTGAGGCGGGCGACGCCCGTGCCGTCCGGCCGCATGCTGTAGAGGTCGGCGCCGGCGCCCGCGGGGGCCTGGGCGAACACGATGGACTGGCCGTCGGGTGCGTAGGCGGCGGCGCCGTAGAAGGCGTCCGAGGGGGCGGGGGTGAGGGCGCCGATGGCGGTGCCGTCGGGGTGGACGGTATAGATGGCGCCGCCGGGGGCGTTGTCGGGGCCGGCCGGGTAGGTGGTGAAGAGGATCCTGGTGCCGTCGGGGGACCAGTCGGCACGGTCGCCGGCGCGCAGGTCCCAGGGGGTGAGCTGACGGAGCCCGGTGCCGTCCGTGTTGACGACGTAGATGGCCCGGCTGTTGGCGGGTTGTCCGGTGGCGCTGGTGCGGTACTCGAAAGTGAGCTGTTTTCCGTCGGGGGACCAGCTGGGGTTGCTGACCGAGCCGGAGTAGGGCTTGTCGTTGGTGAGGAAGGTGAGCCGTTGGACGTCGGTGCCTTCGGGGCTCATCAGGTAGAGGTCCGAGTACTGGGTCCGGGTGTTGTCGGCAGGGTTCAGGGCGCCCCAGGAGCGGCTGAAGGCGAGCTGCTTGCCGTCGGGGGAGAAGGCGGGGGCGCGTTCGTCCTCGTTGGCGCAGTCGGCGCCGCCGCTGGAGTCGTCGCAGAGCTGGCTGATCTGGTGGGCGCCGTCGCCGGAGGCGGCGACCGTCCAGAGCCGGGCGGTGCCGGTCTGCGGGTCGGTACGGTCGAAGGCGACGGCGGTGCCGTCGGGGGACCAGTCGGGTCGGTCGTCGCGGGCGCGGTCCGGTGGCTGGGTGATCTGGTGCTGGCCGCTGCCGTCGGGGGAGAGGGTGACGATGGCGCTGGTGCTGCGGGAGGAGTCGGTGTAGGACCGGCTGACGATCAGTCCGTTGTGCGCGGTGGCCGCGGCGGGGGCTCCGGCTGCCGCGCCGACCACGCCGGGGGTTGCGGCGGGCGTCGGCTCCGGGGTGGCGGAGGGGGACTCCGGCCGGATCTCGGAGAGGGGGATCTCCCCGGGCTCGGCCCCGCAGCCTGTGAGCAGGGTGCCCAGAAGCAGAAGGCCCGCACCTGCGCTTGCGCGAGTGCGGGCCTTGCTTGTGGGGGACTGCCGTGTCCCAGTGATCCGTGCCATCTCTGCCTCCGACCTTGCCGACCGCTCGACGTGTGCCCCCGTCGCCGATTCAGGACGAAGGCCCCTGAAAGGAGCTGTCACTGTGTCAGACGGGGGGCGTCGGAGGCCGGGCGACACGCGACGGATCGCGCTCGCTAGGCCACACGGAGTAGCGGAAGGGGGGGAGGGTTTGTCAGCCCCGGGCGGCGCGGCGCTCGGCCTTGGCGAGCGCCTCCGCCTCGTCCTCGGCCTCGGCGACCTCCAGAGTGGGCGCGGTGCCGTCGAGGTGGGTGGGCAGCCACCAGGTGTCGTCCGGGCCGGAGGGCTTGCCGGGGTACTCGCGCTGGGCCTGGTCGAGCATCTCGCTCATGGCGGCGCGGAGTCGTCTGGTGACCATGACGGGCTTGTCATCCGGCCCGAGGTGAATCGGTTCGCCGATCATGATGGTGACCGGGACGTGGCGCTTGGTCAGCGTCTTCGGGCGGCCCTTGGTCCAGAGCTGCTGGGTGCCCCAGAGCACGACGGGCAGCAGCGGGGTGCCGGAGTCGGCGGCCATCCGCGCGGCGCCCGTCTTGAACTTCTTCAGCATGAACGAGCGGCTGATCGTCGCCTCGGGGAACACCCCGACCACCTCGCCGGCCTTGAGGGCGCGCACGGCGGCCTCGTACGCGGGCTGGCCGTCGGTGCGGTCCACCGGGATGTGCTTCATGCCGCGCATCAGCGGGCCGGAGATCCGGTGCTTGAAGACGTCGTCCTTGGCCATGAAGCGGGTCTTGCGGTTGCCGCCGCGGTAGGCGCCGAGGCCGGCGAAGAGAAAGTCCAGGTAACTGATGTGATTGCTGACCAGTACCGCTCCCCCTTTGGCGGGGATGTGTTCGGCGCCCACGATCTTGATTCGCACGTCGAGCGCGCGGAAGGCGGTGAGTGCGGCGCCGATCACCGGCGGGTACACGAACTCTGCCACGGTCAGTCCTGACTTCCACGGGCCGGAGCCCGGTTCGGCGGGGGCCCGTGACGTTGCGCGGGCGGTGCCGACCGGAGCACGGCACGCCGCGGCGGTCACGGGTGATACACGGAGATGATCCCCCGAACGAGTGCCTGCTGTCACCTGAGGCGTGCGGTCAAGCCGATTTTCACGGTGTGATCTCCGTGATGAACTTCGACCGGGAACTCTTCCGTTCCCCGGGCTAGGGGTGGCCGCCGGAGGCGGGTCAGGCCCCGGCGGTGAGGCGGCCCTGGGCGCGCCGGACGACCGGGTAGAGCTCGCAGCCCACGCAGTAGCCGAAGGCGGCGTTGAGGAAGGCGGAGGCGAGGCCGACCGAGGTGGCCAGCAGGCCGAGCCAGGTCACCCCGGTGACGTGGCCGAGGGCGCCGACCGCGGCGAACACCAGGAGGATGCCCTGCCCGAAGCGCAGCGGCCGCTCGTCCTCGGTCTCGGACGGCGGGGCCAGGCGGGGCAGGACGAGGATCCGGAAGAGCCAGTCGTACGGGGAGAGCCGTAAGCCGCCGAACGCGCCGAGGGCGAAGACGAGCGCTTGGGCGGCGAGGAGTCCGCTGCTGCCGGTGAGGAGGACGGCGATCAGGACGGCCGAGGTGAGCGCGGCGGAGAAACGGGGACCGCGGGGGTCGGTCTGCACGGGGGCTCCGGGAGGGTCGCGACGGGCGGCAGCGGCGGAAGGTGGCGGCGGGGGCGTCAGCGACAGTGGGGTCCGGTGGGCCGGCCCGGGGAGATGACGCGGCGGGCGGTCGGCAACGGCGGTGAGGAGCGCTCGGAGTCCACCGGCCGATCGTACGCGGCCCGCCCCCGGCGGTCGACCGTCTTTCGGGGCCCGTCGTGGCTGGCGCAGACTGGGGGGATGACCGGGCTGGTGGCGTGCGTTGTCGTGCTGGCGGTCGCGACCACGTTCGGGCTGCTGCGGGCCGGGCTCGACGGAAGGATGAGGGTGCGCACCACTGACGGGACGGTACGGCTGTCGGAGGCGGAGCTGGGCGGGCCGCTCGGCGTGCGGGCGACGCTGGTGCAGTTCTCGACGGTCTTCTGCCAGCCGTGCCGGGCCACCCGGCGGGTGCTCTCGGAGGTGGCCGGGATGGTCGAGGGGGTCGAGCACGTCGAGGTGGACGCCGAGGCGCGCTTGGAGCTGGTCCGTCGGCTGCAGATCAGGCGGACGCCGACCGTCCTGGTGCTGGACGCGGACGGCCGGGTGGTGCGCCGGGCGGTGGGGCAGCCGCGCAGGGCGGACGTGATTGCGGCGCTCGGCCAGGCGGTCTGAGGAGCCCCGTCGCAAAGGAACCTGTCGTAGGGGAACCCGTCGCGTAGGAATCCCGTTGCGATGGATTCCCGTCGTAGCGGAATCCTGTCCCTGTCGGTCCGCCCCGTCAGGTGGAGTCGCGCCCTGCCTGGGGCAGGATGTGCGCAGGCGGCGGGCGCAGTCGCCCGGCGTAAGCTACTGGCCAGTAGTGACCACTGAGCTACCGGCGAGTATGCTGCCAGGAAGTTCCGGACCGGCACGGGAATTCGCTGCCCGGAGCGGGTGCGTTCCGTGTTCGCGCCCGCTTGCACAGCCGCAGCCGCCGGACGAGACCAGTACAGGAGACAAGGCCGTGAGCTTGAGGATCGTTGTCTGTGTGAAGTACGTGCCGGACGCGACGGGTGACCGTCGTTTCGCGGACGACCACACCACGGACCGGGAGGGCGTGGACGGCCTCCTGTCGGA
>NZ_JBVISA010000096.1:0-4303 GCF_055575755.1 Kitasatospora sp. NPDC034035 | reverse complement strand
TCGTTACGCCATTCGTGCAGGTCGGAACTTACCCGACAAGGAATTTCGCTACCTTAGGATGGTTATAGTTACCACCGCCGTTTACTGGCGCTTAAATTCTCAGCTTCACCCCCCGAAAGGAGTTAACCGGTCCTCTTAACGTTCCAGCACCGGGCAGGCGTCAGTCCATATACATCGTCTTGCGACTTCGCATGGACCTGTGTTTTTAGTAAACAGTCGCTTTCCGCTGGTCTCTGCGGCCACCCACCCCTAGCTCGAGAAAAGCTTCAGGATGTTTGGCCCCCCTTCTCCCGAAGTTACGGGGGCATTTTGCCGAGTTCCTTAACCACAGTTCACCCGATCGCCTTGGTATTCTCTACCTGACCACCTGTGTTGGTTTGGGGTACGGGCCGTGCATGCACTCACTAGAGGCTTTTCTCGGCAGCATAGGATCACTCTACTTCGCCTCAAACGGCTACGCATCACGTCTCAGAGTATGTAAAGCACGGATTTGCCTATGCTTTCTCCTACACGCTTACACCAGGACAACCATCGCCTGGCGGAGCTACCTTCCTGCGTCACCCCATCGCTTGACTACTACGAAATCAGGTCCCACGCTCCACACACCACCCTCCGTCCGAAGACATTGGATGATGGCTTTGGGTGGTTAGTATCAAACGCCTCGTCATGGGCGCACATGCTCGGGTACGGGAATATCAACCCGTTGTCCATCGACTACGCCTGTCGGCCTCGCCTTAGGTCCCGACTTACCCTGGGCGGATTAGCCTGGCCCAGGAACCCTTGGTCATCCGGCGGCAGAGTTTCTCACTCTGCATTCGCTACTCATGCCTGCATTCTCACTCCCACACCCTCCACCGCTAGCTTCCGCCACGGCTTCCCTGGATGCAGGACGCTCCCCTACCCATCCACACCACTAGACAAGGACTTCAAGAGTCCAAGCCGATGTATATGTGTGAATGACACAGCTTCGGCGGTGTGCTTAAGCCCCGCTACATTGTCGGCGCAGGACCACTTGACCAGTGAGCTATTACGCACTCTTTCAAGGGTGGCTGCTTCTAAGCCAACCTCCTGGTTGTCTGGGCAATCCCACATCCTTTCCCACTGAGCACACACTTAGGGGCCTTAGCTGGTGTTCTGGGCTGTTTCCCTCTCGACGACGAAGCTTATCCCCCGCCGTCTCACTGCCGTACTCTAACACCACGGTATTCGGAGTTTGGTTGATTTCGGTAACCCGGTAAGGCCCCTAGACCATCCAGTAGCTCTACCCCCGTGGAGAAACATACGACGCTGCACCTAAATGCATTTCGGGGAGAACCAGCTATCACGGAGTTTGATTGGCCTTTCACCCCTACCCACAGCTCATCCCCTCAGTTTTCAACCTAAGTGGGTTCGGGCCTCCACGACGTCTTACCGTCGCTTCACCCTGGCCATGGGTAGATCACTCCGCTTCGGGTCTAGACCACGCGACTACAATCGCCCTATTCAGACTCGCTTTCGCTACGGCTACCCCACACGGGTTAACCTCGCCACGCAGCACTAACTCGCAGGCTCATTCTTCAAAAGGCACGCCATCACCCAACAAGTGAGCTCTGACGGCTTGTAGGCACACGGTTTCAGGTACTCTTTCACTCCCCTCCCGGGGTACTTTTCATCTTTCCCTCACGGTACTAGTCCGCTATCGGTCTTCAGGAAGTATTTAGGCTTACCGGGTGGTCCCGGCAGATTCACAGCAAATTCCACGAGCTCGCTGCTACTCGGGAACACCAAACAAACAGTCAACGACATGTTTTCGCGTACGGGGCTCTCACCCACTCCGGCCGCCCATCCCAAGGCGTTCCACTAACACACGTGACCATTCCGAGGACTGTCAGATCCTCGACGCTGGGTCCCACAACACCGCCTGCACAACGCCTGACAGCTTGACATGCAAACGGTTTAGCCTCATCCGCTTTCGCTCGCCACTACTCACGGAATCACGGTTGTTTTCTCTTCCTGCGGGTACTGAGATGTTTCACTTCCCCGCGTTCCCTCCACACACCCTATATATTCAGGTGCGGGTAACACCACATCACTGGTGCTGGGTTTCCCCATTCGGAAATCCTCGGATCACAGCTCGGTTGACAGCTCCCCGAGGCATATCGCAGCCTCCCACGTCCTTCATCGGCTCCTGAAGCCAAGACATCCACCATGTGCCCTTAACAACTTGACCACAAAGATGCTCGCATCCACTCTACAGTTCTCAAACACCACACCAGAAACACACAACGTTCCAGGGCTGTGACGCCCTGAGGCGTGTTGCCTCAGGACCCAACAGTGTGCATAGCAAACAACCCACCACCCAGCTCCACGACCGGGGTTCCACGCGAAGCAAGCTCCGCAGTACTAGCCGGCGGTTTCACAACCGCGGTGAGCCATAACCAGTAGTTCCACAATTCCTTGAGCAACCATCGCAGAGATGCATTCGACCTCTAGGTGATGGCCACCCCACCAGGTTGGCCCGGGTATCCCGGCCTGATGGATGTGTTGTGCTCCTTAGAAAGGAGGTGATCCAGCCGCACCTTCCGGTACGGCTACCTTGTTACGACTTCGTCCCAATCGCCAGTCCCACCTTCGACCACTCCCTCCCTTGCGGGTTGGGCCATGGGCTTCGGGTGTTACCGACTTTCATGACGTGACGGGCGGTGTGTACAAGGCCCGGGAACGTATTCACCGCAGCGTTGCTGATCTGCGATTACTAGCGACTCCGACTTCACGCAGTCGAGTTGCAGACTGCGATCCGAACTGAGACCGGCTTTAAGGGATTCGCTCCACCTCGCGGTATCGCAGCCCTCTGTACCAGCCATTGTAGCATGTGTGAAGCCCTGGACATAAGGGGCATGATGACTTGACGTCATCCCCACCTTCCTCCGAGTTGACCCCGGCAGTCTCCCACGAGTCCCCGCCATAACGCGCTGGCAACGTAGGATAAGGGTTGCGCTCGTTGCGGGACTTAACCCAACATCTCACGACACGAGCTGACGACAGCCATGCACCACCTGTACACCAACCACAAGGGAAGCCCCATCTCTGGGGATGTCTGGCGCATGTCAAGCCCAGGTAAGGTTCTTCGCGTTGCATCGAATTAATCCACATGCTCCGCCGCTTGTGCGGGCCCCCGTCAATTCCTTTGAGTTTTAGCCTTGCGGCCGTACTCCCCAGGCGGGGCGCTTAATGCGTTAGCTACGGCACGGACAACGTGGATGTCGCCCACACCTAGCGCCCAACGTTTACAGCGTGGACTACCAGGGTATCTAATCCTGTTCGCTCCCCACGCTTTCGCTCCTCAGCGTCAGTATCGGCCCAGAGACCCGCCTTCGCCACCGGTGTTCCTCCTGATATCTGCGCATTTCACCGCTACACCAGGAATTCCAGTCTCCCCTACCGAACTCAAGTCTGCCCGTATCGACCGCACGCTCCACGTTAAGCGTGGAGATTTCACGGCCGACGCGACAAACCGCCTACGAGCTCTTTACGCCCAATAAATCCGGACAACGCTCGCACCCTACGTATTACCGCGGCTGCTGGCACGTAGTTAGCCGGTGCTTCTTATCCAGGTACCGTCACTTGCGCTTCGTCCCTGGCGAAAGAGGTTTACAACCCGAAGGCCGTCATCCCTCACGCGGCGTCGCTGCATCAGGCTTGCGCCCATTGTGCAATATTCCCCACTGCTGCCTCCCGTAGGAGTCTGGGCCGTGTCTCAGTCCCAGTGTGGCCGGTCACCCTCTCAGGCCGGCTACCCGTCGTCGCCTTGGTAGGCCATTACCCCACCAACAAGCTGATAGGCCGCGGGTTCATCCTGCACCGCCAGAACTTTCAACTCCTCTAGATGCCTAGAAAAGTGATATCCGGTATTAGACCTCGTTTCCAAGGCTTATCCCAGAGTGCAGGGCAGATTACCCACGTGTTACTCACCCGTTCGCCACTCATCCCCACCCGAAAGTGGTTCAGCGTTCGACTTGCATGTGTTAAGCACGCCGCCAGCGTTCGTCCTGAGCCAGGATCAAACTCTCCAACAATGAACAGTTTAATCGAGGCAATTTAATGCTCTCAAAGGAACCTCATACGAGGTTCAATACATAAGCTCTACTGGCTTAGTTCACTAGCACACTGTTGAGTTCTCAAGCAACACACCCCGACCAACCCTGGACCCAAGGCCCAGCGTCACCCGAAGCGGGTTATTCCTAGCAGTTTTTGGTGGGACACCCACTCAATCGCTATCCGCGAGAGCTTGGTTCGTGTCTCCGTGTCGGCCGGGTTTCCCTGG
>NZ_JBVISA010000095.1:0-4643 GCF_055575755.1 Kitasatospora sp. NPDC034035 | reverse complement strand
AACGCACCCGCCACCACCGCGGCAGCGATCTCACCCTGCGAATGACCCACCACCACACCCGGCTCCACACCGGACGCACGCCACACCTCCGCGAGCGACACCATCACCGCCCACAACACCGGCTGGACAACGTCCACCCGATCCATCCACGCATCACCCTCGACGCCCCGAACCACCTCCAGCAGCGACCAGCCGTCCACGAACGGCGCCAACGCCGCCCCACACTCCGCCATCCGCCCAGCGAACACCGACGACGACTCCAACAGCTCCACCGCCATCGCGGCCCACTGCGAACCCTGACCAGGAAAGACGAACGCCACCCGGCCCGCCGAACCGCTCACGCCCCTGATCTGACCGGCCGACACGCCGTCGGCCGCCAGGGTCTCCAGGGCCGCCCGGAGCTCGGAACGGTCGGCGCCGACGAGCACGGCACGGTGTTCGAAGGCAGCTCGGGTCGACGCCAGGGCGACACCGACCGCCTCCGGCGCGGTGTCCGGTTCGCCGTCCAGCAGGTCGAGCAGCCGCTGGGCCTGGCCGCGCAGCGCGCCGGCCGTGCGGGCCGAGAGCACCCACGGCAGACCGGAGGTGAGCGCGACCAGCGGTGCGCCGTCCTGGTCCGCCGCTTCCACGGCCTCTGGTTCCGGGGCCTGCTCCAGGATGATGTGGGCATTGGTGCCGCTGAAGCCGAAGGAGGAGACCGCCGAGCGGCGTGCCCGCCCGTTCTCCGGCCAGGGACGGGCTTCGGCGAGGAGTTCGACGGCGCCGGCCGACCAGTCGACGTGCGAGGACGGCTCGCCCACGTGGAGGCTCTTCGGCAGCACCCCGTGCTGCATCGCCAGCACCATCTTGATCACGCCGGCCGCCCCCGCCGCCGCCTGGGTGTGGCCCATGTT
This sequence comes from Kitasatospora sp. NPDC034035, assembly GCF_055575755.1. Classification (NCBI taxonomy): domain Bacteria; kingdom Bacillati; phylum Actinomycetota; class Actinomycetes; order Kitasatosporales; family Streptomycetaceae; genus Kitasatospora; species Kitasatospora sp. NPDC034035. Next base: position 3,750 of record NZ_JBVISA010000095.1, on the reverse strand, counting down.
GGACTTCACCGAGCCGAGCCAGAGCGGACGGCCCTCCGCGCGCCCCTGACCGTAGGTGGCGAGCAACGCCTGTGCCTCGATCGGGTCGCCGAGGGTGGTGCCGGTGCCGTGCGCCTCAACGGCGTCGACCTCGCCGGCCGTCAGCCCACCGCTCGCGAGCGCCTGCCTGATGACCCTCTGCTGGGACGGGCCGTTGGGCGCCGTCAGGCCGTTCGACGCGCCGTCCTGGTTGACGGCACTGCCGCGGACGATGCCGAGCACCGGGTGGCCGTTTCGCCGGGCGTCGGAGAGCCGCTCGACCAGGATCATGCCGACGCCCTCGCCCCAGCCGGTGCCGTCCGCGTCGTCCGAGAACGCCTTGCAGCGGCCGTCGGCGGCCAGGCCGCGCTGGCGGCTGAACTCCACGAACGTGCTCGGCGTCAGCATCACCGTCACACCGCCCGCCAGCGCGAGCGACGACTCGCCGGTGCGCAACGACTGACAGGCCAGGTGCAGCGCGACGAGCGAGGAGGAACACGCCGTGTCGATCGTGACCGCCGGCCCCTCCAGGCCGAAGGTGTAGGAGACGCGGCCGGAGGCGATACTGCCCGAGGTGCCGGTGCTGATCTGGCCCTCGGCTCCCTCCACCGACTGCTGGAGCACCATGGCGTAGTCGTTGTACATCACGCCGACGAAGACACCCGTGCGGCTGCCGCGAACCGTTCGCGGGTCGATGCCGGCCCGCTCGAAGGCCTCCCAGGACGTTTCCAGCAGCAGCCGCTGCTGCGGGTCCATCGACATCGCCTCACGCGGCGAGATCCCGAAGAACCCCGGGTCGAACTCGCCCGCCCGGTGCAGGAATCCGCCCTCGCGGACGTACGAGGTGCCTTGGTGGTCCGGGTCCGGGTGGTAGAGGGTCTCGACGTCCCAGCCTCGGTCCTCGGGGAAGGCCGAGAGCGCGTCCCGCCCGTCGGCGACCAGTCGCCACAGGTCCTCGGGCGATTCGACCCCGCCGGGGTAGCGGCAGGCCATGCCGACGATCGCGATCGGCTCGTCGTCCAGGGCCGTGCTCACGTCGGCGGCGGCCTCCGGCAGCGCACCGAGCAGCTCGGTGCGGAGCTGCTCGGCGAGCGCGGCCGGGTTCGGGTAGTCGAAGACGAGGGTGGCGGGCAGCCGCAGGCCCGTGACGCCGTTGAGGCGGTTCCGCAGCTCGACGGCGGTCAGCGAGTCGAACCCGAGGTCCTTGAAGGCCCGGTCCGGATCCACGGCGGCCGCACCGCCGTAGCCGAGCACCTCCGCCACCTCGCCGCGCACCAGGTCGAACAGCAGGGTCTCCCGCTCCGCGGCACCGAGCGCCGCCAGCCGAACGGCCAGCGCCGACCCCGCGCCGACCCGGGACCCCGCGGCGGTGGCCCGGCGCAGCGGCGCCCGGACCAGCCCGCGCAGGACCGGCGGCAGCATGCCCGCCTCGGCCTGGGTGCGGAGTCCGGCGAGGTCGAGGCGGATCGGCACCAGGACGGCGTCGTCGCGGTCACCGGCGGCGTCGAGCAGGGCGAGGCCCTCGGCCGTGGACAGCGCCTGCACGCCGCCGCGAGCCATCCGCCGCACGTCCGCGTCGCCCAGCTCTCCGGCCATACCGCCGCCGTCCTCCGCCCACAGCCCCCACGCCAGGGACTGCCCCGGGAGACCCGCGGAGTGGCGGTGCTCGGCAAGGGCATCCAGGAAAGCGTTCGCGGCGGCGTAGTTCGCCTGACCCGCCGCACCGAACACCCCGGCCGCGGAGGAGAACAGCACGAACGCGGCGAGCGGACGGTCCTTCGTCAGCTCGTGCAGGTTCCACGCCGCATCCACCTTCGGACGCAACACGGCATCCAACCGCTCAGGCGTCAGGGACGGCACGATCCCGTCATCCAACACACCCGCCGTGTGGACGACCGCGGTCAACTCCACACCCGCCAGCACCACGGCCAGCGCGGCACGATCCGCCACATCACACGCCGCGAACGACACCTCCGCACCCAGACCGGCCAGCTCCGCCGCCAACTCCACCGCACCCGGGGCCGCTTCGCCACGACGCGACACCAACAACAGACGACGAGCCCCGTACTCCACCACCAGATGACGGGCCACCTGCCGACCGAGCGAACCCGTCGCACCCGTCAGCAACACCGTCCCCGCAGGGTCCAACGCCCGCAGACCCACGGCCGGGGAGTCCGTCCCGGCGGCCCGCATCAGCCGCCGGGCGAAGGCCTCGCCGGCGCGCAGGGCGAGGTCGGGCTCCTCGGCGTCGAGCGCATTCGGCAGGGCCTGCAGCGAGGCCGGGTCCTCGTCCAGGTCGATCAGGGTGATCCGGCCCGGGTTCTCCGACTGCGCCGAGCGCAGCAGGCCGTGCACCGCGGCGGCCGCCAGGTCCTTGCCGGAACTCGCGCCCCAGGTGACCATCACCAGGCGGGAGTTCGCCCACACGTCCGCTGCCAGCCACTCCTGCAGCAGCGCCAGGGTGTGCCGGACAGCCGCATGCGCGGCGGCCACCGGATCGGGGCCGAGCACAGTGGGGACCGGGAGCACCAGGATGTCGGGGACGGCCTCGGCCGTTGCCACCGCAGCCAGACCGGCGAAGCGGACCGCACCGGGCAGGCCCAGCCCGTCCTCACCCAGCACCCCGATCGACCCGGCCGACGCGGAGGACGGCAGGACCACCGGCAGCCACTCGGGGCGGAACAGCCAATCCTGCCGGCCCCCCGCCAACTGCTCAGGGGCGAAGGGCCGCAGGATCAGGGTGCCGACCTCGGCCACCGGCCGGCCCGTGCCGTCCGCCACGGCCAGCGACACGCCATCGGCGCCGACCGCGCCGATCCGTACGCGCAGCTCGGTCGCGCCGGCGGCGAACAGCGACACGCCCGACCAGGAGAACGGCAGCCGCCCCTGGCCGGTGTCCTCCAGCACCCGGCCCGCGCCGACCGCGTGCAGCGCAGCGTCGAGCAGTGCAGGATGCAGGCCGAACGATGTCGCCTCGGCCCGCGCGTCCTCCGGCAGCGCCACCTCGGCGAAGATCTCGCCGTCCCGCCGCCACGCCGCCCGCAGGCCCTGGAACACCGGCCCGTACGCGAACCCGGCCGTGGCGAAGGCCTCGTACACCTCGTCCACCGCGAGCGGCTCGGCACCGGCCGGCGGCCACTCGGCCAGGTCGAATGCGGCAGACGTACTCCCGCCGGTCGCAAGCACACCGGCAGCGTGGCGCGACCACGGCTCGTCCAGCGGTGCATCCTCCGGCCGGGAGAAGACCGCCACCGACCGGCGGCCGGAGTCGTCCGGGACGCCGACGGAGAGCTGCACCTGCACGGCACCGCGCGGCGGAAGCACCAGCGGCGCCTCCAGGGTCAGTTCCTCCAGCAGACCGCACCCGACCTGGTCACCGGCCCGGACCGCCAGCTCGACGAACGCCGTGCCGGGCAGCAGCACGCTGCCGGCCACGGCGTGGTCCGCCAGCCACGGGTGGGCGTCCAACGACAGCCGCCCGGTGAACACATGGCCGTCCGCGTCGGCGAGCGCCAACGAGGCACCGAGAAGCGGGTGGTCGGCCGCCCCGAGGCCGGCGGACACCACGTCCCCCACGAACCCGCGCAGCGGCCGCGGCCAGAAGTACTCGTGCTGGAAGGCGTAGGTGGGCAGGTCCACCCGGCGGGCACCGGTGCCGGCGAAGACGGCCTGCCAGTCGACCTTCGCACCGAGCACGTGGAGTTGGCCGAGCGCGGTGGTGATGCTCTCCGG
>NZ_JBVISA010000094.1:0-4748 GCF_055575755.1 Kitasatospora sp. NPDC034035 | reverse complement strand
ACGCCCGCCCCGGGCCCCTCCCGGCCACATAACGCCTGTTCAGACCCGCAACACGGCCCCGTTTTGCACCCCGGCGCAACACCGCGTTGCACCCCCGCGTTGCACCCCCACCCGGCCGCCCCCCGCCGAACACCACCACCAGGAGAAGGCCGGCCCCAACCAGCGGCCCGCCGCCCCGCCACCGCCCAGCCACCCCGGACGGCGCCCCCAGGACGGCGGCCAGGACAACCGGCACCTGGCGGTCGCCGGCACCGGCAGCAGCCACCACCCGAACAGCAGCCGCGGCCCCCACCCCGACCCCCTGTCGCACCCACCTGTCGCGCCCAGACCACACACAGGGGAAACCGGGTATCCGCCCACGTCACAACACACGACAGCACCCCCCGCGACAGGCCAACGCGACAGCAGGCGCGACAGCCCGCTACCTACTCCCGAGCCGCCCCCACGACGGGCGTCCCACACCGCCTCCCTGGCCCTGCGCGCCTCCTGCTCAGCCAGATCGACCACACAGAACTCCTGCCGCAACCGATACCCCACCGCGCAGCGCAGCCAGGCACCGGCAATCACGGCTAGCACATGACTGCACACTTTCAGTAGTGTTCCTGGGTAGCCGGAAGTTGCCTTCGCGAGTCCGTGACATCAGCGGACAGTACGAGGCTCTGGGGCTCTCGCCGCCGATGGACGGCAGCTACCCGACCACAGTCAAGAGGAATGCTGATGAACCCGCGCAACGCACTCGCGGCAGGCACCGCCGCCCTGGCCCTGCTCACCGTCCCCGCCGCGACAGGAGCGGCCTCCGCCTCGACCACCCCTCAGAACGCGGCGGCACGAGCTCCGTTTCCGTTTCCGACCATCGGAGTGGAGATCCCGCACTCCTGCCTGGCAATCAACACCCCACTGCAAAACCGCACTGAAGTGATCACCATCGACTTCAGAGGCGGGATCAAAGTCCGCGTGGATGGCGGCGCGACCGATCCGATCGACCGCATGATGCTGCGGATGATCGGCGAACCGTGCGACGTACCGAACAGCGGGCAGCCTTCCGGCAACCGTGCGGCCAACGGCGACGAACTCGACCCGCGCTACGACATCACCATCGTGGGACACGCCACCCTGCGCAGCGGACGCCAGGTCACACTGGTCGGCCGGGAGCCACTGGACCTTGAAGACCCTTCGCTGGCGCCCCACGCGACCCGCGGCGACTACAAGCTCGGCGTCCCCCTCCACCTGGTCGACCCCGACCAGCCCAAGCTGGTCCTGGGCGAGATCAACCACGCCGACGCCACGGTGAGCCTCGCCAAGTAGCGCCTGGACCAAAGCCGCGCCGCTCGCCCCGCTGACCCCACGGTGGCGCGACCGGCGCTGATCGACGCACCCCGACGGGCCGCCTCCTGGACCGCCGCCCTCCTGCTCGCCAGCTCCACCACCCAGAACTCGTACCGCAACCGGTACGCCACCGCACGGCGCAGCCACGCACCGGCGGGCCACCGGGTACCGCGGGCATGCCGCCGCACCATGCCCGGCCCGACACCCAGCCAGACGCTCAGTCAGCCGCCAGTCAGCCGCCTGCTGCTTCGGCGCGCGGCGCCGTAGCACCCAGCGAAGGATGGCAACCTCGACAAGTGCGACGAGGACGACCAGGGCGTTGAAGGCCGGATCGCTCAGCGTCCCGCCAACACCGGTCGCGACCAGCGGAAGAGCCGCCGGGGCAGACACCATCGCAAAGGCGACCGCCGGCAGCTCGCCCGAGCCAGAGAGCGGGTCGGCCCAGGGCTGCACCGTCGTCCAGACCCCGAGCACGATGAGCAGCACGGCGTACCCGAGAAAGAAGGTGCGGCCGGCGGTGCGGCGTCTGGGGCGAACGGTCATGGCGAGATGCTGCCAGGTGCCGCCACGCAGCCGCGCGGCGGCACCTGACCGAGCCGCTGCCACCACCACAAAACCGAACACCGGCCCCACACCAGCACCCCGCCCCGACCAATCCGACCCGAATTCAGAAAACCACACGCAGCCAACCCACAAAAACAGCCGCACAGAATTCCAAGCCGAACACACGCCAGAAAAGACCGCGACCCGCCCGACCGGCCGACACCACCCCCAACCCCCACCAGCCACCACACACAGTCACCAGAACGACCGACCTCGAACGCCAGCCAACAGGCACCCGGCCTCGGACAACAGGTCCAGACAATATGCGATCCGAGGCCATTCCACGTCATCAGGCGCGAGCAGGTCACACCGTGCGCTGCTGCTTATCGTGGGAAGTGCCGGCCCGCCGTCGCAGGGCCGGGCCGCGCCACGGCGGGTCGGCAATTTGGCCAACTGTCCGAAACACCCGCACTGACACATCGTCATGGGATGATCCACCTGGTTGGGCAGCGCGCCAGACCAGTGAGGAGAACGAGCATGACCAACGACCCCACACCGGACGCCCCCATCTCCAACAAGCTGGACCACCAGGCCGAGTACGACCCCAACAACTTGCTGGACAAGCTGATCGACAAGCTGCAGCTGAAGAACGACGCGCCGCTGTCCCGGACGTCGGACGGCACCCCGCAGTAGGAGCAGCGCCAGGCCGGGATGCTGGCCGGGCTTGCCCGGATACCGCGGCTCCACCGCGGCCCGACAAGCCGTCCGGGCTGGCTGGGGATGCCGGTGGTGGCCGGTGACGTGGTCGAGGTCAGCCCGCCACGGGGTGGCGGTCAGCTCCGGTTCCCCTGCGCAGCCTGAACGGGAGCCGACTCGGCGCGCCTACCTGGGCCGCGCCCGGGGAGGCGCGGCCTGGCTGAGATGGATAGGTGCCGTTCACCCTCACGAGTGACACTGCATCAGTTTCCGGTCACGTCAGGAGCCCGAGCGTAACCGCCGCCGACAGCGTACAACTGCGTCATCAGGGCCCCTTGGGCGCGCTCGGTCTTCGACAACCCCGAGCTGCACCGGATGCCCTGGCTTCATGCGTGCCCGGACCAGCATTACCCGGCCGAGCCGCCACACTCGAACCCGCGATCACCGTGATCGACAGAAATGGGCTTCCGAGCAGCTAAAATGGGACATTATGCCCATAAAGGCAGGCTTGGCCTTGTCCTCAGTCAGGTCTGATCTCGGTCACTCGGCTGCGAAGGACGCCCCTATGACGTCGGAGACCGCATCGGTCGCGCAATCTGGGCAGGAGTCGGTAGTCCTCGCCAGCTTCGATAACCGTCATCGCGCCGAACACATGCTGGCGTCGCTCGGGCGAGGCTTCCGCAGGCGGGCCCGCAAGGGTCGCACGAGTGCTGTAGTGGTCAGCGCAAACGCCGACGGCTCGCTGAGGCTAACTCAGTCTCGTGTGCTGACGGCCAACGGCTTTGCGAGCGCCCTGCTCCGCATCTCCCTCTCATGGATGATCGGATTCATGGGTCTGTTCTCCACACTGAAAGGGGCAAGGGTCGGGGCCCACGCCGCTGAAGTGCATGAAGGACGCGTCGGATCCACCGAGCACCAAGCCCACAGGATCCTCGCGGAAGCCGGCACCCATGCCGCCATCGCGCTGGTTCGCTGCGAGGACACAGACACCCGGCAGATGGTCGCCGCAGCAGCCGCCGAACGTGCGAAAGAGAGCTGGGACGGCTCGCTCACGAAGTTCCTCGCCTCCCTCGACCCCGGCAGTGCTCACGATTGGGTGCGCGCCGCCGTCGGTGAGAAGTCCTCCAACACACGCCGCGACCAGTGACTGATGGTGCCCGCACCGGGCCGGACGCCCGGCGGGGAGCCAGGCTCCCGCACCGCATGATCGTGCGGGCCGTCCTGCGGATCCTGGGATCCGCCGGCGCGGCGGCCGAGCCTGTCCGTGCGCGCAGACTGGCCGACCACATCGACGCCGCCGCGCTTGCATTCCCCTCGCAAACGTCTGCCGTCCGAGCCGGTGCATGTTGCCCGAACGGTCTGCGTGAGGCGGGCGCATGTGTTGGATCGTCTTGTTTGGATCACCGGGTGGACTGGCGAACACCAAGCCCACCGACATTAAACGCCAAATGCATTTTTCCACCTGAACGGATGGCATACGACCGAACATCCCGCATCCTGCGACTGCCGTTCTTAGCCTAAAAGCATGACGACTCCAGCAAATTACCGGCAGGGTTCGACGTGGCTCCAGACCAGCCCGGTCGACTTCAACCACGACCTCACCGGCGCCGACCGCGCCGATGAGCTGATCTCCGAGGTCCCGAACCTCAAGATCCCCTTCCCCGGGGTATGGGAGATCTCCTACCACGCCCGCTCGTACACCGGCGGGAGCACAGCATCGGATCAGCTCGTCCGCACTGCACTGTTCAAGAACGGCAACCTCATCCCCGGCACTGAAGCACTGACCGGGGGGCACACGCCCATGCAGACCACTGCCGGGCAGACGATCCTGGAGAAGTTCGACGTCAATGACGTCATCACGCTCCACGCCTTCCGCTTCGGGCAGAACCCCACCGCCGTCATCAGCAACGGCGACGGACGTACGGGAATCATGGCGCACTGGGTGAGCCCCGGGTTCTAGGCCACTGCTTCAGCACCGTTCGTTCCTGAGCTGCGCATTTGCCAGCTCAGGAACGAACGGTGCTGTTGCGAGTGCTGTGCCGAAGTTTTCCTGGTGCACGAGTGGCCAGCGCGGCTGGAGGAAGACGCCTAGGCCGTGTTTTGGAAGTGGTGCAGGATGGGGTCAACCACCGGCCGAACGGAAAGAAGCCCTCGTGGTTGACCCCGCGCTGCAGGGCGCCCTG
>NZ_JBVISA010000093.1:0-5336 GCF_055575755.1 Kitasatospora sp. NPDC034035 | reverse complement strand
ATGACGGCTTCGGTGCGCAGGGGGTTGATCTCGGAGACGGCGCCGACGAGCGTGGTCTTGCCGACACCGAAGCCGCCCGCGACGACGATCTTCGCGGAGGTGGTGGCGCGGGTGGGGGCGGCCGCGTTAGAGCTTGCGAAGTCCACTGAGGACCCTTTCGAGCAGCGTGACGTCGGGCTGGTTTCCGGATTCGCCGCCGGAAGCGGGCTGGTGGATGGCGACCAGGCCGGCCTCGGCCAGGTCGGCCACGAGGATGCGGGCCACTCCCAGGGGAAGGGAGAGCAGCGCCGACACCTCAGCGACGGATTTGACCTCGGTGCACAGCGTGCAGATCCGCTGGTGCTCGGGGAGCAGGGTGGCCAGGCGCTGCGGATCGACGTCGGCGGAGACCAGGGCCTCCAGCGCGAGTTCGTAGCGGGGCCGGGTACGGCCGCCGGTCATAGCGAACGGACGGATCAGCGGGCCGGAGTCGGGCTCGTCCTCGAACTCCTCGGTGTACCCAGGGTCCTGGGCCGGCCGGAAACCGGGCGTCGGCTCGGGCGCCGGTGCCGGAGTCGGGTAGCCGGGCGCCGGGGCGCCGTAGGAGGGCTGCTGCTGGTCGTACTGGTCGTACTGCTCGTACTGGCCGTACTGCTCCTCGGGCCTGGCATACGGGTGCTGGGGCTGCCCGTACTGGTGCCGGCCGTACTGCTGACCGTGGCCGACGCCGGGTGCTCCGAAAGCGTCATGGCCTGTGCCAGGGTACGGAAGACCGTATTGGCCGCTGCGGTCGTCGGGCGGTGTCACGGTTCCTCTCCTCACAAGGTGCGGCGGTGCGGTTCAGCTTCGGCGCAGGTCCGGAGCCGGTGGTGCGAAGGCCGTACAACGTCCGAACCCGAGCCCGCCGAAGCGGGCCCGGGAAGGACGCGGAGGTACTTCGAATACCTGGACGGTATCCGACGAACCGTCAGTGCAGGAGACTGCCCTGGAGTTCCGCGCGAAGTGCGGGGGTGAGGACGGCGCCGGCGCGGTCGACGAGCAGGGCCATCTCGTAGCCGACGAGGCCGATGTCGGAGTCGGGGGCGGCGAGGACGGCGAGGGCGGAGCCGTCGCTGACGGCCATGAGGAACAGGAAGCCCCGTTCCATCTCGACCACGGTCTGGTTGACCTCGCCGCCCTCGAAGATCCGGCTGGCGCCGGAGGTGAGGGAGGTGAGGCCGGAGGCGACGGCGGCGAGCTGGTCGGCGCGGTCGCGCGGGAAGCCCTCGGACATGCACAGGAGGAGGCCGTCCGCGGAGACCACCACGGTGTGGGACACCCCGGGGGTGTTGTCCACGAAATTGGTGATCAGCCAGTTCAGGTTCTGTGCGGCCTGGCTCATCTGAGTCAACTCAACGCTCCTGGTGGTTCGAGCCGCCGAAGAGATCGGTGCTGCGGTTCTGTCCGTTGCCGGACTGGTCTACCTGATCGGGGTCGATCCGGAAGCTTCCGGTGTTGCCGGCGCTGCGGCCCTGCTCCACACCGCGGCGCAGGTTGGTGAGGCGGCCACGGACCTCCTCGGGGCTGCGGGAGACCTGCGGCCCGTCCTGCGGGGTGGGCTTGGCGTTGCCGGGCACCAGGTTCTGCTTGGGCACGCGCCGCGGCAGACCGGACTGGGTGGTCCCGGCGGAGGAGGGCTCGCGCAGCTGCTCGGCCCGCTGCCAGTCGCCGTCGTTCGGCGACTGCCAGGCGGCGGTCGGGCCGGTCGGGCCGTAACCGCCGAGCGAGGACACGTCGTGGCCGCGCGACTCGAGGGGCATCGAGGTGTCCTTGGCGCCCGCGAACCAGTTCGGGCTGTCGCCCGACGGGACGGCGCCGGCCGGCGCGCTGCCGGGGCCACCGCCCGCCAGCTGCTCGCCGGGGCGGCGCTGCGGCAGCCCGGACGCCAGGGTGGTGGGCGCCTGGTCGGCGGCGGGCAGCGCGGGCGGCTCCGGGGCGTACGGGTGACCGGCCGGGGCCTCCTGGGCCTGGCGGCCGTACTGGTCGGCGTAGCCGCCCTGGTCGTAGCCGTACTGCTCGTCGGCGTACTGGTCCTCGGCGTAGCCCTGCTGGTCGTAGCCCTGCTGCGGGTACTGGTCGTAGCCGTCCTGGGCGTACCCGTCCTGCTGGTAGCCCTGCTGCTCGTAGCCGTACTGGTCGTCGGCGTAGGCGCCGCCCTGCTGGTAACCCTGCGGGGCGTACTGGTCGTAGCCCTGCTGGTAGTCCTCCTCGACCTCGGCGTCCAGCACCGGGCCGTCCGGGGCGCCGCCCTCCAGGGCCGCGCGGCGGACCTGGTCGAGGCGCTGCGAGCGCTGGACGGCCTCCAGGGCCGGGCTGAACCCGCTGGAGCCGGCGTTGCCGACACCGGTGAGGTGGTCGTCGAAGCCGAGCTCGGCGGCGCTGCGGGCGCGGGCGTCGGGCGCCCACTGGTCGGTCGGCTCCTGGTCGGCGAAGATCCGGGAGACGGTGAACTGCTCCTCGGGCTCCGGCGCGGCACCGCCCTGGGTGACGAACGGCGGGAGCATGACCAGCGAGGTCGTGCCGGCCGACTCGCCGGACGGGCGGAGCTGGACGCGGATGTCGTGCCGCTGGGAGAGCCGGCCGACCACGAAGAGGCCCATGCGGCGGGAGATGGTGGCGTCGACCGTGGGCGGCTCGGCCAGCTTCTCGTTGATCTCGGCGAAGTCCTCGGCGGTGAGGCCGATGCCCTTGTCGTGGATCTCGACCAGCACGCGGCCGTCCGGCAGGCGGGTCGCGTTGACCAGCACCCGGGTCTGCGGGCTGGAGAACGAGGTGGCGTTCTCCAGCAGCTCGGCGAGCAGGTGGACGAGGTCGGTCACGGCGGCGCCGACGACCTCGACCTCCGGGATGCCGGAGAGCTCGACGCGCTCGTACTGCTCCACCTCGGACGCGGCGGCGCGGAGCACGTCGACCAGCGGGACCGGGGTGTTCCAGCGGCGGCCGGCCTCCTCGCCCGCGAGGACGAGCAGGTTCTCACCGTTGCGGCGCATACGGGTCGCGAGGTGGTCCAGCTTGAAGAGGTTCTCCAGCTGGTCCGGGTCGGCCTCGTTGTTCTCCAGGTCGGTGATCAGCGCCAGCTGGCGCTGGATGAGGCCCTGGCTGCGGCGCGACAGGTTGGTGAAGATCGCGTTGACGTTCCCTCGCAGCAGGGCCTGCTCGGCGGCGAGCGCCACGGCCTGCTGGTGGACCTGGTCGAACGCCCGGGCGACTTCGCCGATCTCGTCCTTGCCGTGCAGCGGGATCGGGGTCACCGAGGTGTCGACCCGGTCGGGGTCGGTCTTGGAGAGCTTCTCGACCAGGTCGGGCAGACGGTGGTCGGCGATCTCCAGGGCGGCGCTGCGCAGGGTGCGCATGCCGAGGATCATCGAGCGGGCGACGTAACCGGTGAGCAGGCCGGCCAGGATCAGCGAGGCGACGACGATGACCGTGTTGAGGATGGCGTCGTAGAGCGCGTTGTCCTTCAGGTTGCGGGACTCGGTGAGGACGTCGTCCAGCAGCACGACTTCGGTGTTCCGCAGGGCCTGGATGTGGGTGTTGGCGGCCTGGTTCCAGTTGTCCGGGGTCAGGCCGGAGGCCTTCGCCTCGGCGAACGCGGCGTCGGCGGTGGCCTTGCCCTTCAGCTGGCCCTCGGCGGCGGCCTGGCTGTACGCGGCGGCCAGGGCCAGCAGGCCCTGCATGGTGGGCGCGTGGCCGTTCGGCATCTTGTACGCCGAGCGGTCCTGGGCGGTGGCCAGGGCGACCTGCGCGTCCGAGTACTTCTTGGCGTCCTCGGGGGCGCTACCGGTGTTGAACTCGTTGAGGGAGACCTGCTCCAGCTTCTCCGCGACCACGATCTGCTGGGTCGCGTCGGCGTTCTCGTACCGGGTGGTGCCGTTCTGCGCGATGCCGACCAGCAGGCTCAGCATCAGCGAGCGCTGGGTCGAGGCGGAGGCCTTGGCCAGGGACATCGCGTAGATCGCGCGGCCCTTGCTGGTGGCGTTGGAGGAGCCCATGCCGACCGAGTTGTCGTAGGCCAGCAGCGGGGCGAACATCACCGAGTAGGCGCTCGCGGTCGCGCTGAGGAACAGCTCGGGGCTGTACGCGTTGGCCCGCAGGTGCGGCAGGTCGATGATCAGCGACTGGAAGGCCTCGTGGCGGCGCGGCAGCTCACCGGACTTGTCGGTGGCCTCGTACGCGGCGTTGTAGGCCTTCAGCGCGGCGTCGGTGTCGGCGCGGCGCTTGGTGACCTCGTTGTTCGGGTCCTGCTTGGTGAGCAGGGGTATGAGCGTCTTGTCGCGCTCGTTCTCCAGCGCTTCGGCGAGCTCGGTCGCGGCCTTGGCCAGCTCGGCGGTCTTCTCGGCGCGGGAGGCCTTGATGTAGCCGTCGACCGAGGTGTTCACTCGCAGACCACCGAAGACGAGACTGATGATCACGGGGATCAGCAGGATCGCGATCAGACGGGTCGGCACACGCCAGTTCCGCGGGCGGAGGAACTCGTACCGGCCCGTGCCGCCTTCGCCGCCCTGCGCGCCGCCGCTGCGGGGCGCCGAGGCGAGGCTCGGGGGCGTCGAAGCCGGTGCGGCCGGGGGGCGTTCCTCGGTGGGAGTGAACGCGGAGAATCCGGCCGGGCTCCCGGGGGTACCGTTCGGCTCGCTCTGGCGGGGCTCGGAGCGCCGCTGCGGGGCGGGTTGCTGCTTACGCCTCACTCGACAACTACCTCTCGGCCGACAGTCGGCCATGGATCAATCCAGCGCTACCCCCGGGCCCTGACCCGTCGCCGGACGGGCCGACACGAAAGAATCAGGGGTAGCTGGAATTTCAGCACGTGCAGGGATGGGGGACAAACAGCCGCCGTCTGGCACCCGCGTCGGCGCAATCCGGACATTCACCGACATGACGGAGCAAAACCGTGGTCATCTGGCGCTGAGTGACGCTGAATCGCCACGCTGCGTCATTGTTGATCACAAAATGCCTACCGAACTGTTATCGGCTGCTTATACACGGGTCTTGCGCGGGGCCCCGGAAGGACACCGGCCCGTAAGCGGCGCGGCCCCGTCGGCCCGTTGCAACGACGGGCCGACGGGGCTGACTGGTTCCGGTTGCCCGCGCGCTCGCCGCCGGGCCGTCCGGGTCCGGTGCGCGGCGCGTCCCGCTCAGCGGAGGCGGGCGAGCAGGGCGTGTTCGACGAGGGTGATGAGGGCACTCTTGGCGCTGTCGCGGCGGCGGGCGTCGAGCGTGACCACAGGGGTGTCGGGGCCCAGCTGGAGGGCTTCGCGGACCTCGTCGGCGGTGTGGGGCTGGTGTCCGTCGAAGCCGTTGAGGGCGACGACGAACGGCAG
>NZ_JBVISA010000092.1:0-5652 GCF_055575755.1 Kitasatospora sp. NPDC034035 | reverse complement strand
CGGATGCTCCAAGGCCACCACCCGGCCCAGACCCCACACCTGCGCCTGCACCGGATCCGCCACCCGCTCCGAACGACCCGTAGCCACCGCCCCACTCGTCACACACCACAACGGCGCACCGACCCCGGCATCGCCCAACGCCTGCACCAGCGTCAGCGTCGCCACCGGGCCGCCGACCCCGGCGAGGAACGACACCACGCCCGTGATGGACGTACCGTCGGCCACCTCCTCGCGCACCAGCTCCGCGACGGCCCCGCGGTCGGCGGTGCTGTCGATCTCCACCCGACGGACGCCGATCCGGCGCCCGGCAAGCATCTCCTGCAGGCCCGCCACCGCAGCGTCGTCGTGATCGGCCGGAACGGCCAGCAGCCAGGTGCCGGACAGTGCGCCCGGACCGGTGTCGGCTGCCGGCTTCCAGCTGATCCGGTAGCGCCAGCCGTCCACGGTCGACTGGTCGCGGCTCTGACGGCGCCAGGCCGCCAACATCGGCAGGACGGAGCCCAGTTCGCTGCCGCCCTCGACCTCCAGGGTCGCGGCGAGCGCGGCCAGGTCCTCGCTCTCGACGGCCTCCCAGAAGCGGGCGTCCACGGCATCGACCGGCGCCCCCGTCGGCGAGGCCGCGGTCGCCTCCAGCCAGTACTTCTCACGCTGGAAGGCGTAGGTCGGCAGCTCCACCGTCCGAGCACCTCGGCCGGCGAGAAGGCCCTGCCAGTCGACCCGCAGCCCGCGCACCCACGCCTCGGCGAACGAGGCGAACAACCGCTCCAGCCCACCCTCGTGACGACGCAGCGTCCCGAAGGCCGCCGCCGGCCGACCGGCCGCCTCGGCGGCGTCCTGCACCGCCATCGCCAGCACCGGATGCGCGCTCACCTCGACGAACGTGCCGTAGCCGTCGGCGAGGAGGGCGTCGACCGCCTCGGCGAAGCGGACGGTGGTACGGAGGTTGGTGTACCAGTACTCGGCATCCATGGCGGAACCGTCGACCAGCCCACCGGTCACCGTCGAGAACACCGGCACCGAACCCGCCCGCGGACGGACCTCCGCAAGGACCTCCAACAGCTCGGCACGAATCGACTCCACCTGCGCGGAATGCGAGGCGTAGTCCACCGGGACACGACGGGCACGAACGCCGTCCACCTCACACGCGGCCAACAACTCCTCCAAAGCGGCCGGCTCACCGGACACCACCACCGCCGACGGACCGTTCACCGCCGCGACCGACACCCGATCCCCGTCACCGAGACGCTCACGCACCTCCTCCACCGGCAACGCCACCGAGACCATGCCACCCAGACCCGCCAGACCACCCGCGATCGCCCGGCTGCGCAACGCCACCACCCGGGCACCGTCCTCCAACGACAACGCACCCGCCACCACCGCGGCAGCGATCTCACCCTGCGAATGACCCACCACCACACCCGGCTCCACACCGGACGCACGCCACACCTCCGCAAGGGACACCATCACCGCCCACAACACCGGCTGGACAACGTCCACCCGATCCATCCACCCATCACCCTCGACGCCCCGAACCACCTCCAACAGCGACCAGCCATCCACGAACGGCACCAACGCCGCCCCACACTCCGCCATCCGCCCAGCGAACACCGACGACGACTCCAACAGCTCCACCGCCATCGCGGCCCACTGCGAACCCTGACCCGGGAAGACGAACGCCACCCGGCCCGCCGAACCGCTCACGCCCCGGACCGCCCCCGGCAGGTCCGCCGCCAGCGCCTCCAGCCCCGCCACGGCACTGGCACGGTCACCCGCCACCACCACCGCCCGATGCTCGAACACCGCCCGCGACGCCACCAGCGAGTGGGCGACGTCCGTCAGGGACACCTCCGGCCGATCCGAGAGGAGCGTGAGCAGCCGCTCGGCCTGGCCGCGCAGCGCGGACGTACTCTGTGCCGACAGGAGCACAGGCACGGCCGGGGTCTCGTCGGCCCCGGTCAGGTGCTCCTCCACCGCCCCTGGGACGTACTCGAGGATGGTGTGGGCGTTGGTCCCGCTGATCCCGAAGGACGACACCGCCGCGCGACGCGGACGCCCGGTCTCCGGCCAGGCCCGCCGCTCGGTGAGCAGCTCCACCGCACCCGCCGACCAGTCGACCTTCGCCGACGGCTCACTCACGTGCAGCGTCTGCGGCAGCACACCGTGCCGCATCGCCATCACCATCTTGATGATCCCGCCCACACCGGCCGCGGCCTGCGTGTGACCGATGTTCGACTTCAACGAACCCAGCCACAGCGGCTGTTCGGCCGAACGCTCACGCCCGTACGTGTTCAGCAGCGCCTGCGCCTCGATCGGGTCGCCCAGGGTCGTCCCCGTCCCGTGCGCCTCCACCGCATCGATCTGATCCGATGCCAGACCCGCATTCGCCAACGCCTGCCGGATCACCCGCTGCTGCGACGGACCGTTCGGCGCCGTCAGCCCGTTCGACGCACCGTCCTGGTTCACGGCACTGCCGCGCACGACCGCGAGCACCGGGTGCCCGTTGCGCCGGGCGTCGGAGAGCCGCTCGACCAGCACCATGCCGACGCCCTCGCCCCAACCGGTGCCGTCCGCCTCCGCCGAGAACGCCTTGCACCGGCCGTCCGCGGAGAGGGCCCGCTGGCGGCTGAAGTCCACGAACACCTCGGGGGTGGACATGATCGCCACGCCGCCGGCGAGCGCCATCGTGCACTCGCCGTTCCGCAGCGCCTGGATCGCCCAGTGCAGCGCGACCAGAGAAGAGGAGCAGGCCGTGTCGATCGTGACCGCCGGACCCTCCAGACCGAAGGTGTAGGCGACCCGGCCCGAGGCGATGCTGCCCGAGTTACCGGTGCCGAGGTAACCCTCCACGCCGTCGGGGAGCTCACCCAGGTTGTTGGCGTAGTCGTGGTACATCACACCGGCGAACACACCGGTCCGGCTGCCGCGCAGCGTCGCCGGGTCGATCCCCGCACGCTCCACGGCCTCCCACGAGGTCTCCAGCAGGAGCCGCTGCTGCGGGTCCATCGCCAACGCCTCGCGCGGCGAGATCCCGAAGAACACCGGGTCGAACAGGCCCGCGTCGTGCAGGAACCCGCCCTCGCGGGCATACGAGGTGCCCTGGTGATCGGGGTCGGGGTGGTAGAGGTTCTCGAGGTCCCAGCCGCGGCCCGTCGGGAAGCCGGAGACCGCGTCCCGGCCCTCCGACACCAGCCGCCACAGATCCTCCGGGGACTCGACGCCACCCGGGAAGCGGCAAGCCATGCCGACGATCGCGATCGGCTCGTCATCGACCGTCACCGTCCGGACAGCCGCTGCGGCACCCGGCGCCTCGCCGACCAGTTCGGCGAGCAGGAAAGCGGCCAGGGCACCCGGCGTCGGGTGGTCGAAGACCAGCGTCGCCGGCAGGCGCAGGCCGGTCGCGCCGTTGAGCTCGTTGCGCAGCTCGACGGCGGTCAGCGAGTCGAAGCCCAGCTCCTTGAACGCCCGGTTGGCGTCCACGGCGCCCGCGTCCCCGTAGCCGAGGACGGACGCGACCCGGGCACGGACCAGGTCCAGCAGGAGTTCCGTCCGTTCGGCGGCCGGCGCGGCAAGGACGTGCTGCGCCAGGGACGAGCCGGCCGGGCGGCCCGCCGAGCCGTTCTCGGCAACGCGGCGGAGCGGGGCGCGCACCAGGCCGCGCACCAGCGGCGGCAGGGTGCCGGCGGCAGCCTCGGCGCGCAGCGCGGCCAGGTCGAGCCGGATCGGAACGACAAGGGACTCGTCCGCGGCGATCGCCGCGTCGAAGAGCGCCAGCCCCTCGTCGGCGAGCAGGCCCTGCACACCGCCACGGCTCATACGGCGGACGTCGACATCGGCGAGACTACCGACCATTCCGCCTTCCGCCCAGGCACCCCAGGCGAGGGAGGTCGCGGGCAGTCCGGCGGCCCGGCGCTGGGCGGCGAGGGCGTCCAGGAAGACGTTCGCGGCCGCGTAGTTGCCCTGCCCGAGTCCGCCGAAGGTGCCGGCGGCGGAGGAGAACAGCACGAAGGTGGTCAGTGGGTGATCGGCCGTCAGCTCGTGGAGGTGGAGGGCCGCGTCGACCTTCGGACGCAGCACGGTGTCGATCCGCTCGGGAGTGAGCGAGGTGACGATGCCGTCGTCCAGGACACCGGCCGTGTGGACCACACCCGAGAGCTCGTGGTCGGCGAGCAGCGCGGCCAGCGCCTCCCGGTCGGCCACGTCGCACGCCGCCAGGGTGACGGTGGCACCAGCCTCCGTCAGCTCGTCCCGCAGCTCGACCGCACCCGGCGCGTCCGCACCACGACGCGACACCAGCAGCAGACTCCGCACCCCGTGCCCGACCACCAGGTGACGGGCCACCAGCCCGCCCAGCAGACCCGACGCACCCGTCACCAGGACCGTGCCCGACGACCCGAACACCGACACCGCCTCCGAGGACGCAGCCGCCCTCGACAGACGCGGCACCTGAATCGCGCCGGCGCGCACCGCGAGCTCCGGCTCGCCGGCCGCCAGCGCCCCCGCCAGCAGGCCCTCCGCAACCTCCGGACCGTCCAGATCCAGCAGGACCAGGCGGCCGGGGTTCTCGGACTGCGCCGAGCGGACCAGGCCCCACACCGGGGCGTGCACCAGGTCCTCGACCTCGGCACCGACCGCCCCACGGGTCACCAGGACCAGACGCGACGCCGAGAACCGCTCATCAGCCAGCCACTCCCGCACCGTCCCCAAAACCCCGTGCAGCGCGGCGCGCACAGCCGAGGCCACACCATCAGACGCCTCGACCGACTCCAGCGCCAGGAACACCGCATCCGGAACCCCCGAACCGCCGTCGACCGCCGCACCCAGCTCCGCCAGGTCCGCGAACCGCTCCGCACCGAACCCGCCCGCACCCAGCACGGCCCACCGACCCGCCGGCGCCTGCGACACCGGCAGCACCGTCCACTCCACCCGGTACAGCGAGTCGACCGAGCCACCGCGCGCACTGCGCACCTGCTCCTCGGACACCTCGCGCATCGCCAGCGAGGCCACGGACGCCACCGGGCGCCCGGACTCGTCGGCCAGCACGAGAGAGACCGTGTCGCGGCCCGCTGGCGACATCCGCACCCGGACGGCCGAAGCCCCGGCGGCGTGCAGCGTCACCCCGTTCCACGCGAAGGGCAGGCGGCCGCCGCCGCTCTCCTCCAGCAGGTTGCCGATGCCGACCGCGTGCAGCGCGGCATCGAGCAGGGCCGGGTGCAGTCCGAAGAGTGCGGCGTCGGCCTCGGCGCCCTCCGGCAGGCGCACCTCCGCGTAGACGTCCTCGCCACGGCGCCACGCGGCGCGCAGGCCCTGGAACACCGGTCCGTACCCGAACCCGGCCGCCTGGAAGACGTCGTAGAGATCGTCCACGCCGACCGTGGTCGCGCCCTGCGGAGGCCACTCGGTGAGGTCGAAGGACGGCAAATCGTCACCGTCGCCGGGGGCCAGCACGCCGGTGGCGTGCCGCGTCCAGACCTCCCCGCCGGCCGTGTCCTCCAGCCGGGAGTACAGGCCGACAGCCCGGCGGCCCGACCCGTCGGCCTCCTCGACGGCGAGCTGGACATGGACGCCGCCCTGCTCGGGCAGCACCAGCGGCGCCTCCAGCGTCAGCTCCTCCAGCAGCCCGCAGCCGACCTGGTCACCGGCGCGGATCGCCAG
>NZ_JBVISA010000091.1:0-5715 GCF_055575755.1 Kitasatospora sp. NPDC034035 | reverse complement strand
GCGCTGCCCCTCACCATCAACGGCAAGCTCGACCGCCGCGCCCTACCCGCCCCCGAGTACGGGCCGCAGACCACCGGCCGCGCTCCCGCCAACGACCGCGAAACCGCGCTCTGCGCCGCGTTCGCCGAGGTCCTCGGACTCGACACCGTCGGCCCCGACGACAGCTTCTTCGACCTCGGCGGCCACTCCCTCCTCGCCACCCGCCTCGCCAGCCGCATCCGCACCACCCTCGGCACCGAACTCCCCCTGCGCACCCTCTTCGAAGCACCCACCCCCGCCGCCCTCGCGGAACGGCTGAAGCCCGCCAAGCGGGCCCGGCCGAGCCTGCGGTCGGTGAAGCGACCGACGGAGGCCGACTGACGGCGACCGACTGAAGGACGCCGCCTGGCGGGCGATCCGGCCCGTCGGGCGTCCGGCCTGGCCGACTTGGCCCGACCCGGCCCGACCTGGCCCGACCAGCTTCGGCCGCACAAGCACCACACCAGACCTGATCCATCGCACGACCCGGCCCCTGCGGCCGGCCCGTCTCACAGCTAGGGGACTCCAGATGATTCCGTTGTCGTACGCGCAGCGCCGCCTTTGGTTCATGGGCGAGTTGACCGGCCCGAGCGCGACGTACAACATCCCGGTGGTGCTCCGGCTGACGGGGACGCTGTCCCCGGCGGCGCTTGAGGCAGCTCTGCGCGATGTGATCGACCGTCATGAGGTGTTGCGCACCGTCTTCCCGGCGGTGGACGGCGAGCCGCGCCAGCGGGTGCTGCCGACCGAGCTGGCCGCGTTCGAGCTGGCGACGGCCGAGCCCGCCGGGGAGGCGGAGCTGGCCGAGGCGGTGGCCCGGGTCCTGGGGCACCCGTTCGACCTGCACGAGGAGATCCCGATCCGGGCGACGCTGCTCACGGTCGCCCCGGAGGACCACGTACTGGCCGTGGTTGTCCACCACATCGCCGGTGACGGCTGGTCCCTCGAGCCGCTGGCGCGCGACATCGCCACCGCGTACACCGCGCGACTGGCCGACCGGGCGCCCGAGTGGGAGCCGCTGCCCGTCCAGTACGCCGACTACACCTTCTGGCAGCGCGAGCTGCTCGGCGACGACCAGGACCCGGAGAGCCTGCTGACCGAGCAACTCGGCTACTGGCGGCAGGCGTTGGCCGGGGTCCCGGAGGAGTTGGCGCTGCCGTACGACCGGCCGCGCCCGGCCACCGCCTCGAACCGGGGCGAGTCCGTCGAGCTGCTCGTTCCGGCCGAACTGCAGGCCAAGCTGGCCGAGTTGGCGAAGCAGCAGCGTGTGACGATGTACATGGTGCTGCAGACGGCGCTCGCCGTCCTGCTCTCCCGGCTCGGCGGCGGTCGGGACATCCCGATCGGCACGCCGATCGCCGGCCGCACCGACGAGGACCTGAACGAGCTGGTCGGCTTCTTCGTCAACACCCTGGTGATGCGCACGGACCTGACCGGCGACCCTTCGCTCGCCGAGGTGCTCGACCGGGTCCGCGAGACCGGCCTCGGCGCTTTCGAGCACCAGGACGTGCCCTTCGAGCGCCTGGTCGAGGACCTGGCACCCGTGCGCTCACTGGCCCGCCACCCGCTCTTCCAGGTCATGCTCAGCCTGCAGAACAACGCGCAGGCGACCCTCGAGCTGCCCGGTGTCACCGTGCGCCCGCTGGCCGCGCAGACGGCCTCGGCCCGCTTCGACCTCTCCTTCGAGGTCGGCGAGAACCTCGACCCGGCGGGTGGCCCGGCCGGGCTGGCGGTGCGGGCCACGTACGCCGCCGACCTCTTCGACCGGGCTACCGTCGAAGCCGTCGCCCAGCGCCTGGTACGGGTACTGACGGCTCTCGCCGAGGAGCCGGCCACCCGGGTCAGCGCGGTGCGGGTGCTCGACGACGCCGAGCAGGTCCGGATCCTGGAGGAGTGGAACGACACCACCGTCGAGGTGGCGCCCGCCCACCTGCCCGCGCTGTTCGCCGCCCAGGTCGCCCGCACTCCCGACGCGGTGGCGGTGGTCGCCGAGGGGCAGCGGCTCTCCTACGCGGAGCTGGACGCCCGGGCCAACCGGCTGGCCCGGCTGCTGCGGGAGCGCGGCGTCGGCCCGGAGTCGCTGGTCGCGGTCTGCCTCGGACGCTCGGCCGAGCTGGTGATCGCGCTGCTCGCGGTGCTGAAGTCCGGTGCCGCCTACCTGCCGGTCGACCCGGAGTACCCGGCCGACCGGATCGCCTACATGCTCGACGACGCCCGGCCGGTCGCCCTGGTCACCACCGGCGACCTCGCCGCCGGTCTGCCCAGCACCACCGGTCTGCCCAGCACCACCGGTCTGCCGGGCACCGCCGGCGCCCGCGGCCCGCTGCCCCGGATCCTGCTGGACGAGACCGACCTGGACTCCTACGACGGCTCCGCCCTGCCCTGCCCCGAGCTGCTCCCCGCGCACCCCGCGTACGTCATCTACACCTCCGGCTCCACCGGCCGCCCCAAGGGTGTGCTGATCGAGCACCGGGCCCTGGTGAACTACGTGGTCCGCTGCCACCGGGCCTACCCCACACTCACCGGCAGCACCCTGCTGCATGCCTCCATCTCCTTCGACGCGGGCGTCACCGGCCTCTACGGCGCGCTGACCTGCGGCGGCCGCGTGGTGGTCGCCGCACTCGACGAGCGGCTGCCCGCCCTGCTGGCCGGCGAGCGGCTGACCTTCCTCAAGGGCACTCCCAGCCACCTGGCCTTCATGGACGCGCTGCCCGAGGAGTGCGCGCCGACCGGGCAGCTGATGGTCGGCGGCGAGGCCGTGCGTGCCGAGGCGATCCGCGCCTGGTCGGCGCGCCACCCCGGCGTGGCGATCGTCAACCACTACGGGCCGACCGAGGCGACCGTCGGCTGCACCGACTTCCCGGTGGACCCGCGGACGGTGACCGACACCGCCGTGGTGCCGATGGGCCGGCCGATGTGGAACACCCGCGCCTACGTCCTGGACGACACGCTGCGCCCGGTGCCGCCCGGTGTCGCCGGCGAACTGTACATCGCGGGCGCCCAGTTGGCGCGCGGCTACCTGGGCCGGCACGGGCTGACCGCGGAGCGCTTCGTGGCCTGCCCGTACGGCGCCCCCGGCGAGCGGATGTACCGCACGGGTGACGTGGTGCGCTGGACCGCCGACGGCAACCTGCAGTTCCTCGGCCGCGCCGACGAGCAGGTGAAGATCCGCGGCTTCCGCATCGAACTCGGCGAGGTCGAGGCCGCCGTCGCCGACTGCCCCGGACTCGCGCGGGCCGTGGTCGTCGCCCGCGAGGACATGCCCGGCGACAAGCGCCTCGTCGCCTACGTCGTCCCGGCCCCCGGCGCGGAGAGCACCAAGAAGCTGCCCGCGCTGGTCCGCGCAACGGTCGGGGCCCGTCTGCCCGACTACATGGTGCCGTCGGCCGTGGTGGTCCTGGACGCCCTGCCGCTGACCTCCAACGGGAAGCTCGACCGCCGCGCCCTGCCCGCCCCGGACTACGGGGCGACGGCGGCGGGCCGCGCCGCACGCACGGAGCAGGAGGAACTGCTCTGCGGCGTGTTCTCCGAGGTGCTAGGAGTGGCGGCGGTCGGCCCGGAGGACGACTTCTTCGCGAGCGGCGGGCACTCGCTGCTGGCGGTGCGACTGATCAGCCGGATCCGCTCGGTCCTGGGCATCGAACTGTCGCTGCGCACCCTCTTCGAGGCACCCACCCCCGCCGCCCTGGCACGTCACCTGGACCCGGGCGCTCTGGTCCGCCCGCCGGTGGTCGCCACCGGGGAGCGGCCCGAGCGGGTACCGCTGTCCTTCGCCCAGCAACGGCTCTGGTTCCTCGCCCAGTTGGATGGGCCGAGCGCCACCTACAACATCCCGGTCGCGCTGCGGCTCACCGGCGAGCTCGACCGCGCCGCACTCCACGCGGCCCTGCTCGACCTGATCGGCCGCCACGAGGTACTGCGTACGGTCTTCCCCGCCCACAGCGGAAACCCGCATCAGCAGGTGCTCCCGGCTGACCTCGACCGGCTCGGCTTCGGCCCGACCGTGGCCGACACCACCGAGGTGGAGCTGGCCGAGGCCGTCGCCCGGGCGGCCGGGCTCGCCTTCGACCTGTCGGCGGAAATCCCCGTACGGGCCTGGCTGTTCGCACTGGCGCCACAGGAACACGTCCTGGTGGTGACGGTCCATCACATCGCTGGTGACGGCTGGTCGATGGCTCCGCTGGGGCGGGACCTGTCGGCCGCGTACGCGGCGCGCGTCAACGGCCGGGCACCCGAGTGGGCGCCGCTGCCGGTGCAGTACGCCGACTACACCCTCTGGCAGCGCGAGCTGCTCGGCGGCGAGGAGTCGCGAAGCGACCTGCTCGAGCAGCAGTTGGCGTACTGGCGAGGGGAGTTGGCGGCGGTACCGGAGGAGCTGGCGCTTCCCTTCGACCGGCCGCGCCCGGCCGTCGCCTCGCACCGCGGCGGCTCGGTCGACCTCGCCGTGCCGGCGGAGCTGCACGCCCTGCTGGCCGAGGTGGCCCGCTCGCAGGGTGCCACGATGTTCATGGTGCTGCAGGCGGCGCTGGGTGTGCTGCTGTCCCGGCTCGGTGCCGGGGAGGACGTTCCGATCGGTACGCCGGTCGCCGGCCGTACCGATGAGGCGCTGGACGAGCTGGTCGGGTTCTTCGTCAACACCCTGGTCCTGCGCACCGATCTGGGCGGCGATCCGACCTTCGCCGAGCTGCTGGGCCGGGTCCGCGACGCCGCGCTGGGCGCGTTCGCGCACCAGGACGTGCCGTTCGAGCGCCTCGTCGAGGAGCTGGCACCCGCGCGCTCGATGGCCCGGCACCCGCTCTTCCAGGTCATGCTCAGCCTGCAGAACAACGAGCGGGCAACCGTCGAACTCCCGGGCCTGACGGTGACGGCGGAGCCCGGTGCGGCCCCGGTCGCCAAGTTCGACCTGGAGCTGAGTGTCAGCGAGGCGGTGAACACGGCCGGCGCGCCGGACGGACTGGCGGTGCGGGTCACGTACGCGGCGGACCTGTTCGACGCGGCATCGGTACGGACGATCGGCGAGCGGTGGCTGCGCGTGCTCGCCACCGTCGCCGGGGACCCGTCCCTGCGCGTCAGCGCCGTCGACGTACTCGCCGACGACGAACGCCACCTCCTGCTCCAGGACTGGTCCGGCGCCACCCACAGCGTCCCGACCGAGACCGTACTGCCCGCGCTCTTCGAGGCCCAGGCCGCCCGCACCCCCGACGCCGTCGCCGTCATCCACGGCGACGAACAGGTCACCTACCGGGAGTTGAACGAGCGCGCCAACCGGCTCGCCCACCTCCTCGCCGAACAGGGCGTCCGCCCGGAGTCACTGGTCGCGATCCGCATGGAACGCACCGCCCACCTGATGACCGCCCTCCTGGCCGTCCTCAAGGCCGGCGGCGCCTACCTGCCCATCGACCCCGACTACCCCACCGACCGCGTCACCCACATGCTCACCGACGCCAACCCCACCCTGCTCCTCACCACCAGCACCATCACCGCACCCACCAACGGAATTCGCACCATCCTGCTCGACCAGGCCGACCTCTCCACCCGCCCGCGCAGCAACCCGGTCGTCACCGCGCTGCCCGCGCACCCCGCCTACGTGATCTACACCTCCGGCTCCACCGGCCGCCCCAAGGGCGTGGTGATCACCCACCGCAACATCACCAAGCTCCTCACCTGGGCCGCCGACACCTTCGGCGACCACCACTT
>NZ_JBVISA010000090.1:0-5891 GCF_055575755.1 Kitasatospora sp. NPDC034035 | reverse complement strand
GGCTGTGACGGATCGGTGGCGAGGGCCTCCAGGACCCGCAGCCAGCGTCGTCCCAGGACCTCCACCGACGCCCGGTCGAACAACTCCGCCGCGAAGATGATCCGCACGCAGAGACCGTCGGCCTGCTCGGTGGCATCGAACTGCAGGTCGAACTTGGCGAGTTGCTGGTCATCGGACACGGCCGAGGCTTCGATGCCCGGCAGGTCCAGGATCGCCTCGGCGTTGTTCTGCAGGCTGAGCATGACCTGGAAGAGCGGGTGCCGGGCCATCGAGCGCGCGGGCGCCAGCTCCTCGACGAGGCGCTCGAACGGCACGTCCTGGTGGGCGAACGCGCCCAGCGCGGCGTCGCGGACCCGGCCCAGCAGCTCGGCGAAGGTGGGGTCGCCGCTCAGGTCGGTGCGCAGGACCAGGGTGTTGACGAAGAGCCCGACGAGGTCGTCGAGGTTCTCGTCGGTGCGGCCGGCGATCGGCGTGCCGATCGGGATGTCCTTGCCGGCGCCGAGCCGGGAGAGCAGCGCCGCCAGTGCCGTCTGCAGCACCATGAAGGACGTGACGCCCTCCGTCCGGGCCAGCTTCAGCAGCCCCGCCTGCAGTTCGGCGGGGACGGTCAGCTCGACCGTCTCCCCCCGGTTCGAGGCGACGGCCGGGCGCGGCCGGTCGAAGGGGAGCGTCAGCTCCTCCGGCAGGTCGTCCAGCGTCTCTCGCCAGTACCCCAACTGCTGTGCCAGCAGGCCTTCGGCGTCCTCCTCCGACCCCAGCAGTTCCCGCTGCCAGAGGGTGTAGTCCGCGTATTGCACCGGCAGCGGCGCCCACGTGGGTGCCTGGCCGCCCATCCGCGCCGCGTACGCGGCGGACAGGTCGCGCCCCAGCGGAGCCATCGACCAGCCGTCACCGGCGATGTGGTGAACCGTCACCACGAGCACGTGGTCCTGCGGCGACAGCGCGAACAGCTCGGCCCGGATCGGGAGTTCGGTCGCCAGGTCGAAGGGGTGCCCGGTGGCGCGGGCCACGGCGGCGGCCAGTTCCGGCTCGGTGGTCTCGGTGACGGTGAGCCGACAGGTGAACTGGTCGGCAGGGCGGACGTGTTGGTGCGGCTGTCCGTCGACGGCGGGGAAGACGGTGCGCAGGGCTTCATGACGGGCAATCAGGTCGTGCAGTGACGCCTGGAGCGCTTCCCGGTCCAGGGCGCCGGTGAGGCGGAGTACGGCCGGGATGTTGTAGGCGGCGCTGGGTCCGGTCAACTCGCCGAGGAACCACAGGCGTTGCTGGGCGAAGGAGAGCGGAAGCCGCTCCGGCCGCTCGGCAGTGGTGACCGCAGGGCGTACCCCGGTGGTGGCGTCCAGCCGCTCGGCCAGGGCGGCGGGGGTGGGTGCCTCGAAGAGGGTGCGCAGGGGGAGTTCGGTGCCGAGGGTGGTGCGGATGCGGCTGGTGAGGCGGGTGGCGAGGAGGGAGTG
Source organism: Kitasatospora sp. NPDC034035 (assembly GCF_055575755.1). NCBI lineage: Bacteria > Bacillati > Actinomycetota > Actinomycetes > Kitasatosporales > Streptomycetaceae > Kitasatospora > Kitasatospora sp. NPDC034035. Next base: position 4,437 of record NZ_JBVISA010000090.1, on the reverse strand, counting down.
GCCGCCGAGGTCGAAGAAGCTGTCGTCGAGGCCGACCGAGGGCAGGCCCAGGACCTCGGCGAAGACGGTGCAGAGCAGTTCTTCACGGAGGGTGGCGGGGGTGCGGTCGGTCTGGGTGGTGTAGGTGGGGGCGGGCAGGGCGCGGTGGTCGAGCTTGCCGTTGACGGTCAGCGGGAGCGCCGCCAGCACCACCACGGCCGACGGCACCATGTACTCCGGCAGCCGCTCGGCGGCCGCTGCCCGGGCCAGTGCGGGCAGCCCGGCACCGTCCGTCCCGGGGGCCGGGACGAGGTAGGCGACGAGTCGCTTGTCGCCGGGGGCGTCCTCGCGGACGGTGACGGCGGCCTGGGCGACGGCGGGGTGAGCGGTGAACACGGCCTGGATCTCGCCGGGCTCGATGCGGAAGCCGCGGATCTTGACCTGGTCGTCGGCGCGGCCGACGAACTCGAGTTCGCCGTCGGTGGTCCAACGGACCACGTCGCCGGTGCGGTACATCCGCTCGCCGGGCTCGCCGTACGGGCAGGCCACGAAGCGTTCGGCGGTCAGCCCGGGCCGGCCCAGATAGCCGCGCGCCAACTGGGCACCCGCGATGTACAGTTCGCCGGCCACGCGCGGCGGCACCGGGCGCAGCGACGCGTCCAGGACGAAGAACCGGGTGTTGTGGATCGGATGACCGATCGGCACCGTCGATCCGGCAGCCGGCGGCTCCCCGGGTGTGTGGGCGACCTGCACCGTCGTCTCGGTGGGGCCGTAGATGTTGATGAGTGTGACGTTCCAGATGTCCGTGATCCGCCGGGCGAGGTCCGCGCTCAGCGACTCGCCGCCGGAGAACAGCCGCCGCAGGGAGTCGATACGGCCCTCGTCGAGGAGCGTGGCGAGCTGCGAGGGGACGAACTGGGCGACGGTCACCCGGTGTTCGGTGGCGTAGCGGAGCAGTCGGCGGGGGTCGCCGCCGAAGCCGTCGGGGAGCAGGCAGACGGCGGCCCCGGAGGCCAGCGGGTGCCACAGCTCCCACACCGACGCGTCGAACGCGGTGGAGGTACGGGCCAGCATCACGTCGTCCGGTGCGAGACCGTGGTCCGCGGCCAGCCACGCCAACTGGTTCGCCAGGCCGCCGTGGTGGATCACGACCGCCTTGGGGCGTCCGGTGGAGCCCGAGGTGTAGATGACGTAGGCGGGGTGTGCGGGCAGCAGCGGCCTCGTACGGTGGGCGTCCGTCACCGCGGAGTCGGACCGCTCGGCGAGTGCGGCGGTCGTCTCCGCCCCGTCGAGTACCAGCCGGGGCGTCGAGGTGCCGTTCAGGACGGCGGTGCTCGCCTCCGAGGTGATCACCAGGGTCGGCCGGGCGTCGTCCAGTTGGAAGGCGATCCGCGACACCGGGTGTGCCACGTCCAGCGGCAGGTAGGCCGCGCCGCTCTTCAGCACCGCCAGCATCGCCGTGAGCAGGTCGGCGGAGCGCGGCAGCGCCAGCGCGACCAGACTCTCCGGGCCGACGCCGGCGGCGATCAGGTGGTGGGCGAGGCGGTTGCTGCGGCTGTCGAGCTCGGCGTAGGTGAGCCGCTGGTCGACGTGGGTGAGGGCGATGGCGTCGGGGGTGCGGGCCACCTGGGTCTGGAAGAGCTGCGGCAGCGCGGTCGGAGCCGTCGGCAGCGCGGTGTCGTTCCACCGTTCCAGGATCCGGTGCCGCTCCTCGGCGTCGAGGACGTCCGCCGTGCTGACCGGGGCCTGCGGGGCCGCCGTCAGCGCGGTCAGCACCCGGGCCCAGCGCTCGCCGAGCAGTTCGACCGTCGCGTGGTCGAAGAGGTCGGTGGCGTAGGTGATGCGGGTGGCGAGGCCGGCGGGGGTGCCGGTGGCGGGGTCGAAGGTCTCGTCGATCTCGAAGGCGAGGTCGAACTTTGCCGCGGGCGGGCCGGCGGGCAGGGCGGTGCTGTGGAGCCCGGGCAGGTCCAGGACCGCCTCGGCGTTGTTCTGCAGGCTGAGCATGACCTGGAAGAGCGGGTGCCGGGCCATCGAGCGCACGGGTGCCAGCTCTTCGACGAGGCGCTCGAACGGCACGTCCTGGTGGGCGAAGGCGGCGAGGCCGGTTTCGCGGACGCGGCCGAGCAGTTGCTCGAAGGTGGGGTCGTCGGTGAGGTCGGTGCGCAGGACAAGGGTGTTGACGAAGAAGCCGACCAGCTCGTTCAGGTTCTCGTCGGTGCGGCCGGCGATCGGCGTGCCGATGGGGATGTCCGGTCCGGCGCCGAGGCGGGAGAGCAGGACGGCGAGTGCGGCCTGGAGCACCATGAACATGGTGGCGCCGTTGCTGCGGGCGACCTCGGTGAGGGCGGCGTGCAGGTCGGGGGCGATGGGCAGGTCGACCAGGGCGCCGTGCTGGGTGGCGACGGGCGGGCGCGGCCGGTCGAAGGGCAGCTCCAGCTCGGCCGGGATGCCGGCCAGGGCCTCACGCCAGTAGGTGAGTTGTTCGCTGAGCAGGCTTTCGGGGTCGTGGTCGTCGCCGAGTAGGTCGCGTTGCCAGAGGGTGTAGTCGGCGTACTGGACGGGCAGGGGCTCCCATTCGGGTGCCCGGCCGTCGAGGCGCGCGGTGTAGGCGGTGGAGAGGTCGTGGCCGAGTGGGGCGAGGGACCAGCCGTCGCCGGCGATGTGGTGGATGGTGACGGTGAGGACGTGGTCGTCCGGTGCGAGGGTGAACAGTTCGGCGCGGATGGGGAGTTCGGTGGTGAGGTCGAAGGCTCGGGTGGCGGTGCGGGTGATCGCCTCGGCAAGCTCGGACTCGGTGAGCTTGTGCTCGGTGAGCTCGTGCTTGGCCGGCTCGGTGACGGTGAGCTCGAAGCTGAACCCGTCGGCGGGAAGCACGTGTTGGCGCGGCTGCCCGTCGGTGAGGGGGAAGAGCGTCCGCAGGGCCTCGTGGCGGGCGATCAGGTCACGCAGTGCCGCCCGGAGGGCCTCCTGGTCGAGGTCGCCGGTCAGGCGGAGAGCCGCCGGGATGTGGTAGGCAGCGCTCGGTCCGGTCAGCTCGCCAAGGAACCAGAGGCGTTGCTGCGCGAAGGAGAGCGGCACCTGCTCCGGTCGCGGCTGGGCGGCGGTGACCGCCGTGCGCACCCCGGCATCGGCGTCCAGCCGCTGGGCGAGGCGGGCCGGGGTTGGCGCCTCGAAGAGGGTGCGCATCGGGACCTCGATGCCGAGGGTGGTGCGGATGCGGCTGACGAGGCGGGTGGCGAGGAGGGAGTGGCCGCCGAGGTCGAAGAAGTTGTCGGTGGGGGTGACTCGGGGCAGGTCGAGGACCTGGGCGAAGACGGCGCAGAGGATTTCCTCGTGCGGGGTGGTGGGGGTGCGGTCGGTCTGGGTGGTGTAGGTGGGGGCGGGCAGGGCGCGGTGGTCGAGCTTGCCGTTGACGGTGACGGGCAGCGCGTCGAGGACCACGGTCGCCGACGGCACCATGTAGTCCGGCAGCTGTCGGCGCAGGAACTCCCCGACGGATTCGACGAGTTCATCGCTGCCGTGGCCGAGGGCGGCGACGAGGTAGGCGACGAGGCGCTTGTCGCCGGGGGTGTCCTCGCGGGCGATGACGGCGGCCTGGGCGACGGCGGGATGGGTGGCCAGGGTGGCCTGGATCTCGCCGAGTTCGATGCGGAAGCCGCGGAGCTTGACCTGGTCGTCGGCGCGGCCGACGAACTCCAGGTCCCCGCCGGCGGTCCAGCGGGCGAGGTCGCCGGTGCGGTACATGCGTTCGCCGGGCTCGCCGTAGGGGCAGGCGACGAAGCGTTCGGCGGTGAGGCCGGGGAGGTTGAGGTAGCCGCGGGCCAACTGGCGTCCTGCGAGGTAGAGTTCGCCCTCCACGCCCGGCGGGACCGGCTCCAGTCGCGCGTTCAGCACGTACACCCGGGTGTTCCACACCGGCCGGCCGATCGGGACGGAGGCCCCGGCGTTCGGGGTGGCACAATCCCAGGCGGTCACGTCGACCGCCGCCTCCGTCGGACCGTAGAGGTTGTGCAGCGGCACGTCGAGCAGCGCCAGGAACTTGTCCCGCAGCTCGGCCGGCAGGGCCTCGCCACTGCAGAACACCGACCGCAGGCCGGTGCAGTTCGCGACGGCCGGCTCCTGGGTGAAGGCCTGCAGCATCGACGGCACGAAGTGGGTGACGGTGACCTGCTGGCTCTGGATCAGATCGATCAGGTAGCCCGGGTCCTGGTGGCCGCCGGGGCGCGCGACCACCATGGTGGCGCCTTCCAGGAGCGGCCAGAAGAACTCCCAGACGGAGACGTCGAAGCCGAACGGAGTCTTCTGCAGCACGCGGTCCGTGGCGTCCAGCGGATACGCGGACTGCATCCAGGCCAGCCGGTTGACGATGGCGCGGTGGGGGATGGTGACGCCCTTGGGGCGGCCGGTGGAGCCGGAGGTGTAGATGACGTAGGCGGGGTGGTCGGGGTGGAGGGTGAG
>NZ_JBVISA010000089.1:0-5983 GCF_055575755.1 Kitasatospora sp. NPDC034035 | reverse complement strand
TGCGGGCGCGGTGGTCCAGGCAGCGCTGAAGGGCGTGCCAGGTCGCGGTGTCGAGTGGGGTGGGTGCCGGGCGGCCGGGGAAGTGCAGCGTGCGGCGGACGGTGTCCACGGCGGTGTTGGTCAGGTGGGGCAGTTCGGTGGTGGTGGTGGCGTAGAGGAGGGCGGCAAGGCCGATGAGGGCTTCGTGGGGGCAGATGTCCGGGTTGGTGGTCCATCGCCGGTAGAGGGCGCGCTGATGGTCGAGGGTGAGGGTAGGGCCGCGGAACCCGCGGTGCTGCGGGGCGTCCAGCGGTGCCGTGGGGTTGTGGAGGATCGGACCGGCGCGGCGGGCGTGGGCGAAGAACTGGCACAGTCCGGCAAGCGATGCGGCACGGCGGCACGGGTTGCGGGCCAGGAACGCCTCCACGTCGTGGGTGCTGACGCTCGCCCAGGTGGTGGTGCCCTGGCCGTGCACATGCAGGGCGAAGTCGCGGACGGTGGTCAGGCGTACCTCGATGGTCCGAAGCTGTTGGGGCGCAGGCCGTGCTTGATGGCGTGGGCGTGCTGGGCGGCAGATCGCGGACACCAGGGCGGCCCGACGCCGTCAGGGGGAGATCGGCACGCCGGCCCCGTACAAGATCCGCTACTGTTCGGCGCCACAATCCGATGATCTGATCGCAAGGACCTGCCATGACGTCCCCGCTGCTCCGAGCCGCCAACCCACACCCGACCACCTCCGAACCGACCCCCTCCTCGCGGCTGCGCCGGTTAGGCAAGACCGTGCGGGCGCCACTCATCCTGGTCGCCTTGGCCACCGTCGGGCTGCTGGTCGCCGGCTGGCTGAGCAAGACCGAGGCGGACGCTGCCCAGGTCGGTGACTGCGTGCATGATCGCGGTGTCGCGTCTAGAGCGGATCTGCAGATCGTGGACTGCGGCAAGCTGGAGGCTCAGTACAAGGTCGTCAAGGTCATCCGGGACACCAGCCAGTACCAGCCGTGCTACGGCGAAGGGCCCGAGGTCTTCGGCTCGTACACCCAAAAGCGATCGACAAGCGTCGTCGTGCTCTGTCTGGCCCTCAACCCCGATCGGCCGGGCGGCCCTGTCCCGCTCCCCAACTGGCCCGACGAGTACGGTCAGACCCGCTGACGTTTCACAGGTTCCGGCGGACCTGGAGGGGATTCCTGGGGCACTGCTACCCGAGGCGGGGAAGCTGCCGGCGCAGGCGACGTTCTACCGCTGGTGAAGGTGCTGGCCGACCCCGCTGAACTGCCCGGCCGGCCCGCGCGCACCGCCCCGCGCAGCCGGGGCGGACGGATTCATGACTGCTCCGAGGAAGGCGCTTGGAGAGCGGCGGCCGGGCCCGGCAGGGGCGGGCCGCATCAGCGGACCCAGGTCCCCTTGCGGCACGGTCCTGCGCGCACGTGGGGCACTCCAGCCGATCCGGGCCAGCCTTCTCCCGGACACTGCTGACGTTCGGCCTGGTCTTCGGTGCGGGCGAAGGCAACCTTCGCCTCGCTCCCGCGGACCGGGACCACACGGTGTTCCTGCTGCACGTTGGCTGACCGTCGACAGCATTGACGAATTTCGCCACCCGAAGGGCCGCCGCTACGGCACCATCCTGGTCGACTGCGAGACCCACCAGCCCCTGGACCTGCTCCCGGACCGCGACGCTGACAGCGTCGCCACCTGGCTGCGCGAGCACCCGGGCGTCGAGATTGTCTGCCGCGACCGCGCGCAGGTCTTCGCCGACGGCGCCCGTACCGGCGCCCCGAACGCCCAGCACTGCGCGGACAAATGGCACGTCTGGCACAACCTCGGCGAAGCAGTCGAACGCCTCGTCTCCCGCCACCGTGCACTGCTCCGCGACCTCGTCGAACTGCCCGAGCCCGCGCCGGAAACGGCCCAGATCGCCGAGAGAAGCCAGCCGAGCCCTTCCCGCAGGGGAAGTTCCTCGACCGGCTCCGCGACACCCACGCCGCCGTCCGCGCCCAGGTGGAGCAGGGCCTGAGCCTGCGCGAGATCGCCAGACGCCTCGGTCTCGGGCGCGACACGGTCCGCAAGTACGCCCGCGCCGCCAGCCCCGACGCGATGCTGCACGGCCAAATGGCAGGACCGGACCAGCAAACCCGAACTCACAGCCGCCGCCGGCCACGTCCGCACCTTCGCGACCATCATGACCAACCGCGAAGGCGACCGGCTGCCGCACTGGATCGCCGACGTCTGCGCGGACGACCAGTGCGGCCTGGCCGGCTTCGTCACCGGACTGCTCCCCGACCTCGACGCCGTCGTCTACGGCATGAGCACCCACTGGTCGTCCGGACCGGTCGAGGGCCGCGTCAACGACCTGAAAGCGCTCAAGCGCAGCATGTTCGGCAGAGCGAAACCACCCCTACTGCGCAAACGACTCCTCCTGATCGCCGCCGGCCGCCGACCACAGACCGTCACGGCCCGCTGATCGACGTCACGGAATCCATGCCCAACCACAAACGACCAGCCGCCGCCGACAGACCGAACCCAGTCGCGGTGGCACCGGCCCCTGCGGGATGCTTGGGTCGTGCGCCTGAATATCGATGGGGTTACCCCGCTGCCGCGGATGCTCTTGCTCAGCGAGTTCCTGCTCCACGCCGACTTCCAGGTCGAGCTGGACGCACCGGTGTTCGTCGCGGCGGGCGACCGGGTCTCCTACGAGGACGGCGGTGTCGTGGTGGCTCGCTCGACCGGTGAGCAATATACGCACCCGATCCGCGACAGCTACTGGATCTGCCGATGATGGCGACGGGCTCGATTCGCATCGCCATCTTGCAACCACCGGCGTGGCTGTGGGAAACACCGAGCGATTCGCTGGCTCGGGCCCTGCCAGTGCCGCGCATCAACCTCGGCGATCTCATGCGCGCTCACCTCCGCCAGGGCACCGACCTGGGGATCCGATCCGCCGAGATCATGAACTCCGGCAGGCCACTCCCGGACGAGATCATCAATAAGGTCGTCCGGGACCACCTGTGCCAGGCCCCCACAGCTTTCCTCCTCGACCGGTACCCGCTCAACGCCGACCAGGCGCTTGCTCTGGACGAGTTGCTCCACGAACTCGACACGCCCCTGGACAGCGTGGTGCGCCTGCACCTTCCCGAGCAGGAGGTGGAGGGCCGCGTCCGCCACCAGTCCGCCCGTCGCCTCTGCCGTAACGACTCGGCCCACGTCTACGAGCCAGCGGTGGACACCCTCGACGTCGATGACGCCTGCAACGTCTGCGGCGGTGAGCTCTATCAGCGTGAGGACGACAAAGAGACAAGCATCCGCGGCCGGTTCAGCAGTTACGAAGCGATGGTGGAGCCCATCATCCGGCACTACGCAAGGCAAGGGCTCCTCGTCACGGTCGACGCTGTCGGCACACCCGACGAGATAGCCAGTCGCGCGCTCACCGCGCTGCGACAGCATCAGGCATCCACCCGAAAGTGACGGAGTGTCACCCAGCGCACGGAAGCACGATCGGTTTCACGAAATCCGTACCTGAACCCTGCAAGTGGCCCCACCGAGGAACGGTTTAGGTTGGCCCCACCTGCCGGCCGGCGCGGTGAGGTGTCGGCGGCAACTGCGTCTGCACGCCAGTACGACCAAGGGTGCTCAGCTCTTCCTCTGGATCCGGGTTCGGAAGAGGCGAGATGCTCGGCGTAATCGAGAGGCGATACGGGCAAGAGTACGGAACACTGCGCCAGGTGATCGTGATGCAGCCTGTTCTGGAGATCAACACACCCGAGGGCTTCGACCTATGGCCTATCGCTGGAGTCGAGCCGTTCGCCTTCCTGCCCCTGAACGGCGAACTCTCACCCGCCGAGGTCGGGACGGCGATGATGCGCATCATCGCCTGCAACGACATCGATCCTGATGGTGCCCGCCCGCCACGGCCGACTGGCCCGCTCCAGTCCTTCCTTCATGGACTGCTGACCTTCGACAACCTCTACGCGGCCGGTGGCCTGCGAGTCACCGACCACTCCACGGGGGTCGCCTTCCTGCCCGGTTGCTGCGACGGACTGGAAGACTGGCGCGACTGGCACGTTTTCGTCGACGGCGGCAGCCTGCTTGGGTTCGGCCACGAGCCCGTGTCCCCGGTTGCAGAATGTTTCGGCGACACCGTCCGGCTCACCGTCAACGCCGAGCAGAGTGGCAGCCCGGTGATCGAGCTGCCCATGGCCGAGCTCCGTCACCTGCTCGCTGGCGTCGAGCGCGACCTGACCAACTTCCTCGTGCTGGCGACCGCCTGGATCCATCAGCAGATGCCCGAGCATTCTGGTCCGGTCGTTGCCGCCCTTGCCCGCGTTCTCGACCTGCCTGCGCCAGCCGTGCCGCCAAAGCCATAGGGCGGCCGACGGCGTCGGCTGGCGGGTGCGGCCCGGGATGTTGTTCGTGTGTTCCGGCCTGGGCAGATTCAGGTGTCTGCCCAACGGTGGGGTGCACTCGTTTGGAGTAGTGCGGGATTGACCGGGCTCCGGCAACCGCATCACGCTGTGTGAGTTCGTAGTCACGGCCGTGTCAGGAGGCCGAGAACTTGCAGCGCGTTGAGTTGTTCGAGCGGATCCGCCGAGACAAGAGGCTGAAGAACGCCTCGGTCCGGGAGTTGGCCCGCCGTTACTCGGTCCACCGCCGGGTGGTCCGCCAGGCCCTGGACAGCGCGTTGCCTCCGAAGCGGAAAGAGCCGGTGACCCGCCGCTCCGCGCTGGACCCGGCCAAGGGCTGGATCGACGAGATGCTGCGGGCGGACCTGACGGCGCCGCCGAAGCAGCGGCACACCAACAAGCGGATCTTGGCCCGGCTGCGGGACGAGTACGGGTTCACCGCGGACGCCTACACCACCCTCAACGACTACCTGCGGGTGAGGCGTCCTCAGATCAAGGACGAGGCGGACCGGGCTCGGATGCTGCACGAGGGCATGGTTCCCCAGTTCCGCCGGCCCGGAGAGGAGGCCGAGGCGGGGCGTCGGGGTGCCGGTCGGCGCAGCGTTCCTCGAACTGGGCCTGTTCCAGGGCTTGCTGGATGTTCTCCAGGGTCATCCCGGCCGCCCGGCGGCGGACCCGGCTGGCGGCCTAAACCCGGCTGGACGCGGTTGTACTGCGGGCGGCTTTGCTGGCGCCGAGGATCGTCTGTATGACGACGTTAAGCAATTCGGTCGTTCGAACGGCCGGGGTCGTGACTGGTCTTTCGCTGGTCGCGCTCTCCGGTTGCACCTCTAGTCACACGACAACCGGTCCAGCGAGCTCGGCGCCTACTTCCAGCAGTAGCGCTGCGGCTACTGAAGTTGAACTCGTGATGTCGCTCGGATGGGTGAAGCGGTAGCGTTCGCCTGCCGTTGGAGGGTTCGTCCCGGTAGTCGTGTGCTGTGAGGTATGCACAGGGCGGCGGTTTGACCGACGCGGAGAGGGCCGCGCGGGAGCGGATCCGACGGCAGGCCGTGGATCGCTTCGAGGGCGGTGAGAAGAACCGGGACATCGCGGCCGCGCTGCGGGTGAGCGTGCGTTCGGTGGAGCGCTGGCGCAGGCAGTGGCGCGAGGACGGCGCGGCAGGAATCGCCTCGAAGGGTTCGCCGGGTCGTCCAAAGCTTTCTGATGCCCAGATCGTGAGGCTGGAGCGGGAGTTGGAGCGTGGGCCGCTTGCCCACGGCTGGGACGACCAGCGGTGGACCTTGGCTCGGGTGAAGACGCTGATCGGCCGGATGTTCCACGTCTCCTACACCGTGGAGGGCACGTGGGTCCTACTCAAGCGGCACGGCTGGTCCTGGCAGCAGCCGGCCCACCGCGCCATCGAGCGTGATGACGCGGCCGTCGAGCTGTGGAAGAAGGAGACGTGGCCGCGGGTAAAAGCGCCACGGCGGCCCGCGAGGCCTGGCTTGTCTTCGAGGACGAAGCCGGGCAGTCGATGGGTTCAGTCAAGATTTTCGTGATGCGGTGACGGAGCGTCATGCTGATCAGCTGACGTGCTCTGCCCGTACTCCGGTGCGCTGGTGACGCGCCGG
>NZ_JBVISA010000088.1:0-6460 GCF_055575755.1 Kitasatospora sp. NPDC034035 | reverse complement strand
CGCACACCCAACGACTCCACCAGCCGGAACAGCGCCACCTCCAGCGCGAACACCCCGCCCTGCGTGAACAGCGTCTCCCCCAACACCCCCTCCCCGTCCTCGAACAACACCCCCACCGGCAACCCCAACAACCCACACACCTCGTCCAACACCCGCGCAAACACCGGGAACACCCGGTACAAACCCCGCCCCATCCCCGCCCACTGACCACCCTGACCAGAGAACACAAACGCCGACCTACCCGGGGAGGCAGTGCCCGTGACGATTCCGGGTTCTCCGCCGATCAGCGCGTCCAGCCCGGCCGGGTCCGTCAGCACAGCGCGGTGCGGAAACCGGGCCCGCGCGGCCAGGTCCGCGGCCACCTCGGCCGGTGTGACCTCGGGGTGCTCGGCGAGGAACCCGCGCAGCCTACGGGCCTGGTCGCGCAGGGCCGCGTCCGACTTCGCCGACAGCAGCCACGGCACCGGCACCGCGGGCGTGGGCGTGGGCGCGGAAGCGGCAGGGGACCCGGGATCCGAAACGGGATCGTGGGCGGGGGACTCGGGCGACGTCTTCTCGGCCGGGTCCGGGGCCGGTGCCTCCAGGATCACGTGGGCGTTGGTGCCGCTGATGCCGAACGCCGAGATGCCCGCGCGACGCAGGTGGCCGTTGTCGGGCCAGGGCCGGGCCTCGGTGAGCAGCCGGATGTTTCCGGACTCCCAGTCGACGTGGGAAGTCGGCGCGTCGACATGCAGCGTCGGCGGCAACTGCCCGTGCCGCATCGCCATCACCATCTTGATCACACCAGCCACGCCGGCCGCCGCCTGCGTGTGCCCGATGTTCGACTTCACCGACCCCAGCCACAACGGCTCCACCCGGTCCCGGCCGTACGCCGCCAGCAGCGCCTGCGCCTCGATGGGATCACCGAGCGTCGTCCCCGTACCGTGCGCCTCCACCACGTCCACCTCGGACGCCTCCAACCCGGCGTTCGCCAACGCCTGCCGGATCACCCGCTCCTGCGACGGACCATTCGGCGCGGTCAACCCATTGGACGCCCCGTCCTGATTCACCGCCGAACCCCGCACCACCGCCAGCACCTGATGGCCATTGCGACGGGCGTCCGACAACCGCTCCAGCAGCACCAACCCCGCGCCCTCACCCCACGCCGTACCATCGGCAGCCTCGGCAAACGCCTTCACCCTGCCGTCGGCCGCCAGCCCCCGCTGGCGGGAGAACTCGACGAACCCCGCCGGTGTCGCCATGACCGTCACACCACCGGCCAGGGCCAGTGAGCACTCCCCCGAGCGCAGCGCCTGCGCCGCCAGATGGATCGCCACCAGCGACGACGAACACGCCGTGTCCACCGACAACGCCGGACCCTCCAGCCCCAGCAGATACGACACCCGCCCCGAGGTCACACTCGTCGCCGTGCCCGTCGAGAGGTAGCCCTCCAGGTCGGGCGGCTGTGCCCCGGCTCCATAGCCCGAGGACCAGATGCCGGTGAAGACGCCCGTCTGACTGCCCCGCAACGACGTCGGATCGATCCCCGCGTCCTCGAACGTCTCCCACACCGTCTCCAGCAGCACCCGCTGCTGCGGATCCATCGCCAACGCCTCACGCGGCGAAATCCCGAAGAACGCGGCATCGAAGCCACCCGCATCCCCCAGAAAACCACCCGACCGCGTGTACGACGTCCCCGGACCACCGGCCGGATCATAGATGCGACCCACATCCCACCCACGATCCGATGGGAACTCCCCCACCGCGTCCACCCCACCCGCCACCAAATCCCACAACTCCCGCGCCGACCCCACGCCACCCGGATAACGGGCCCCCAACCCCACCACCACCACCGGATCATCCGACACCGGAACACCGACCGGCACGGGTGAGGCAGGGGCCTGGCGCCGGGCGCCGACCAGGACGTCCCGCAGGTGGCCGGCCAGCGCGTCGGGGGTCGGGTAGTCGAAGACCATCGTCGCGCGCAGCCGTACCCCGGCGGCCGCGGACAGGCGGTTGCGCAGTTCCACCGCGGTGAGCGAGTCGAAGCCCAGGTCCTTGAAGGCCCGCTCGGCGCTGACGGCCGAGGTGTCGGTGTGGCCGAGGACCACGGCCGTCTGGCCGGTGACCAGTTCCAGGACGCGGCTGTGCTGCTCGGCCTCGGGCAGGGCCGCCAGTTCCCTGCCCAGGGTCGGCCGGTCCGTGCGCCGGGCGGGCCTGGTACGGGTGAGGCGGCTGAGCAGGGGGCGGGTGGACGCCGCCGACAGGTCGAGGTGTGCGGGGACCAGCACGGGATCGGCGGCGCCCAGGGCCAGGTCGAACAGTGCCAGCGCCTGGTCCGTGGGCATCGGCAGCACGCCGGTGCGGGCGAGGCGCTTGAGGTCGGTGTCGGTGAGGTGTTCGGTCAGCCCGCTGGCCTCGGCCCACTGTCCCCAGGCCAGCGACACGCCCCGCAGACCCAGGGCACGCCGGTGCACGGCGAGGGCGTCCAGGAAGGCGTTCGCGGCGGCATAGTTCGCCTGGCCCGGGCCGCCCAGCACACCGGCGGCGGACGAGAAGAGCACGAACGCGCTCAGGCCGAGGTCCTTCGTCAGCTCGTGCAGGTGCCAGGCGGCGTCGGCCTTGGGCCGCAGTACCTGGTCGATCCGGCCGGGCGTGAGGGATTCGACGACGCCGTCGTCGAGCACGCCGGCCGCGTGCACGACCGCGGTCAGCGGGTGCGCGGCCGGGATCGAGTCCAGTACGGCCGCCAGCGCGTCCCGGTCGGCCGCGTCGCAGGCCACCACCTCGGCGTCGAAGTCCACCTCCGCCGCGGTCCTGCTGAGCAGGAGCAGGTGCCGGATGCCGTGCCGGTCGCGCAGGTGCCGGGCGACGAGGCGGCCCAGTGTTCCGGTGCCTCCGGTGATCAGCACGGTACCGTTCGGGTCGAGCGGGCCGGGTGCCGGGGCCGCTTCGGCCCGTACCAGGCGGGCGGCGTGGGCGGCGCCGTCGCGGACGACGAGCTGCGGTTCGTCCCCCGCGACGAGGACGCGGTCGTCGGTGTCGACGAGCACGAAGCGGTCGGGGTGTTCCGCCTGGGCCGCGCGGACCAGGCCCCAGACGACGCTGGACGGCAGGTCGACGGGGTCCGGCCCGACCGCCCCACGGGTCACGACGGCCAGCCGGCCGTCCCCGTCGCGCAGGAAGTCCTGGAGCACGCCCAGCGTCTCGGCGGCGACGGTGTGCGCGGCGGCCACGGGGTCTCCCGCCGGGGGCGTCACGTGGTGGACGGCCGGGGGTTCGCCGGTGCTCTCGACGGGCACCCAGTCGAGGCGGAAGAGCTGGTTGGCCCCGGCGCCCGGTATGCCCGGCGGCCGGTGGCGCACGGTCAGCGCGTCGATCACCGCCAGCGGCCCGGATTCGTCGGCGAGCGCGACCCGGAAGGTGTCGGGGCCGGTGGGTGTGAGGCGGACCCGGGCCGTGGAGCCGGCTTTCCGCATCGACACCCCGGCGAAGGAGAACGGCAGGCGGCCGGCCGCCAGCAGGGTCAGCGGCTGGAGTGCGGCGTCGAGCAGCGCGGGGTGGAGACCGAAGCGGTCACGGGTGTCGGTGGGCAGCGCCACCTCGGCATAGAGCTCGTCGCCCTGCCGCCGGATCTCGCGTACGCCCGCGAACACCGGCCCGTACTCGTAGCCCTGGGCGGCGAGGGTGTCGTAGAAGTCGGTCAGGTCGACGGGCTCACCGGCCGGCTGCCAGGGCTCGCCGGTGTCGTACGGGTGGGGGCGGTCGCCGGTCGCCAGCATGCCGGTCGCGTGCCGCAGCCAGGTGCCGCCCGTCCGGGAGTGCACGGTGACGGGACGTCGGCCCGTCTCGTCCGGTGCGCCGACGACGACCTGGACCGGCACGGAACCGTCGTCCGGCAGGATCATGGGAGCTTCCAGCACCAGTTCGTCCAGGACGTCGCAGCCGGCCTGGCGTCCGGCGTGCATGGCGAGTTCGACGAACACGGTGCCGGGCAGAAGCACGGAGCCCAGGACGACGTGGTCGGCCAGCCATGGCCGGGTGGCCGTCGAGAGCCGCCCCGTGAGCAGGACGCTCTGGTCCCCGGCCAGTTCGACGACGGCCCCGAGCAGCGGGTGCCCGGCCGAGTCCAGCCCCGCCGCCGACACGTCGCCCTTCGCGGCGACGGGGGTCAACCAGTACGGCCGGTGCTGGAAAGCGTACGTCGGCAGTGGGACGTGGTGGGGCTCGCCGGGGAAGACCGGAGTCCAGTCGACGGCCATGCCTTGCGTGTGCAGGCGCGCCAGGGCGAGGTGGAATTCCTGCCTGCCGCTGCCGCGGCGCAGCGTGCCGGTCACAACGCCGTCCATCACCGGCACCAGTACGGGGTGCGGGCTGACCTCCACGAACACGCCGTGCCGGTCCTGCGTAAGGGTCTCGACGGCGAGGTCGAAGCGTACGGGTTCGCGGAGGTTGCGGTACCAGTAGTCGGCGTCGAGGGCGGAGGTGTCGATCTCCTCGCCGGTCACCGTCGAGTAGAACGGGATCACCGCCGGGCGCGGTGTGATGCCGGCGAGGTCGGTGAGCAGTTGCTCGCGGATCGCCTCGACCTGGACGGAGTGGGCGGCGTAGTTGACGGGCAGGCGACGGGCGCGGATGCCGTCGGCCTCACAGGCCGCCGGCAACTCGTCCAGCGCGTCCGGATCACCCGACACGACGACCGAACCGGGGGCATTGACCACCGCCACCGTCAGCCGGCCGTCCCAGCGGGCCACGAACTCGGCGGCCTGCTCATGCCCGAGGCCGACCGACACCATCCCACCCTGGTCCGCCAGAGCGACCAGGGCCTTGCTCCGTAACGCCACCACCTTGGCGGCGTCGTCCAACGACAACGCCCCCACCACATACGCCGCCGCGATCTCCCCTTGCGAATGCCCGACAACGGCATCAGGCTCCACACCATGAGCACGCCACAGCTCGGCCAGCGCCACCATCACCGCGAACAGAGCCGGCTGCACCACATCCACCCGCTCCAACGAGCCACCGCCGACCAGCACCTCCACCAACGACCAATCCGTGTACGGCGCCAACGCCACATCACACGCATCGATCGCCTCCCGGAACACCGCCTCCGAGCCGTACAACTCCCCACCCATACCCACCCACTGCGCACCCTGCCCCGGAAACACGAACACCGAACGACCCAGCGAACCGGCCACACCCGTGATGACGCGGGGGTCTCCGTCGGCGAGGGCGGCCAGTTCCGCCATCAGGTCGGTCCGGGTGCTGCCCACCAGGGCCGCCCGGTGGGCGAGCATGGTGCGGGTGGTGGCGAGGGCCCGGCCGATCGCGGCCGGCCGGAGTCCGGGGTGAGCGGTGATGTGGTCCGCGAGCCGTCGGGCCTGGGCGCGGAGGGCATCGTCCGTCTTGCCGGACAGCAGCCACACCGTGGGCTCCACGGAGTCGTCCGCGACGGGTTGTCCGGGGGTTTCCTCCGGGAACTGTTCGATGACGACGTGGGCGTTGGTGCCGCTGGCCCCGAACGCCGAGATGCCCGCGCGGCGGGGACGCCCCGTCTCCGGCCACGGCCGGGCCTCGGTCAGCAGCCGGATGTCACCGGTGTCCCACTCGACATGCGGCGTGGGCTCCTGGACGTGCAGCGTCGGCGGCAGTTCGGCGTGCCGCATCGCCATGACCATCTTGATCACACCAGCCACGCCGGCCGCCGCCTGGGTGTGCCCGATGTTCGACTTCACCGACCCCAGCCACAACGGCTCCACCCGGTCCCGGCCGTAGGTCGCCAGCAGCGCCTGCGCCTCGATGGGATCACCGAGCGTCGTCCCCGTACCGTGCGCCTCCACCACGTCCACCTCGGACGCCTCCAACCCGGCATTCGCCAACGCCTGACGGATGACGCGTTCCTGGGAGTGGCCGTTGGGCGCGGTCAGCCCATTGGACGCCCCGTCCTGATTGACCGCCGAACCCCGCACCACCGCCAGCACCTGATGGCCGTTGCGACGGGCGTCCGACAACCGCTCCAGCAGCACCAACCCCGCGCCCTCACCCCACGCCGTACCGTCAGCCGTCGACGAGAAGGGCTTGCACCGGCCGTCAGGGGCCAGGGCACGCTGGCGGGAGAACTCCGTGAACTGCAGGGGGGTCACGCTCACGGTCACCCCGCCGGCCAGGGCGAGTGTGCACTCCCCCGAGCGCAGTGCCTGCGCGGCGAGGTGGATCGCCATCAGTGACGAGGAGCAGGCGGAGTCGACGGACACGGCCTGGCCCTGGAGGCCCAGCAGGTAGGAGACCCGGCCGGAGGTGATGCTCGGCGAGATGCCGGTGGCGAGGTAGCCCTCGGTGTCGGGCGGTGCCTGGTCGGGGCTGCCGACGTAGCCGGAGGACCAGACGCCGGTGAACACGCCCGTCTGGCTGCCCCGCAACGACGTCGGATCGATCCCCGCATCCTCGAACGTCTCCCACGCGGTCTCCAGCAACACCCGCT
>NZ_JBVISA010000087.1:0-7279 GCF_055575755.1 Kitasatospora sp. NPDC034035 | reverse complement strand
CGCACACCCAACGACTCCACCAGCCGGAACAGCGCCACCTCCAGCGCGAACACCCCGCCCTGCGTGAACAGCGTCTCCCCCAACACCCCCTCCCCATCCTCGAACAACACCCCCACCGGCAACCCCAACAACCCACACACCTCGTCCAACACCCGCGCAAACACCGGGAACACCCGGTACAAACCCCACCCCATCCCCGCCCACTGACCACCCTGACCAGAGAACACAAACGCCGACCTACCCGAGTCGCGGGCCTCGCCGGTCACCAGCCCGGGATGCACCTCCCCGCGCGCCAGGGCCGCCAATGCCTCCGGTCCAGTCACCATGGCCCGGTGGGCGAACCGGGTCCGCGCGGCGAGCGCGGCGCCGATTCCGTCCGCGTCGGGGTCCTTGGCCGCGTACGCCTGCAGCCTGCGGGCCTGGGCCCGGAGCGCCTGCTCGGACTTGGCCGACAGCAGCCACGGCACCGGCACCGCGGGCGCAGGGGCGGGCGCGGGAGTGGCAGGGGACTCGGGCGACGTCTTCTCGGCAGGGTCCGCGGCCGGGTCCGGGGCCGGTGCCTCCAGGATCACGTGCGCGTTCGTACCGCTGATGCCGAACGCCGAGATGCCCGCGCGGCGGGGACGCCCCGTCTCCGGCCACGGCCGAGCCTCGGTGAGCAGTGAGACACGACCCGCCGACCAGTCGACGTGCGAGGTCGGCGCGTCGACATGCAGCGTCGGCGGCAACTGCCCGTGCCGCATCGCCATCACCATCTTGATCACACCAGCCACGCCGGCCGCCGCCTGCGTGTGCCCGATGTTCGACTTCACCGACCCCAGCCACAACGGCTCCACCCGGTCCCGGCCGTACGCCGCCAGCAGCGCCTGCGCCTCGATGGGATCACCGAGCGTCGTCCCCGTACCGTGCGCCTCCACCACGTCCACCTCGGACGCCTCCAACCCGGCGTTCGCCAACGCCTGCCGGATCACCCGCTCCTGCGACGGACCATTCGGCGCGGTCAACCCATTGGACGCCCCGTCCTGATTCACCGCCGAGCCCCGCACCACCGCCAGCACCTGATGGCCATGGCGACGGGCGTCCGACAACCGCTCCAGCAGCACCAACCCCGCGCCCTCACCCCACGCCGTACCATCGGCAGCCTCGGCAAACGCCTTCACCCTGCCGTCGGCCGCAAGCCCCCGCTGGCGGGAGAAGTCGATGAAGGCGGCGGGTGTCGCCATGACCGTCACACCACCGGCCAGGGCCAGTGAGCACTCCCCCGAGCGCAGCGCCTGCGCCGCCAGGTGGATCGCCACCAGCGACGACGAACACGCCGTGTCCACCGACAACGCCGGACCCTCCAGCCCCAGCAGATACGACACCCGCCCCGAGGTCACACTCGTCGCCGTACCGGTGGCCACATAGCCGTCCGCGTCGCGCGAGATCTGGTCCACTCCGCCCGCGTAACCGGATGCCCAGATGCCGGTGAAGACGCCCGTCTGGCTGCCCCGCAACGACGTCGGATCGATCCCCGCGTCCTCGAACGTCTCCCACACCGTCTCCAGCAGCACCCGCTGCTGCGGATCCATCGCCAACGCCTCACGCGGCGAAATCCCGAAGAACGCGGCATCGAAGCCACCCGCATCCCCCAGAAAACCACCCGACCGCGTGTACGACGTCCCCGGACCACCGGCCGGATCATAGATACGACCCACATCCCACCCACGATCCGATGGGAACTCCCCCACCGCGTCCACCCCACCCGCCACCAAATCCCACAACTCCCGCGCCGACCCCACACCACCCGGATAACGGGCCCCCAACCCCACCACCACCACCGGATCATCCGACACCGGAACACCGACCGGCACGGGCGCGACCGTCCGACGCTCCTTGCCGAGGACCACCTCACGCAGGTATTCGGCCAGCCGGGCCGGGGTCGGGTAGTCGAAGACCATCGTCGCCGACAGCCGGGTCCCGACCGCCGTGGACAGCCGGTTGCGCAGCTCCACGCCGGTCAGCGAGTCGAAGCCCAGGTCCTTGAAGGCCAGGTCGCCACCGATCTCGTCGCTGCGGCCCAGCACGGCCGAGGCGTGGGTGCTGACCAGGTCGAGCAGGATCTCGCGTTGCCGGGCCTCGGGGAGCGATCCCAGCTCGCCCGCCAGTCCGGTGGTCCGCACCGGTTTGCGGGCGCGTGTCAGCGCGCGCAGCACCGGCCGGTCGCCCAGTGCGGACACCTTGAGTCCGGCCGCGACCACCACCGGTTCCGCGGTGTCCAGGCCCTCGTCGAACAGCCCGAGTCCGTAGTCGGTCGTCATCGGCAGCAGCCCGGCGCGGGCGAGGCGTTCACCGTCGGCCTCGGACATCTGCCCGGTCAGCCCGCTGGTCTCGGCCCACCGGCCCCAGGCCAGCGACACCCCCGGCAGGCCCTGGGCGCGCCGGTACGCGGCCAGGCCGTCGAGGTAGGCGTTGGCTGCGGCGTAGTTGGCCTGCCCGGGGCTGCCGAGCGTCCCGGCCGCCGAGGAGAAGAGGACGAACGCCGTCAGGTCCCGCCCTCGGGTGAGTTCGTGCAGGTGCCAGGCCGCCCGTGCCTTGGGCTCCCAGACCGCGGCGAGGCGTTCGGGGGTCAGGGACTCGACCACGGCGTCGTCGAGCACGCCGGCGGCGTGGACGACCGCGGTCAGCGGGTGCGCGGCCGGGATCGAGTCCAGTACGGCCGCCAGCGCGTCCCGGTCGGCCACGTCACAGACGGCCACGGACACCTCCGCGCCCAGCCCGGCCAGCTCCTCGCACAACGCCGCCCCGCCACCACTGCGGCTGACCAGCAACACATGCCGCACACCCCGCTCGGCCACCAGATGCCGGGCCACACGGCCCCCCAGCGTCCCCGTACCACCGGTGATCAGCACCGTACCGGCCGCATCGAGATCCGCAGGAACCGTGAGGACGATCTTCCCGACGTGAGCGGCCCGGCTCATGAACCGGAAGGCGTCCCGCGCGCGGCGGACGTCCCAGGTGGTGAGTGGTGGCAGACGCAGCTCGCCCGCGTCGAGCAGCCGGACGGCCTCGGCCAGGATCTCCCCCAGCCGCTCCGGTCCCGCGTCGGCCAGGTCGAAGGCCAGCACGCCGGGCCGGATGTCGGCCTTGCCCATCTCCACGAACCGCCCGCCGGGCGCGAGCAGCCGCAGGGAGGCGTCCAGGAACTCACCGGACAGCGAGTTCAGCACCACATCGAAGGGGCCGAACCGGTCGGCGAACTCCAGGGTCCGGGACGAGGCGATGTGGTCATCGTCCAGCCCCAGGGCGCGCAGCGCGTCCCACTTGCCCGGGCCCGCGGTCGCGTGGACGTCCGCGCCCCAGAGCCGCGCGAGCTGGACCGCCGCCATGCCGACGCCGCCGGCCCCGGCGTGGATCAGCACCCGGTCGCCGGCCTTCAGCCCGCCCAGGTCGCGCAGGCCGTACCAGGCGGTCATGAACGCGATCGGCACAGTGGCGGCCTGGGCGAACGTCCACTCGTCGGGGATGCGCACCAGCACCCTGTGGTCGGCGACGGCCACCCGGCCGAACGCGCCGGGCAGCAGCCCGGCGACCCGGTCACCCGGCCGCAGCCCGGTGACCTCGGCGCCGACCTCGGTGACGACGCCCGCGCCCTCGCTGCCGAGCAGCGCCGGGTCCGGGTAGACGCCGAGGGCGATCAGCACGTCCCGGAAGTTCAGGCCGGCCGCCCGCACGGCGACGCGCACCTCCCGGGGCCCGGGCGGGGCCTGCTCGTACGGCAGGAAGGCGAGGTCGTCCAGGCTGCCCGTGCCTGCCTGCGTCAGCCGTCCGTCGAACGCCTCCGGTGCGGAGCGCACGAGCCGGGGCACGTAGACGGCCCCCCGGCGCACCGCCACCTGGTCCTCGTCGCCGACCGACAGGCCGTCGGGCAGCTCGTCGGCGTCCACGAGCACGAATCGGCCGGGGTGCTCGGACTGCGCGGACCGGACCAGGCCCCAGACGGCCGAGGCTTCCGGGTCGCTCACCCCGTCACCGGGAACGACGGCGACCGCGCCCCGCGTGCGCACCACGAGCCGTTCGCCGGGCCCGGCCAGGAAGTCCTGGACGGCCGTCAGCGCCTCGGTGACCGAGCCGGGCGAGACGACGGCGTCGCCGAGTGCGCCTTCGCCGGGGGTCAGCGGAATCCAGTCGAGGGCGTACAGCGGGCCGCGTTCAGCCATCGGACGGGTGGTCAGCGCCTCGATGGTCGCCACGGGCTCGCCGGACCGGCTCGCCAGGTGGACGGCGTACGTCCCGGGGCGCACCACCGTCAGCCGCACGCGCGCGGAGGTCACGCCGGTGCGGTGGACCGCGATCCCGCCCAGCGAGAACGGCAGCCGCACGTCGCCTTCCGTGCCGGACAGCAGCGCCAGCGGTTGCAGGGCGGCGTCCAGCAGGGCGGGATGGACTGAGAACCGGGCCGCGTCCGGCACGGTGACCTCGGCGAACACCTCATTGCCGCGGCGCCACACCGCCTGCACGGCCTGGAAGGCCGGCCCGTACTCGTAGCCCGCCGCGGCGAGCGTGTCGTAGAGCCCGGTGACCGGTTCCGCGCCGGCCGGCGGCCATTGCGTCAGCTCCTGCCCGACCACGGGATTCCCGCTCACCGTGCCGGTGGCGTGCCGCACCCAACCGTCCGTACGGGACCGGACGTCGACCGTGCGGCGGCCGGTCTCGTCCGGCTCGCCCACGACGACCTGCACGTCCACCGCGCCGTCCGCGGGCAACGTCAGCGGCGCCTCCAGGACCAGTTCCTCCACTGCCGCCCCGGCCGCGTGCACCACCAGTTCCACGAACGCCGTCGCGGGCAGCAGCACCGTCCCCAGGACGGAGTGGTCCGCGAGCCAGGGATGGGTGGCCAGGGAGAGCCGACCTGTCAGGACCCGCTGCTCGCCCACCTCGACAGCGGCGCCGAGCAGCGGGTGGTCCACCGAGTCGAGCCCGGCCGCGGACACGTCTCCCGCGCCTCCGGCGAGCCAGAACCGCGTCCGCTGGAAGGGGTAGGTGGGCAGCGCCACCGGCTCCCCTTCGGGGAACGGCCACCGCACCGGCACACCCGCGACGAACAGCCGCGCCGCGGCGGCCAGGAACTCGGCCGGGGTGCCGTGGTCGCGGCGCAGCGTCCCGGTCACCACACCCGCCTCGTGCTCCTCCAGCGCAGGCGTGAGCACCGGGTGCGGGCTGATCTCGACGAAGACGGTGTGGCCGTGGTCGAGCAGCGCACGGGTGGTCTGGTCGAACAGCACGGGTTCGCGGAGGTTGCGGTACCAGTAGTCGGCGTCGAGGGCGGAGGTGTCGATCTGCTCGCCGGTCACCGTCGAGTAGAACGGGATCGTCGCCGGGCGCGGTGTGATGCCGGCGAGGTCGGTGAGCAGTTGCTCGCGGATCGCCTCGACCTGGACGGAGTGGGCGGCGTAGTTGACGGGCAGGCGACGGGCGCGGATACCGTCGGCCTCACAGGCCGCCAGCAACTCGTCCAGCCCGTCCGGATCACCCGACACGACGACCGAACCGGGGGCATTGACCACCGCCACCGTCAGCCGGCCGTCCCAGCGGGCCACGAACTCGGCGGCCTGCTCATGCCCGAGGCCGACCGACACCATCCCACCCTGGTCCGCCAGAGCGACCAGGGCCTTGCTCCGTAACGCCACCACCTTGGCGGCGTCCTCCAACGACAACGCCCCCACCACATACGCCGCCGCGATCTCCCCCTGCGAATGCCCGACCACGGCATCAGGCTCCACACCATGAGCACGCCACAGCTCGGCCAGCGCCACCATCACCGCGAACAGAGCCGGCTGCACCACATCCACCCGCTCCAACGAGCCACCGCCGACCAGCACCTCCACCAACGACCAACCCGTGTACGGCGCCAACGCCACATCACACGCATCGATCGCCTCCCGGAACACCGCCTCCGAGCCGTACAACTCCCCACCCATACCCACCCACTGCGCACCCTGCCCCGGAAACACGAACACCGAACGACCCAGCGAACCGGCGGTCCCGGTGACCAGACCCGGCGCCGTACCGCCCTCCGCCAGTGCCTCCAACGCCTCCACACCGCTCAGCACCGCACGGTGATCGAAACGCGACCGCCCCGCCAACGCCCGACCCACCGCAGCCGCGCCAACCCCCGGATGCCCGGCCAGGAACGCCCCCAGCCGACGCGCCTGCTCCCGCAACGCCACATCCGACTTCCCCGACAACACCCACGGCACCACCCCGCCCGCGGACCCCGTCGAAACCCGGACCGGCTCCTCACCAGCCGCCTCGATCACCACATGCGCGTTCGTACCGCTGATGCCGAACGCCGAGATGCCCGCGCGACGCAGGTGGCCGTTGTCGGGCCAGGGCCGGGCCTCGGTGAGCAGCCGGATGTTTCCGGACTCCCAGTCGACGTGGGAAGTCGGCGCGTCGACATGCAGCGTCGGCGGCAACTGCCCGTGCCGCATCGCCATGACCATCTTGATCACACCAGCCACGCCGGCCGCCGCCTGGGTGTGCCCGATGTTCGACTTCACCGACCCCAGCCACAACGGCTCCACCCGGTCCCGGCCGTAGGTCGCCAGCAGCGCCTGCGCCTCGATGGGATCGCCGAGCGTCGTCCCCGTACCGTGCGCCTCCACCGCGTCCACCTCGGACGCCTCCAACCCGGCGTTCGCCAGCGCCTGACGGATGACCCGCTCCTGCGACGGACCATTCGGCGCTCCGAGGCCGTTGGAGGTGCCGTCCTGGTTCACCGCCGAACCCCGCACCACCGCCAGCACCCGGTGCCCATGGCGACGGGCGTCCGACAACCGCTCCAGCAGCACCAAGCCGGCGCCCTCACCCCAGGCCGTACCATCGGCCGCCTCGGCAAACGCCTTCACCCTGCCGTCGGGAGCCAGGCCGCGCTGGCGTGAGAACTCCGTGAACCCCAGCGGGGTCGCCATCACGGTCACCCCGCCGGCCAGGGCCAGCGAACACTCCCCCGAGCGGAGCGCCTGCGCTGCCAGGTGGATCGCCACCAGCGAGGACGAGCAGGCGGTGTCCAGCGAGACCGCCGCGCCCTCCAGCCCCAGCAGGTAGGCGATCCGGCCGGAGGTCACGCTGGTCGCGGCGCCCGTACCGAGATAGCCCTCGGCGTCGGCGGGTGCCTGGTCGCCGTAGCCGGATGCCCAGATGCCGGTGAACACGCCCGTCTGGCTGCCCCGCAACGACGTCGGATCGATCCCCGCATCCTCGAACGTCTCCCACGCGGTCTCCAGCAACACCCGCT
>NZ_JBVISA010000086.1:0-7975 GCF_055575755.1 Kitasatospora sp. NPDC034035 | reverse complement strand
GTGATCATGAAGCGTAGAGAACTCCATGATCGGGCGAACCGTGCCTGCCCTGCTACTACCGATTAGCTCGGCACCTACTGGCGGACGCCCTAAGTGGGATGCGGAAGACCGTCCACTCAGGGTCCGAAAGGTCCGGCGGCAGCCGTGGGGGGTTAGCCGGGGCAAGGGTGACATCGGCGAACCGGACGTGGTACGGGTGCCCGTGCACCTCCCAGGAGGTCGAGAGGAGTCGGAGCGTCGCGAGGCCAATGCCGAAGCGGCCAGTGGCGTCGGCGTCCAGGCTCTTGCCGCTGAGCCACGGCAGTCCGAGGCGCAGGATGTCGGCCAGTCGCAGGCCACTGCCATTGTGACCGACCAGGAGTTCGGTCGGCCGCCAGTGGAGGCGAACTTCGCGGGCTCCGGCATCATCGGCATTCTGTACCATCTCAGAGAGCACCTGCAGACGGTCTGAGGAGATCGTCTCGGCACCCAGCTGCGCACGCTCCGCCACCTGCCGTAGGACACCCGGGCCCTCGCGAAGGCCCTCGTTGAACAGGCTGACGGCTCGGGCGGCCTCGTCGGGCGTCCGCGCCTCGACACCCGGATCGACCTCCGCGTCGGTCAACAACGCTCGTACAGCCGCAGCCAGCTCGTCGCTCCCACCGATGACCACGCTGATCCCCTCTGCCCTGTGCTGGTGTACGGACAGCATCCGCACAGGACCGAGACCTTGAGCCGCGGCCATCCAAATTCAGCCACGTGTCTGACGGTTCACGGAACGAGCCATCCGCAGCCATACGCGATCTGGGAGCCTGGGCCCAGGCAGGGCGGGGACGACAGACGGTGGTGAACTCGGCCGGATTCGTTCGAGGAGGAACACTGCGTGTCAGTGGCGGATGCTAGTGCTCGCGTGGCGAGGAGCGCCACGCGATGGTCCCATCGAGTCCACCCCAGCGGGCCGGATCGACTTCGCGAAATCGAAGCGCATCTCTCAAATGAAGTAGCTGTCGGACTGCTCAACGATTTTCCGAATCTCCTCGTCGACTGCATCCCGGATCAGGGGGCCGCGCCCGCCCGCGCCATCGAATCGGTGGAACTGCGGAAGGGGAAGATCTCGATGGCGCACTTGTTGCGCCACTCAGGGCGGCCGTACCAGTACTCGCTCAGGTCCTGGCGACGGTGGACGACGTCCTTTGTCGTCATGCGCCTACGTTAGGCCTCGCCACTACGACTGGTCAGCCACTGCCGATCACGAACGAAGCCACGGGTCAACTCCGTTATTTAGAAGCGAAGTCCGAAACATGTTCGGGTGTTCACTTGACTACCCCGAACAGAAAGAACATCGTTTCGAATTCGGCGGCACTCAGTCCGGCTTCCCGCAGGCGGGCGACAATGCTGCCCGGTGGGGGCCGATCGGCGAGACCGTGCGCGTACCGGAACATGTCGGCGAGGGCCGCACGCGAACGCGGGTTGACCGGGCGGCCGTCCGAGGTGGTCGGGGCCGTGGGGCGGTGGGCGAGCGCGGCCCGACCCAGCTCGGTCAGGCGGGACGGGTCGGCGGTGCTGGACCGGGCGTAGTCGGGATCCTGGTAACCGATCACCCGATTCGACCAATCGACCAGCAGCTGCTGGTCCTGCTCCGGCACCCCCAGGATCCGGGCCAGCGTCCACACGGGCAGCTCGGCGGCCACCGGCACGAAGTCGACCCGACCCAACGGGCGCATCGCCGCCACGAGTTCGGCTGCGCGCCGCTCGATGGCGGCGGTCAGCTCGCGCAGCGCCCGCGGGGTGAACGCCGCAGCGACGGCCCGGCGCAGCCGGGAGTGGTCGGGCGGGTCCTGGTTGAGCATCATCGCCCGGGCGAACTCCAGGTCGGCCGGGGTGTCGGGGTCGCGGATCTGGGTCGCGCCCAGGTGGGAGGAGAACAGCTCGGGACTGCGCAGCACGTGCTTCACGTCCGCGTGCCGCAGCACCGCCCAGTAGCCGCTCCCGCCCGGCCAGTCCCCCACCGCCGGCTCCTCCACCCAGCAGACCGGCGCCTCCGCCCGCAACTCGCGGAACAGGTCGTACGGCACGCCGTCGGCGTAGGTCTCGGGAAGGAAGATCCGGTTCACCCGCGCCTGGTCGAAGCCCATGCCGACCGACCGTACGCCACCACCCGGCGGCCGACCAGCGTCCGGCCCGATTCGCCCGCGCCCCCGCCTTTCACGGGCGCTCGCGGAGCGGAATGTCGCGGTTGCGCCCATCGGTCGCCGGAATCCCGTAGGGTCGGCCAATGGCGAAGTACTTCGACGTGCATCCAGAGTCTCCCCAGCCGCGCACCATCAGCACCGTGGCCGCCAGTCTCCGGTCCGGGTCACTCATCGCGTACCCGACCGACTCCTGTTTCGCCCTGGGCTGCCAACTGGACAACCGCGAGGGCCTCGAACGGATCCGGTCGATCCGGCGGCTCGACGAGCGCCACCACTTCACGCTGATGTGCGTGGACTTCGCGCAGCTCGGGCAGTTCGTCCAACTCGACAACAACGTCTTCCGCGCCATCAAGGCCGCGACGCCGGGCAGCTACACCTTCATCCTCCCTGCCACCAAGGAGGTCCCCCGCCGCCTGATGCACCCGAAGAAGAAGACGGTGGGCGTCAGGATCCCCGACCACACCGTCACCAGGGCGCTGCTCGCCGAGCTCGGAGAGCCCCTGCTCTCCAGCACCCTGGTCCTCCCCGGCGACGACGAACCGATGACCCAGGGGTGGGAGATCAAGGAGCGCCTCGACCACGTGCTGGACGCCGTGGTGGATTCGGGCGACTGCGGCACGGAACCGACGACCGTCGTCGACTTCTCCGGCGGCGAACCGGAGATCACCCGGCGGGGAGCCGGTGACCCCACGCGCTTCGAGTGACGGCCCCGGCACACCGCGGAGCCCCGACCGCATTACGGATCGGTGAGAATGGAGGCCATTCGACACACCGGGCGGCGGGGGCGAGCGGGTGCAGGGCTGGCAGGTCAGGAACGGCATCGACGGCGGCACGGTCAACGGCAACGCCTTCCAGGCGGGCGAGCTGACGGTCCACCAGTACGCGGCGCCGGCCGTCGAGGTGCGGTGGCCGATGGTGATCGGCCGGATCCCGCCGAAGGCGAGTGCCTTCCAGGCTCGGGAGGAGCTGCGGCAGGCCATCGACGAGGCCCGGGGGCAGCACGGGACGGTCGTGCTCAGCCAGGTGCTGGCGGGCGGTGGCGGCGTCGGGAAGTCCCAGCTCGCCGCCGACTACGCGCGCGCGGCCGTCGACGCCCGGACGGACCTGGTGCTGTGGGCCGATGCGACCGAACCCGCCACCGTGACGGACGTCTACGCGAGGGCCGCTGCGGCGGTCCGGGTCGCGGGAACGACCGGTGAGGCCGAACAGGATGCGGAGCGCTTCCTGGAGTGGCTGGCGACCACCGATCGCCGGTGGCTGATCGTCCTCGACAACACCACCGAGGCGACCCCCGACGTCCTGTGGCCGACCACCTCCCGGGGCGGGCACGGGCGGGTCATCGCCACCACCCGGCACCGGGGCGCCGCCACCACCGGCAGCGACCGGGCCCTGGTCGACATCGGCACCTACTCCCCCGCCGAGTCCGTCGCCTACCTGCGGGAGCGGATGGACCGCGCCGGCTGCGCCCACTTCCTCGACGAGCACGCCGCCGAACTCGCCGCCGCCCTCGGCCACCTCCCGCTGGCACTCGCCCACGCCGCCGCCTACATGGTCAACAAGCAGCGCAGCAGCGGCCGTTACCTCCAGCTGTTCCGTAACCGCAGCCGCACCCTGGACCAGGTCCTGCCGTCCCGGTCCGGCGCCGACGGCTACCGGGGCCCGGTGACGGCGGCGCTGCTGCTGTCGGTGGACGCCGCCCAGCAGGAGGAGCCGGTCGGGCTCGCCCTCCCTGCCCTGCGGCTCGCCGCCCTGCTCGACCCGGCGGGCCACCCGCAGGACCTGTGGGCGACGCAGCCGGTGCTGGACCACCTCGGCGACGCGGCCGGCACGCGGATCGAAGCGGACGACGCCCGGGACGCGCTCGCCGTCCTGCACGCCTACAACCTGCTCACCCTCAGCGAGGCCCCGCACCGGGAGGTGAGCGTCCACGCGCTCACCTCCCGGGCCGCGCGCGACGCCACGCCCGAGGACGAGCGTCCGCACCGGGCGGCCGCCGACGCCCTGGTCGAGCTGTGGCCCGAGGAGGACCACACCGATCGGGAACTCGCGGCCGTGCTCCGCAGCAATGGCGCCACCCTGGCCGAGTACGCGGGGGACGAGCTGATGGAACCGGCCGACGGGGCCCACTCCCTGCTGCACGTCATCGGCCTCAGCCTGATCGCGGCGGGGCTCCACACGCCCGCCATCCGGCACTGGACCCGGCTCGTCTCCTCCTGTGAACGCGTCCTCGGCACCGAACACTCCGACACCCTCGCCGCCCGCAACAACCTCGGAGTCGGCTACCACGCCGAAGGACGCTACCTCGAGGCCCTGCACCTCCTGGAGCGGATCGTCGCCGACTCCTAGCGCGTCCTCGGTGCCGACCACCCGGCCACCCTGCAGTACCGGGCCAACCTCGCCGTCGACTACGCGCAGGTGGGACGCACCGAGGAGGCCATCACCCTGCTCGAGGGGGTGCTCGCCGACACCGAGCGCCTCTTCGGGGCCGACAGCCGCAAGGCCCTCACCACCCGCTCCAACCTCGCGGGCGCCTACCACGAGGCCGGCCGCACCGAGGAGGCCATCCGGCTGCGCGAGAGCGTCCTCGCCGGCCGCGGACGCCTACTCGGCCCCGGCCACCCCGAAACCCTCCTCACCCATGCCGACCTGGCCGTCTCCTACGCACAGGCCGGACGCCTCAGTGACGCGGTCCGCATCAAGGAGCAGGTCCTGGCCGACACCGAGCGCGCCCTCGGCAGCGACCACCCGCAGACCCTCACGGCCCGGACGATCCTCGCCGCCTCCTACCGGCCGGCGGGACGCGTCGCGGAGGCCGTCACCCTGCTGGAGCGCACTCGGGCCGACGCCGAACGCGTCCTCGGTCCCGGCCACCTCCAGACCGTCCGGATCTGCGCCGAACTCGGCGAGGCCTATCTGGAGGCGGACCGCATCCGCGAGGGCATCGGCCTCAACAAGCGCGTCCTCGCCGACCGCGAACGCCTGCTCGGCCCCGAGCACCCCGCGACCCTCGTCACCCGGTCGAACCTCGCGAACGGCTACCTGTACGCAGGACGCGTCGAGGCGGCCACGGACCTCCACGAGCGCGTGCTCGCCGACCAGGAGCGCCTCCTCGGCGGCGACCACCCGGCCACCCTCAGCACTCTCGGCAACCTCGCCAACTGCTACCGGATCGCGGGACGCGACCACGATGCCGTCGCCATCGAGGAGCGGCTCCTGGCCGACCGCGTGCGCGTGCTGGGCCCGCACCACCCGAACACCCTGATCACCCGGCTCAACCTCGCCACCGGCTACCACGGCCTCGGACGCCTCCAGGACGCGATCACGGTGCTGGAACACGTCGACAGGAAGACCGAGCGTCTCCTCGGCCGCGACCACCCGCACCTCCTCCTCGCACGGGCCGGCCTCGCCACCCTCTACTGGTACACCGGGCGGCGGGCGCAGTCGCGGTGGCTGCTGCGGGCGACACTGACCGACCACGAGCGCGTCCTCGGGCCCGACCACCCGGCCACCGCCGCCTTCCGGGGGACGGTGTCGCGCTTGCTGAACGACCCCGAACCCGTGCCACCGGCCGCCGCCCACGGCAAGCGGAAGCGCCGCTGAGCACGCGGCTTCGGCGCGAGGCGGCCGAGGAGAGCAGCAGCCGCAGGGCGTCGTCGGACGGGGTGTCCGGGTCGGCGGTGCGGGTGGCCGGCGCCCGGGTGGGGAATCGCCGCGGTCACCGTGGGGTTGGGGCAGGGCGACGAGCCAATTGCGGCACTCGCAGACGAGGGGTTTCCCATGAAGATCGGCATCATCGGTGCGGGCAACATCGGCGGCAACCTGACCCGGCGGCTGGCCGCGCTGGGGCACGAGGTCTCGGTGGCGAACTCGCGCGGCCCGGAGACGCTGAAGGCGCTGGTCGAGGAGACCGGCGCGAAGGCGGTGACGGTGGCCGAGGCGGCGCGGGGTGCGCAGGTCGTGGTCGTGACCGTGCCGCTGAAGAACGTGCCGGACCTGCCCGCCGGGCTGTTCGACGGGGCGGCCGAGGGTGTGGCGGTGATCGACACCGGCAACTACTACCCGAAGGAGCGCGACGGCCGGATCGACGCGATCGAGGACGACGGGCTCACCGAGAGCCGGTGGACGGAGCAGCACCTCGGGCACCCGGTGGTGAAGGTGTTCAACGGCACGTACGCGCAGGACCTGCTGGAGCGGCCGCTTCCGGCGGGCGACCCGGAGCGGATCGCCGTGCCGGTCGCGGGGGACGACGAGGCGGCCAAGCGGGTCGTCCGGGCGCTGGTCGACGAGCTGGGCTTCGACTCGGTGGACGCGGGCGGCATCGACGATTCCTGGCGCCAGCAGCCGGCCACGCCGGTGTACGGGCTGCGCGGCGGGGTCGAGGCCGTGACCCGGGCGCTCGCGGAGGCGCCCCGCGAGCGCCCGGCGGCCCACCGGGCGTAGCAGGCCCACCGGGCGTAGTAGGGGTCAGGCGAGCCGGCGCGCCCCCTCGGCCGGGACGGCGGTGAGGGTGCGCGGCTCGGCGTACCCGGCGGTGCGGAAGGCGGCGGTCACCCGGGCGGCGACGCGCTGGGCCTCGGCCGCGTCGACCAGGGCGATGACGGAGCCGCCGAAGCCGCCGCCGGTCATCCGGGCGCCGTGGGCGCCGGCGGCGAGGGCCGCCTCGACGGCGAGGTCGGTCTCCGGGCAGGAGACCCGGTAGTCGTCGCGCAGCGAGGCGTGGCCGGCGGTGAGGATCGGGCCGAGCGCGGCGAGGTCGCCGGCGTCCAGGTGGGCGACGGCGGCCTCCACCCGCGCGTTCTCGGTGACCACGTGGCGCACCAACCGGCGCAGTTCCGACGGGAGTTCACCCAGGGCGGCAGCGAGCCCCGAGGGCTGCAGCGAGCGCAGTGCGGGCAGCCCGAGCAGTTTCGCGGCCCGTTCGCAGCCGGCTCGCAGGGCGGCGTACGCGCCGTCCCCGAGGTCGTGCTTGACCCTGGTGTCGAGGACCAGCAGGGCGAGGCCCGCGCCCGCGAGGTCGACGGGCACCTGACGCGTCGACAGGTCCCGGCTGTCCAGGAACAGCGCGGCACCCGGGCGGCAGCACATCGAGGCCATCTGGTCCATGATCCCGCACGGCACGCCGACGAACGCGTTCTCGGCGCGCTGTGCGAGCACCGCCAGTTCCGCAGCCGAAAGCCCCAGCCCGTACAGGTC
Organism: Kitasatospora sp. NPDC034035; assembly: GCF_055575755.1. Lineage (NCBI taxonomy): Bacteria > Bacillati > Actinomycetota > Actinomycetes > Kitasatosporales > Streptomycetaceae > Kitasatospora > Kitasatospora sp. NPDC034035. Next base: position 611 of record NZ_JBVISA010000086.1, on the reverse strand, counting down.
GTTGTACGCGGTGGCGACGGCGCATTCCAGGGCCGCCGAGGAGGAGAGTCCGGCGCCGCCGGGGACGTCGCTGTCCAGCCGGAGGTCCACGCCGCCGATCTCGTGCCCGGCCTCACGCAGCGCCCACACCACACCGGCGGGGTAGCCGGCCCAGCCGGGCACCGCGCCGGGGGCGAGGTCGGCGAGCCGCAGCACGGTGACCGGCCCGCGGACCTGGGCGGACCAGAGCCGCAGCCGTCCGTCGTCGCGGCGGGCCACCTGGGCGCGGACGGTCTGCGGGAGGGCGATCGGCAGCACGAACCCGAGGTTGTAGTCGGTGTGTTCGCCGATCAGGTTGACCCGGCCGGGGGCGGCCCACTCCCCTTCGGCGGGGCGGCCGTAGAGCTCGGTGAAGGTGTCGGGCTCGGTGAAGGTGTCGGGCTGGGCGAAGGTGTTCACGGGGCGACCTCCCGCAGCCGGCGGGCCGCGTCCTCGGGGGTGACGTCGTTGACGAAGGCGTCCATGCCGGATTCCACGCCGGCCAGGTACTTGAGCTTGTCGGCGGTGCGCCGGATGGTGAAGAGCTCCAGGTGCAGGGCGAGTTCGTCCCGGTGGCCGGCGGGGGCCTGGTG
>NZ_JBVISA010000085.1:0-8479 GCF_055575755.1 Kitasatospora sp. NPDC034035 | reverse complement strand
CGACGACTCCAACAGCTCCACCGCCATCGCGGCCCACTGCGAACCCTGACCCGGGAAGACGAACGCCACCCGGCCCGCCGAACCGCTCACGCCCCTGACCACGCCGGTGCCCGCCGCGCCGGAGGTCAGGTCGGCCAGTCCGGAGGCGAGTTCGGGGAGGTCGGCTCCGAGGACCACGGCCCGGTGCTCCAGGGCCGCGCGCCCGCTCGCCAGCGCCAGACCGGCACCCGGCACATCCGGCTCCCGTCCCGCGAAAGCCCGCAGCCGCGCCGCCTGCCCGCGCAGCGCCTCCTCACTCCGGCCCGACACCAGCCACGGCACCACCGAGCCACCCACCACCGGAGACCCGACGACGACCTCGTCCGCCTCCACCGGCCCGTCCGCCGGAGCCTGCTCGATGATCACATGCGCGTTCGTCCCACTGAAGCCGAACGAGGACACACCCGCACGACGCGGCTCCCCCGTCCCCGGCCACTCCCGCTGCTCCGTCAGCAGCTCGACGGCGCCTGCCGACCAGTCCACGTGGGGCGACGGCTCGTCCAGGTGGATGCTCTGCGGCAGGATGCCGCGGCGCAGCGCCTCGACCATCTTGATCACGCCGGCGAGGCCGGCGGCGGCCTGCGCGTGGCCGAGGTTGGACTTCACCGAGCCGAGCAGCAGCGGGCGGTCCTCGGGCCGGCCCTGACCGTACGTGGCGAGCAGGGCCTGCGCCTCGATCGGGTCGCCCAAGCGCGTCCCCGTCCCGTGCGCCTCCACGGCGTCGACCTGGCCGGGGGCCAGACCGGCGTTGGCCAGGGCCTGGCGGATGACCCGCTGCTGGGAGGGACCGTTCGGCGCCGTCAGGCCGTTCGACGCACCGTCCTGGTTGATCGCCGACCCGCGGACCACCGCCAGCACCGGGTGCCCGTTGCGCCGGGCGTCGGAGAGCCGCTCGACCAGCACCATGCCGACGCCCTCGGAGGGGGTGAAGCCGTCGGCCGCGGCCGAGAACGGCTTGCAGCGGCCGTCGGCGGCCAGGCCCTGCTGGCGGCTGAACTCGATGAAGGTGCCGGGGGTGGACATCACCGTGACACCGCCCGCCAGCGCGAGTTCGCACTCGCCGTTACGCAGCGACTGGACGGCCAGGTGGAGCGCCACCAGCGAGGCCGAGCAGGCGGTGTCGACGGTCATCGCCGGGCCTTCGAGGCCGAACAGGTAGGAGACCCGGCCAGAGACCACGCTCGCGGCGGTGCCGGTCGCGACATGGCCCTCGGCCGACTGCGCGGCGCCGGCGAGCAGGCCCAGGTAGTCGCCGCCGTTGGTGCCTGCGAAGACACCGGTACGGCTACCCCGCAGTGCGTGCGGGTCGATGCCGGCCCGCTCGAACGCCTCCCAGGAGGTCTCCAGCAGCAGCCGCTGCTGCGGGTCCATGGCCAGTGCCTCGCGCGGCGAGATCCCGAAGAACCCGGCGTCGAAGCGGCTGGCGTCGTGCAGGAAGCCGCCCTCGCGGATGTACGAGGTGCCCTTCGCGTCGGGGTCGGCGTCGAACACCGCGTCCAGGTCCCAGCCCCGGTCGGTCGGGAACCCCGACAGGGCGTCACCTCCGGCGGCCAGCAGCTGCCAGAGCGCCTCCGGTGAGTCCACGCCGCCGGGGAAGCGGCAGCTCATGCCGACGATGGCGATCGGCTCGTCGTGGGCGACGCTCGCCACCGCCGGTCCCGTCGCGTCGGCGACCGTCCCGGAGAGCTCCTCGCCGAGGTGGCGGGCGAGCGCGAGGGCGGTGGGGTGGTCGTAGACGAGGGTGGCGGGCAGCCGCAGGCCGGCCGCGGCACCGAGGCGGTTGCGCAGTTCGACGGCGGTCAGCGAGTCGAAGCCGAGCTCCTTGAACGCCCGGCCGGTGTCGACGGCCTCCGGCCCGGGGAAGCCGAGTGCGGCGGCGATGTGCGAGGCCACCAGGTCGAGCAGGATGCGCTCCCGCTCGGCCGGGGCGACACCCGCGAGCCGGACGGCGAGTGCGCCGTTGGTGGAGTGCTGCTCCTCGGTAGCGGCGCGGACGCCCTCCAGCACCCGGGCGGCCTCGGGGATGGCGGACAGCAGCGGGCGGACCCGGCCCGAGGTGAAGGCGAGGGTGAAGCGCTGCCAGTCGATGTCGGTGACGGTCAGTTCGGTGTCGCCCCGGTCCAGTGCGTGCTGCAGGGCGGAGACGGCCAGGTCCGGCGCCATCTCCAGGATGCCGTGGCGGCGCATCCGGTCGCCGACGCCGCCCTCGGCCATGCCGCCCTCGCCCCAGGGTCCCCAGGCGACGGAGGTGGCGGGCAGGCCGTCGGCCCGCCGCTGGGCGGCGAGCGCGTCCAAGAAGGCGTTCCCGGGGGCGTAGTTGCCCTGGCCGGGGGCACCGAACGTGGCGGCGAAGGAGGAGAAGAGGACGAACGCGGAGAGGTCCAGCTCCCGGGTCAGCTCGTGCAGGTGCAGCGCGGAGTCGACCTTGACCCGCAGCACCCGCTCCAGCTGGTCGGTGGTGAGCGCCTGGATCACGCCGTCGTCCAGCACGGCCGCGGTGTGCATCACGGCGGTCAGCGGACGCTCGGCGGGGATCCCGGCCAGCAGGGCTTCGAGCGCGGTGCGGTCGGCGACGTCGCAGGAGACGATGTCGGCGGCGGCACCGAGGCCGGTGAGTTCGGCGGCGAGTTCGGCGGAGCCGTCGGCCTCCTGGCCGCGCCGGCTGGTGAGCAGCAGGTGCTCGGCGCCGTTGCGGGCGAGCCAGCGGGCGACGTGGGCACCCAGGGCGCCGGTGCCGCCGGTGACCAGCACCGTGCCGGACGGCCGCCAGCCCTCCCCCGCCACCGGGCCGACCGGGGCGTGCACCAGGCGGCGCACCAGCACACCGGAGGCCCTGATCGCGACCTGGTCCTCACCGCCCGTACCGGCCAGCACCCCGGCCAGCCGGTCCATGGCCCGGTCGTCCAGCAGCTCCGGCAGGTCGACCAGGCCACCCCAGCGGGGGGCGTCCTCCAGGGCGGCGACCCGGCCCAGGCCCCAGACCAGGGACTGCGCGGGACCGGTCAGGCGCTCGGCCCGGTCGACCGCGACGGCGCCGCGAGTGGCCGTCCACACCGGCGCCTCGATCCCGGCGTCGGCCAGCGCCTGGAGCAGCAGAACGGAGCCCGCCAGGCCGAACGGCACCGACGGGTGCGCGGAGCAGCGGTCCTCGACCGTGCCGAGCAGGGAGAGCAGGCCGGCCGGGGAGGCGCCGTCGGGGAGCTCCGCGGCCAGCCGGGCGGCCAGTGTGGTGCGGTCGAGATCGTTTTCGCCGACGGTGAGCACGGTGACGTCGGCGCCGCGTCGTTCGAGGCCGTGGGCGAGGTCGTCGGCGCGGTCCCGGTCGTCCTCCGTCGCGATGACCGCCCAGGTGCCGGAGAGCAGCGGTGCGGGCAGATCGGTGAGGGGCTGCCAGGTGATGCGGTAGCGCCAGCCATCCACGGTCGACTGCTCACGGCGCTGCCGCCGCCAGGTCGACAGGGCGGGCAGGACGGCGCTCAGCGGCGCGTCGGCGTCCAGGTCGAGCGAGCCTGCGAGGACGCCGAGGTCCTCGTTCTCGACGGCGGCCCAGAACTCGGCCTCGACGGGGTCGACCCCGGTCGGGTTCCCCTGGTCGGATGCCGCGCTGGGCGCGTCCAGCCAGTAGTGCGCACGCTGGAAGGCGTAGGTGGGGAGTGCGAGCGGCGGGACGGCGGTGGTGCCGGCGAAGGCGGCGGCCCGCCAGTCGACGGCCACGCCGCGCACCCACGCCTCGGCCAGCGAGGCCAGCACCCGGCGCGGGCCGCCCTCGCCGCGGCGCAGCGTGCCCACGGTCACCGCGTCGTGCCCGGCCGCCTCGGCGGTGTCCTGCACCGCCATCGCCAGCACCGGATGGGCGCTCACCTCGACGAAGGTGCCGTAGCCGTCGGCGAGGAGGGCGTCGACCGCCTCGGCGAACCGGACGGTGGTACGGAGGTTGGTGTACCAGTACTCGGCATCCATGGCGGAACCGTCGACCAGCCCACCGGTCACCGTCGAGAACACCGGCACCGAGCCCGCCCGCGGACGGACCTCCGCAAGGACCTCCAACAGCTCGGCACGGATCGACTCCACCTGCGCGGAATGCGAGGCGTAGTCCACCGGGACACGACGGGCACGAACGCCGTCCACCTCACACAAGGCCAACAACTCCTCCAGAGCGCCCGGCTCACCGGACACCACCACCGCCGACGGACCGTTCACCGCCGCGACCGACACCCGATCCCCGTCACCGAGACGCTCACGCACCTCCTCCACCGGCAACGCCACCGAGACCATGCCACCCAGACCCGCCAGACCACCCGCGATCGCCCGGCTGCGCAACGCCACCACCCGGGCACCGTCCTCCAACGACAACGCACCCGCCACCACCGCGGCAGCGATCTCACCCTGCGAATGACCGACCACCACACCCGGCTCCACACCGGACGCACGCCACACCTCCGCGAGGGACACCATCACCGCCCACAACACCGGCTGGACAACGTCCACCCGATCCATCCACGCATCACCCTCGACGCCGCGAACCACCTCCAGCAGCGACCAGCCATCCACGAACGGCGCCAACGCCGCCCCGCACTCCGCCATCCGCCCAGCGAACACCGACGACGACTCCAACAGCTCCACCGCCATCGCGGCCCACTGCGAACCCTGACCCGGGAAGACGAACGCCACCTTCCCGGGTGCACCCGCAGCGCCCTGCACGACACCGGCGCTCACGCCACCGTCGGCCATCGCCGTCAGTCCGGAGACGAGTTCGGGGAGGTCGGCTCCGAGGACCACGGCCCGGTGCTCCAGGGCCGCGCGCCCGCTCGCCAGCGCCAGACCGGCACCCGACACATCCGGCTCCCGTCCCGCGAAAGCCCGCAGCCGCGCCGCCTGCCCGCGCAGCGCCTCCTCACTCCGGCCCGACACCAGCCACGGCACCACCGAGCCACCCACCACCGGAGACCCGACGACGACCTCGTCCGCCTCCACCGGCCCGTCCGCCGGAGCCTGCTCGATGATCACATGCGCGTTCGTCCCACTGAAGCCGAACGAGGACACACCCGCACGACGCGGCTCCCCCGTCCCCGGCCACTCCCGCTGCTCCGTCAGCAGCTCCACCGCACCCTCCGACCAGTCCACGTGTGTGGAGGGCTCGGTGACGTGCAGGGTCTGCGGCAGGACACCCTCTCGGATCGCCATCACCATCTTGATGACGCCGCCCACCCCGGCGGCGGCCTGGGTGTGACCGATGTTCGACTTCAACGAACCCAGCAGGAGCGGCCGGTCGGCCGGACGCTCCTGGCCGTACGTGGCGAGCAGTGCCTGTGCCTCGATCGGGTCGCCCAGGGTCGTCCCCGTCCCGTGCGCCTCCACCACGTCGACCTGGGCGGGCGTCAGGGCGGCGCCGGCCAGGGCCTGGCGGATGACCCGCTGCTGGGAGGGACCGTTCGGCGCCGTCAGGCCGTTCGACGCACCGTCCTGGTTGATCGCCGACCCGCGGACCACCGCCAGCACCGGGTGCCCGTTGCGCCGGGCGTCGGAGAGCCGCTCGACCAGCACCATGCCGACGCCCTCGCCCCAGCCGGTGCCGTCCGCGTCATCGGAGAACGCCTTGCAACGGCCGTCGGTGGCCAGGCCGCGCTGGCGGCTGAACTCGACGAAGGTGCCGGGGGTGGCCATCACCGTCACCCCGCCCGCCAGCGCCATGGTGCACTCGCCGCTGCGCAGCGCCTGGACAGCCAGGTGGAGTGCCACCAGCGAGGACGAACAAGCCGTGTCGACGGTGACCGCCGGCCCCTCCAGCCCGAAGGTGTACGAGACGCGGCCCGAGGCGACGCTGCCGAAGCTGCCCGTGCCGAGATGGCCCTCGACGCCCTCGGGCACGGCACCCAGCCGGCTGGCGTACTCGTGGTACATCAGGCCGGCGAACACGCCGGTGCGGCTGCCCTTGAGCGTGCGCGGGTCGATGCCGGCCCGCTCGAACGCCTCCCAGGAGGTCTCCAGCAGCAGCCGCTGCTGCGGGTCCATGGCCAGCGCCTCGCGCGGCGAGATCCCGAAGAACGCCGGGTCGAACGAGCTGGCCTCGTAGAGGAAGCCGCCCTGGTTGACGTAGCTGGTGCCGTGCGCGTCCGGGTCGTCGTCGATCAGCGCGTCGGCGTCCCAGCCGCGATCGGCGGGGAAGCCGCCGATGGCGTCCGTCCCGGTGGCCACCAGCTGCCACAGGTCCTCGGGCGAGGCCACCCCGCCGGGGTAGCGGCAGGCCATGCCGACGATCGCGATCGGCTCGCGGTCGCGCTCCTCCATGTCCCGAAGCCTCCGCCGGGCATTGCGCAGGTCGGCGGTGGCGCGCTTGAGGTAGTCGCGCAGCTTGTCCTCGTTCAGCATGTCCGTCCGCTCCTTGCGGCAAAGAGAAGGGGGTGGCGCCCGGGTCAGGAGGTCTCGAGCTCGTCGTCGAGCAGGTCGAAGAGCTCGTCGTCGGTCGCCGTGTCGAGGTCGCGGTGGTCGTCGACGGGGTCGGCCGCGCCGCCGATGGCGTCCCGCCACTGTGTGAGCAGGGCCTGGAGGCGGAGGGTGACCCGCGTGCCGGTCTCCGCGTCGGTCGGGGTACGTACCAGGGCCTCGGCGAGGCGGTCGAGTTCGGCGAAGACGCCGGGACCGGCCGGGTCCCCGTCCTGCGGGACGGCGGCGGACAGGTGGGCGACCAGGTCGGCGGGGCTCGGGTGGTCGAAGATCAGCGTCGCGGGCAGCCGCAGGCCGGTGACCGCGGTGAGGCGGTTGCGCAGTTCGACGGCGGTCAGCGAGTCGAAGCCGAGTTCGCGGAACGCGTGGCCGGGCTGGACGGCGGCCGCGCCCGCGTAGCCGAGGACGGCGGCGACCTGGCCGCAGACCACGTCCAGCAGGATCCGCTCCCGGTTCTGCGCCGACTGCCCGGCGAGCCGTCGGCGCAGGTCCGCGGCCGGATCGGCCTCGGCCGCCCTCGCGGCGCGGCGGACGGGCGGCTGCACGAGGGATCGCAGCAGGGCCGGCACCTGGCCGCCCTGCGCGGCCGCGGCCCGCACGGTGGCCAGGTCGAGCCGGGCGGGTACCAGCACCGGGTGGTGCGGCAGGGTGATGGCCGTGTCCAGCAGGGCCAGACCCTCGGCAACCGACAGCGCGGACACCCCGCCCCGGGCCATCCGCTCGACGTCGGCGCCGGCCAGGGTGTCCGCCATGCCGCCGTCGTCCGCCCACAGGCCCCAGGCGAGCGAGGCCGCCGGGAGACCCGCGGCGTGCCGGTGCTCGGCGAGGGCGTCGAGGAAGCTGTTCGCAGCCGCGTAGTTGGCCTGGCCGGCCGCCCCGAACACACCGGCCGCGGAGGAGAACAGCACGAACGCGGCGAGCGGACGGTCCTTCGTCAGCTCGTGCAGGTTCCAGGCCGCATCCACCTTCGGGCGCAGCACGGCGGCCAGCCGCTCGGGGGTCAGGGACGAGACGATGCCGTCGTCCAGGACTCCGGCGATGTGGACCACCGCCGTCAGGTCCGTGCCGTCCAACAGCCGTGCCAGCGCGTCGCGGTCGGCCGCGTCGCAGGCGGCGAACGCCGTCTCGGCGCCGAGACCGGCCAGGTCGGCCGCCAACTCCCCTGCCCCCGGGGCGGCTTCGCCGCGACGGGAGACCAGCAGCAGACGACGGACGCCGCACTCCGCCACCAGGTGACGGGCGACCTGTCGGCCGAGCGCACCAGTGGCTCCCGTCAGCAGGACCGTGCCGCCGCCGAGGGCGTCCGTGGCGTCCGTGCCCGGCGCGCCGGTCTCGGTGACGCGCAGCAGGCGCAGGGCGGCGGCGCTGCCCGCGCGGAGCGCCAGCTGCGGTTCGTCGCTGCCGAGTGCGTAGGACAGGGCCCGCTGCGAGGCGGGGTCACCGTCCAGGTCGACCACCGTGATCCGGCCCGGGTGCTCGGACTGGGCCGACCGCAGCAGGCCCCGGACAGCCGCGGCGGGAAGGTCACCCGCGCCCGCGCCGGCCGACTTCCGGGTCACCACGACCAGGCGGGAGTCGGCGAACGCGTCCGCCGCCAGCCATTCCTGTACCAGGGCGAGCACGTCCCGGACGGCCGCGTGGGTGGCGGCTGCCGCCGCGGGGTCCTCCGCGGCGGGGAGGGCTACGACCAGGATGTCGGGAACGACACCGGTCTCGGCGATGTCCGCCAGGTCCGCGAAGGCGATCGCGCCGGCCAGGCCCAGGCCGTCCCCGCCCAGGACACCGATCACACCGTCGGGCGCCGACACCGGCAGCGAGACAGGAGTCCACTCCGGACGGAAGAGCGCATCATGGCCGCCCTGCGCGGCGAGCTGCTCCGGGGAGAACGCCCGCAGCACCAGGGAGTCGACCGTCGCGACCGGCGCACCGGAGGCATCGGCCACCGCGAGCGAGACCGCCTCGGCCCCCACAGCGGAGATCCTGACCCGCAACTCCC
>NZ_JBVISA010000084.1:0-8586 GCF_055575755.1 Kitasatospora sp. NPDC034035 | reverse complement strand
GGGCTGGGGCGGTTGTGGGTGGATGGTTCCGTGCGCTGGACGCCGCCCGCGGCCACGACGGCGGGGACGTCGGGCGTGCGTGTGCCTTCGTACGCCTTCCAGCACCAGCACTACTGGCTCCAGCCCACCACCCCGGCACCGACCGGTGACGGCCGGATCGACCACCCGCTGCTGCGGGACGCCATGGAACTCCCCGACGACAACGGCGTGGTGCTGACGGGACAACTCGCCACCACCGCGCAGCCGTGGCTCACCGAACACGTCATCTCGGGCTCGCCCCTGCTGCCCGGCGCGGCGTTCGTGGACCTGGCGCTCCGGGCCGGCGAACACGTCGGCTGCCCGGCGGTCGAGGACCTGACGCTGGAGACACCGCTGGTGGTCGCGGACGGCGTGCAGGTGTCCGTGACCGTCGGCCCCGACCGGGCGGGCCGGCGCAGCGTCTCGATCCACTCGCGCGCGGACGGCGAGTGGGTACGGCACGCCACCGGGACCCTGGGCGCCGTACCCGTCGCACCACGGGAGCCCTGGGCACGGCAGTGGCCGCCGCACGCCGAAGCCGTCGACCTCGACGCCTTCTACGACAACCTGGCCGACGCCGGATTCGCCTACGGCACGGCCTTCCAAGGCCTGCGAGCGGCCTGGCGCGAGGGCCACACCCTCTACGCGGAGGTGGCTGTACCCCCCGGTGACACCCGGTTCGCCCTGCACCCCGCCCTGCTCGACGCCGCGATCCAGACCGTGACCGTAGCCGACGACCGGGCGAAGATGCCGTTCTCCTTCGCCGGGATCTCCTGGTGGCGCGGCGCCGAGCACGCCAGGGTCCGGCTGACAATGACCGGCCAGGACTCCTGCGCGATCGGCCTCGCCGACCAGTCGGGCGCGCCGATCGCCGAGATCGCCTCGTTGACCCTGCGCCGGCCGGCCGGGGCCACCACGCGGGACGTGCCGTACCAGGTGGTGTGGCCGGTCCTGGAAGCGGCGACCACCGAACCGGACATCCCGGTCCACCACGCCACCTCGCCCGTCGAGACCCTGCGGGTGATCCAGGACTTCCTCACCACGGACACCCCGCGCATGGTGATCGCCACGCGCAACGCCGTGCCGGTCCGTCCGGGCGAGGACGTCGACCCCCAGGCCGCCGCCGTCTGGGGCCTGGTCCGGTCGGCCGCCACCGAGCACCCCGGTCGGTTCGTGCTGGTCGACGGTGACGACGGCGACGAGGTCCGGCTGGCCGGTGACGAACCCCAGCTCGCGATCCGCGTCGGCGCCGTTCACGTCCCCCGCCTCGAACGGGCGCGGACCGAACCGCTGCCCTCGCCGCTCAGCCCCGAGGGCACGGTGCTCGTCACCGGCGGCACCGGCACCCTGGGCGGCACGATCGCCCGCCACCTCGCCGTACGGCACGGCGTGCGGCACCTGCTGCTGGTCAGCCGGAGCGGCCCGGACGCCCCCGGCGCGGCCGCGCTGACCGCCGACCTGGCCGCGCTGGGCGCGACCGCCGACATCGTGGCGTGCGACGTGTCCGACCGCGAGGCGGTGGCGCGGCTGCTCGCCGAACACCCGGTCACCTCGGTGATCCACGCCGCGGGCACGCTGGCCGACACCGTCGTGGAATCCCTCACCCCGCAGCAGTTCGCGCGCGTGTGGGAGCCGAAGGCCCTCGCGGCGCGGCACCTCCACGAACTGACCTCGGACCTGGAGGCGTTCGTGCTGTTCTCGTCGGCGGCCGGTGTGCTGGGCGGCGCGGGCCAGGCGAACTACTCGGCGGCGAACGCGTACCTCGACGGCCTCGCCGCACACCGGCACGCCCAGGGACAGCCGGCCGTGTCGCTCGCCTGGGGCTACTGGGCAGAGGCCAGCGGCATGACCGGAGGTCTGACCGCCACCGACCGGCACCGCCTGGCGAGGGCCGGCGTACGGCCGCTGCCGACGACGGACGCGCTGGCCCTGTTCGACGCCGCGCTGACCGCGGGCACCCCCACCCTCGCCCCCGTCAGGTTCGACCTGTCGGCGCTGCGCCGCGCCGGCGATCCGCCCGCCCTGCTGCGGGAGCTGGTACGGCCCCGGCGCAGGCAGACCGCCGACCGCGTGTGGACGCAGGCCGACGTGCTGCAACTCGTCGTGGGCCAGGTCTCCCTCGTCCTGGGGCACTCGTCACCGGAGGCGGTCAACCCCGACCAGGCGTTCACCGACATCGGGTTCGACTCGCTCACCGCCGTGGAACTGCGCAACCAGCTCGACGCGGACACCGGCCTGCGCCTGCCCGCCACGCTCGTCTTCGACCACCCGACACCAACCCGCCTCGCCGCCTTCCTGCACACACGGCTGCACGGCACCGAACCCGACCCCCTGCTCGCCGAACTCGACCAGCTCAAGTCCACCCTGGACGCGGCAGCCGCCGACGCCGACTACGAGACCGTCGCGGCCCGCCTCGAAGCACTACTCGCGGCCTGGACCGGCAAACGCACCGGCTCCGCGGCCGGTGTCGACGAGGCCAGCGACGACGAACTGTTCAGCCTTCTGGACGATGCGCACCGCAGGACCGAGGTCATCCGATCGGGCGAGTCCCGAAACGCTGAGGAGCAGTAGCGATGTCTGACGAAGAGAAGCTCCGCACTTACCTCAAGCGCGCCACGGCCGACCTGGGAGTGCTCAGTAAGCGCCTCGCCGACATGGAGGAGGCCGCGCGCGAGCCGATCGCGATCATCGGCATGGGCTGCCGCTACCCGGGCGGAGTGGAGTGCCCGGCCGACCTGTGGCGGCTCGTCTCGGACGGTGCCGACGCGATCACCGCATTCCCGCCGGACCGTGGATGGGACGTCGTCTACGACCCTGACCCGGACCGGCCGGGCACGACCTACAGCCGATCGGGCGGCTTCCTCGCCGACGGCGCCGGCTTCGATGCCGGGTTCTTCGGTATCTCGCCGCGCGAGGCGTTGGCGATGGACCCGCAGCAGCGGGTGCTGCTGGAAACCGCCTGGGAGACCTTCGAGTACGCCGGCATCGACCCGACCACACTCGGCGGCAGCCGCACAGCCGTGTTCACCGGCCTGTGGTCCTCCGGCTACGGCAACCAGCCGCCGCCGGACCTCGAAGGTTTTCTCGCCACCGGAACAGCCACCAGCGCCACGTCCGGGCGGGTGTCGTACCTGCTGGGGCTGGAGGGTCCGGCGGTGTCGGTGGACACGGCGTGCTCGTCGTCGCTGGTGGCGATCCATCTGGCGGCGCAGGCATTGCGGGCGGGGGAGTGTTCGCTGGCGTTGGCCGGTGGCGTGACGGTGATGGCGACGCCGGCGGGGTTCGTCGAGTTCTCGCGGCAGCGGGGGCTTGCCGCCGATGGCCGGGTGAAGGCGTTCGCCGAGGCGGCCGACGGCACCAGCTGGGGTGAGGGCGCCGGCCTGCTGCTGCTGGAACGCCTGTCCGACGCCCGCCGTAACGGCCACCGGGTGCTGGCGGTCGTCCGGGGCTCGGCGGTGAACCAGGACGGCGCGTCGAACGGGCTTGCGGCGCCGAATGGTCCGTCCCAGGAACGCGTCATCCGGCAGGCGTTGGCGAATGCCGGACTGTCGACGGCGGACGTGGACGCGGCGGAGGCCCACGGCACCGGCACCACCCTTGGCGACCCCATCGAGGCGCAGGCACTCCTGGCGACCTACGGTCAGGGGCGGGATGAGCCGTTGTGGCTGGGGTCGGTGAAGTCGAACATCGGCCACACGCAAGCCGCCGCCGGCGTGGCGGGTGTGATCAAGATGGTCATGGCGATGCGGCACGGTGAACTGCCGCGGACCCTCCACGTGGACGCGCCGACCTCCCACGTCGACTGGTCGGCGGGTCGTGTCTCACTGCTCACCGAGGCCCGGCCGTGGCCGGAGACGGGGCGTCCCCGCCGTGCCGGCGTGTCGGCGTTCGGCATCAGCGGTACGAACGCGCATGTGGTGATCGAGGCGGCTGCTGAGGAGCCGGTCCGGGTTTCGACGGGGGCCGCGGGCGGGGTGGTGCCGTGGGTGTTGTCGGGGAAGTCGGATGTGGCGTTGCGGGAGCAGGCGCGTCGGCTGGGGGCGTTCCTGGCCGGGCATCCGGGGGTTGGCGCGGCTGCGGTGGGTCGGGCGTTGGCGGGGCGGTCGCGTTTCGCTCACCGTGCGGTGCTGAGCGGTGTGGAGGCGTTGGAGGCACTGGCGGAGGGCCGGTCGGCGCCGGGTCTGGTCACCGGGACTGTCCGTTCGCTGGGTCGTTCGGTGTTCGTGTTTCCGGGGCAGGGTGCGCAGTGGGTGGGTATGGGTGGGGAGTTGTACGGCTCGGAGGCGGTGTTCCGGGAGGCGATCGATGCGTGTGATGTGGCGTTGGCGCCGTACACGGACTGGTCGTTGGTGGAGGTGCTGGTCGGCGGTGGCTCGTTGGAGCGGGTGGATGTGGTGCAGCCGGCTCTGTTCGCGGTGATGGTGGCGCTGGCCGAGCTGTGGCGTGCTCATGGTGTGGAGCCTGATGCCGTGGTCGGGCATTCGCAGGGGGAGATCGCGGCGGCGTATGTGGTGGGGGCGTTGTCGTTGGACGACGCCGCCAAGGTGGTGGCGTTACGGAGCAGGGCGCTGGCGGTGTTGGCCGACCAGGGCGGCATGCTTTCCGTAGGGCTCGGGCATGAGCAGGCCGCCGAGTTCGTGGCCCGCTGGAACGGCCGGCTGACCGTGGCGGTGGTCAACTCCGCGGACAGCGTGGTGGTATCGGGTGATCTGGACGCGCTGGACGCGCTGGACGCGCTGGACGAGCTGCTGGCGGCCTGTGAGGCCGACGGCATCCACGCTCGCCGCCTGCCCGTCAACTACGCCGCCCACTCTGTCCAGGTCGAGGCGATCCGCGAGCAACTGCTCACCGACCTCGCCGGCATCACACCGCGCCCGGCGACGATCCCGTTCTACTCGACGGTGACCGGCGAGCAGATCGACACCTCCGCCCTCGACACCGGCTACTGGTACCGCAACCTCCGCGAACCCGTGCTGTTCGACCAGACCACCCGTGCGCTGCTCGACCACGGCCACACCGTCTTCGTCGAGGTCAGCCCGCACCCGGTCCTGGTCTCCGCCGTCGAGGAGACCGGTCACCACCACGGCTCCGACCTCCTGGCTACCGGCACGCTCCGGCGCGACCAGGACGACTTCCTCACCTCGCTCGGCCGCCTGCACGTCCATGGTGTCCCGGTCGACTGGCGGTTCCCGGACGACACCGAGCCCGTCAGCCTGCCGACGTACGCCTTCCAGCGCCAGCCGTACTGGCTGCGGCCCGTCCCGACGGAGTCGGGCGACCACCCCCTGCTCAGCACGTTCGTGGAACTGCCCGACGGCGCGGTGCTCAGCGGACGGATCTCCCTCGCCACCCACCCGTGGCTGGCCGACCACACCGTGCGGGGCTCCGTCCTCCTGCCCGGCACCGCGTTCGCGGAAATGGCGGCCTACGCGGCCGGCCGGCTCGGCCACGCGGTCGAGGAGCTGGTGCTCGAAACGCCGCTCGTCCTCGACGACACCCCGGTGCACCTCCAGGTCGTCGTGGGCCCCGAGGACGACGGCCGCAACCCGCTCACGGTGTACTCGCGTGACGGCGACGAGTGGGTGCGGCACGCCACCGGGACCTTGGGCGAGGAGCCGGTGCTGAGCACCTGGGACTGGCCGCCGGCCGGTGAGCCCCTCGACGTCGACGGGCTCTACGACTCGCTGTCCGTGCTCGGCTACGAGTACGGGCCGGCGTTCCAGGGCGTCACGGCGGCCTGGCGGGTCGGCGACACCGTCTACGCCGAGGTGGAGCTTCCCGCCGAGGAACCGTTCGCCCTGCACCCCGCGCTGCTCGACGCCGCACTGCACCCCATGGCTTTCCTCACCGACCGCACCGGCCTGCCGTTCGCGTTCACCGGAGTGGCGATACGGCCCGCCGGCCGCGGGACGCTGCGCGTACGCCTGTCCGCCACCGGGCCGGACACGTACACCGTGGCCGTGGCCGATCCGGACGGCACCCCGGTCGCGGTCATCACGTCGCTGACCGTCCGGGACGCCACCGCCGTCCCGGACAGCCTGTACGCACTCGACTGGGTCCCCTGCGAATCGGCATCGACGGGCGGCGACCCCGCGGACCTGGTCGTCTACGAGGTGCCCGGGCCGGAGCCCGAGGCGGACACCGTCGAGGCGGCGTACGAGAGCGCGCAGAGCGTACTCGCCGTGATCCGGGACCACTTGGCGGGCGAGCGGACACGGCTGGCGGTCGTCACCCGCAACGCCGTCGCCGCCGCGCCCGGTGACGTGGTCGGCCTCCACCACTCGATGGTCTGGGGCCTGGTCCGCGGCGCGCGGGCCGAACACCCCGACCGGTTCGTCCTGGTCGACGCCGACTCGACCTGGGACCCCGCGCTGATCGCCGGCACGGACGAGCCGGAACTGGCGGTACGCCAAGGGGCGCTGCGCGTCCCCCGCCTGGTCCGCGTCGGCGGGAGCCTCACCCCGCCAGACGGGACCTGGCGGCTGGAGGACACGGGCACCGGCAGCATCGACGACCTGGCGCTGGTGCCCCGCCCGGAGCTCATGGAGCCGCTGGAGCCCGGGCAGGTTCGGATCGCCGTGCGGGCGGCCGGCCTGAACTTCCGGGACGTGCTGATCGCCCTCGGCGTCTACCCCGGCGAGGCCCTGATGGGCGGCGAAGGCGCGGGCGTCGTCCTCGAAACCGGCCCGGACACCCGGTTCCGCCCCGGCGACCGCGTCATGGGCCTGGTCCCCGGCGCCTTCGGCCCGGTCACCGTCGCCGACCAGCGGCTGCTGGTCCGGATGCCCGACGACTGGTCGTTCGCCAGGGCCGCGGCAGTGCCCGTGGTGTTCCTGACCGCCTGGTACGGCCTGCGTGACCTGGGCGGGCTGAAGGCCGGTGACCGGGTCCTGATCCACGCCGGCACCGGCGGCGTCGGCATGGCGGCGATCCAACTGGCCCGGCGGCTCGGGGCGGAGGTGTTCGCCACCGCCGGCCCGGCCAAATGGCACACCCTGCGCGCCCTGGGACTGGACGAGGACCACATCGCCTCGTCGCGCACCCTGGAGTTCGAGCAGAAGTTCCCGCCCATGGACGTGGTTCTGGACTCGCTGTCCGGCGAGTTCGTCGATGCCTCCCTGCGGCTGCTCGGGCCCGGCGGCCGGTTCGTGGAGATGGGCAAGACCGACATCCGCGACGCGGCCGACCATCCCGACATCGTCTACCGGGCGTTCGACATCGCCGACGCGGGGCCGGAACGGCTCGGCGAGATCCTGGACGCCGTCGTACGGGAATTCACGGACGGCGAGTTCGCACCGCTGCCGTTGGACGTACGCGGGGTCCGGGACGCGGTCGACGCCTTCCGGTTCATGAGCCGGGCCGCTCACGTCGGGAAGATCGTCCTCACGGTTCCTGCGGATCTCGATGCGGCCGGTACGGTGCTGATCACCGGTGGTACGGGGACGCTGGGGGGCCATGTGGCCCGGCATCTGGTGGCGGAGCGGGGTGTGCGGCATGTGTTGCTGGTCAGCCGCAGTGGTGGCGGGGCGGCGTTGTGCGAGGAACTGGCCGGGCTGGGCGCGGAGGTGTCCGTGGCCGCCTGCGACGTGGCCGACCGGGACGCGCTGGCGGCCGTACTGGACTCGATCCCGGCCGCGCACCCGCTGACCGCGGTCGTCCACGCCGCCGGCGTGCTCGACGACGCCGTGGTCGAGTCCCTGACCCCCGAACGCCTCGCCGCGGTCTGGGAGCCCAAGGCACGGGCGGCCTGGCACCTGCACGAACTCACCCGAGGGCGGGACCTGACGGCGTTCGTCCTCTTCTCCTCGGCGGCCGGGACGCTCGGCAGCCCCGGGCAGGCCAACTACGCCGCGGCCAACACCTTCCTCGACGCCCTCGCCGTGCACCGGCGCGCCCTCGGACTGCCGGCGACCTCGCTGGCCTGGGGCTACTGGGCCGAGCTGAGCGGCATGACCGGGCACCTGACCGGTGCCGACCAGGACCGGCTGATGCGAGCCGGGGTCGTGCCACTGGCCACCGACCACGCCCTGTCGCTGTTCGACGCGGCCCTGGCCACGGACCGGGCCGCGCTGGTGCCGGTACGCCTCGACCTCTCCGTGATGGCGGGCGCCCCGGCAGCCCTCAAGGGCCTCGTCTCCCGCAAGGCGGCCCGGCGCCCGGCGCGGCACGGCGCGATCGCCGACCGCCTGCGGTCACTGCCGGAGGCCGAACGGCTGCGAGCCGCACTCGACCTGGTCACCGCCAACACCGCAGCCGTGCTCGGTCACCGCGAACCGGGGGCCGCATGGGACCGGCAGCCGTTCAAGGACCTCGGCTTCGATTCCCTGACCTCCGTCGAACTGCGCAACCGGCTCAACACCGCCACCGGCCTGCGCCTGCCCGCCACCGTCACCTTCGACCACCCCACCCCGCGGCAACTCGCCGAGCACCTGCTGAGCGGGATCCTCGGTGAGGGTGAGGTTGAGGGTGGGGGTGTGGTGCCGGTGTCGGTGGTGCCGGTGGTGTCGGTGGGTGATGGGGCTGATCCGGTGGTGATCGTGGGTATGGGGTGCCGGTTGCCGGGTGGGG
>NZ_JBVISA010000083.1:0-8680 GCF_055575755.1 Kitasatospora sp. NPDC034035 | reverse complement strand
GGGCGTGGGTGCCGACGGCGAGGTCGGTGGTGGTGAAGGTGGCCACGCCCGCGACGACAGTGCCAGTGCCCAGCAGGGTGGCGCCGTCGAAGAACGACACCGTCCCGGTCGGGGTGCCGGCACCGGGAGCCGCCGCGGTGACGGTGGCGGTCAGCACCTTGGGCTGGCCGAACACCGACGGGTCGGGCAGGGACGTCAACACCGTTGTGGTGTCCGCCGTGGTGACGGTCTGGGCGTCCACGGGCGAGGTGGAGCCGTTGAAGGCGGTGTCGCCGCTGTAGACGGCGGTCAGCGCGTGGGTGCCGACGGCGAGGTCGGTGGTGGTGAAGGTGGCCACGCCCGCGACGACAGTGCCAGTGCCCAGCAGGGTGGCGCCGTCGAAGAACGACACCGTCCCGGTCGGGATGCCGTCCACGGAGGTGACGGTGGCGGTGAGGACCTTGGCCTGGCCGAACACCGACGGGTCGGGCGCCGAGGCGAGAGTGGTGGCGGAAGTGAAGGGAACGGTGTCGGTGACGCTGACGGTGTTGTCGCCGTTGTTGGTCACGTACGCGTGCAGTCCGTCGGGAGTGACAGCCACATCGAACGGCCCGGTACCCACGGTGATGGTGGCCACGATGGTGTTGGTGGCGGTGTCGATCACGCTGACGGTGTTGTCGCCGTTGTCGGTCACGTAGGCGTGCAGTCCGTCGGGGCTGACCGCGACGCTGGTGGGTGCGGTACCCACGGTGATGGTGGCCACGATGGTGTTGGTGGCGGTGTCGATCACGCTGACGGTGTTGTCGCCGTTGTCGGTCACGTAGGCGTGCAGTCCGTCGGGGCTGACCGCGACGCCGGTGGGCGCGGCGCCCACGGGAATGGTGGCCACGATGGTGGCGGTCGCGGTGTCGATCACGCTGACGGTGTTGTCACCGCTGTTGGTCACGTAGGCGTGCAGTCCGTCGGGGCTGACCGCGACCCCGAACGGTCCGGTACCCACGGGAATGGTGGCCACGATGGTGGCGGTCGCGGTGTCGATCACGCTGACGGTGTTGTCACCGCTGTTGGTCACGTACGCGTGCAGCCCGTCGGGAGTGACAGCCACATCGAACGGTCCGGTACCCACGACGACCGTGGCCGTCACGGTGTTGGTGGCGGTGTCGATCACGCTGACGGTGTTGTCGCCCTCGTTGGTCACGTACGCGTGCAGTCCGTCGGGAGTGATCGCCACCCCGGTCGGGAAGCTGCCCACCGCCACCGTCGGATCCGGCGGCGTCACCGCCGCACTCTGCTTGGGCCTTCCGAGGCCCAACAGTTGACGCCACCTCGACTGAAAACTCTTGGCCATGACACACCCCTTGATCCAGATCTGATCGGGATGGGGCGCCCGAGAGGAGTAGTTGACGCTCCATCAGATGGAGGGCGTCAACAAGAGCGTCTCGCAACCTTCCAAGGGTGCCCACCCGGCGTCTCCGCTGGCCGTCACGGCCAGAACAGGCAACGGCCTGTCCCCCGGGAAGGGATGGGCAGCCCACCGGGTCGAACGTCAGCAGTAACGCACCATCCCCGTGGCCAGAACAGGCCGCACGCGAATAATTCACCCTTATGGAGTAATCGAATCGTCGACTCGATTCCACAAAGAGAAGGGCGTCTACGGCGGCGGCGAGGCGGATATGGTGGTCGACCAAGCAGCAGGCGACGGCTTGCGCGGCTCGGGCTTTTCCATGGCTGGCTGCCATGCAGTTGGCCCTGCTCGTGACCAGCCGAAGCCGCAATGGCTGATCAACTCACCTGATGCCAGCCCCTTGAGGCACTTCTACATGCTGGGGCGTTCCCGCCGGCAGGTTGATGGGCCCACTCTTCCCGCCCTGGCGAGCCTCGCGCCCGAGGGGCGCGCTGCATGTCTGAGCGAGCCGGGCTTCTCCTTTCCGTCCTGCCATAAGCCTGCCTTGATCATATGTCAACTGACTTGCTCCGTCAGGGTGAATTATTCGTGTGCGGCCTGTTCTGGCCACGGGGATGGTGCGTTACTGCTGACATTCGACCCGGCGGGCTGCCCATCCCTTCCCGGGGGACAGGCCGTTGCCTGTTCTGGCCGTGACGGCCAGCGGAGACGCCGGGTGGGCGCCCATGGAAGGCTGCGAGACGCTCTTCATCTAAGCTTGTTGTTTTACTTTCGGTGATCGACTCGAGGTTGTTCGATCTGGTCACCCACATGAGGATCTTCGGGACATGGCGACGACCTCCGTTTCACGCTGTTTGATGTCGAGTCGCACAGTGGTCACGGAGGTCGTCGGTGTCGAGTGTGGTCCCTGAAGCCGTTCGTCGGCAGGCTCTTGCGGAACTGTCCTCCTTTCGAATGGACTTGTACGCCGCGATGCCCCGCCGCGCGGACGCACTGTTCGAGCTGTCGGATGCCCTGCTGTGTGCCGACGGTCCGGTCCGCGCCCTGGTCGAGCTGGCCCTGGCGCCCGAGCACCGGCGCTCGCACGGCTCCCTGTACGCCGCCCTGAACCGCGGGGACCTCGACGCGGACGGCCTTCTGCGCGCGATCGCGGCCCGAAGCGTGCCCCGCGGCCCAGGTAGACGGATCGTGCTCGCCGTCGACGTAACCGCCTGACTGCGGCCGGACGCCAACACCAGCGACGGCCGTTCCTTCTGCCACACCTACGGCCGGCGCGAGAACACGCACGAGATGGTGCCCGGCTGGCCCTACTCCTTCGTCGCCGCCCTGGAGTCGGGCTCGACCTCGTGGACGGCCCTACTGGACGCCAAGCGCCTGGAGCCCGGTGCGGACACCGCGGCCGTCACCGCCACCCAACTGCGTGAGGTCCTGCACGGAATCCTCGACGCCGGGCACTGGAAGCTCGGCGACCCGCCGGTGCTGATCGTGGCGGACGCCGGCTACGACGGCCCGCGCCTGGCCTGGCTCCTGCGGGACCTGCCTGTCCAGGTCGTGGTGCGGATGCGCTCCGACCGCGTCTTCTTCAACCCCGTGCCCGACGACTACCGGGCGGGCCCCAAAGGCGGCCAGCCCCGCAGTCACGGATCCCGGTTCGCACTGGCCGACCCCGCGACCTGGCGCGACCCCGACAGCGACAGCGAGCACACCACCCGCCGCTACGGCACCGCCCGCGTCCACGCCTGGCACCGCCTGCACCCCCGCATCTGGCGACGCTCAGCCTGGAGCGACCACCAGGGCCAACTCCCCATCATCGAGGGGACCCTGATCCGCCTCGACGTCGACCACCTGCCCTCCGGCGGCACCCCGAAGCCGGTCTGGCTGTGGTTCTCCGATCCCACACCCTCCGTCACGGACACCGACACCGCCTGGCACGCGTTCCTGCGGCGCTTCGACCTGGAGCACACCTTCCGCTTCCTCAAGCAGACCCTGGGCTGGACCCGCCCCCGCCTGCGCGAACCGGTCGCGGCCGACCGCTGGACCCACCTGGTCCTGGCCGCCCACACCCAACTCCGCCTCGCCAGAGCGCTGTCCGCCGACCTCCGCCGGCCCTGGGAACGACCCCAGCCCGTCGAGCGCCTCACCCCCGCCCGGGTCCGGCGCGGGTTCCGCAACATCCGCACGACCCTGCCCTGCCCAGCCGCTGTTGCGAGACCCTCCCGACCCGGACCCGGGCGCCCACCCGGGCAAACCAACCGCCACCGAGCACCCGACCACAACATCGGACTCGCCCTGGTCACCAACCAGTAGCGAACAGGCAGGCGAGAGTCCGAACGCGACAGAAGATCATCATCGAAGGTAAAACAACAAGCTTTGATCTTGTGGCGGATCCGTCCGGTGGCGGTTGTCGTGGTGATGGCGCACTGGCGGGTCAGGGCCCGCACTACTGGCGGGAGGGGGATATTCCGACCGTGCACTATTCCCCGGCTCCGTAGGCCTATTGGCCCCAGGGGAGTGAGTTCTATGGCTCCAGACAGCGAGCTTCGGGGCGTAATCTGAACGACCGTCTGGCCCTGCCCATCGCCGCTGGCGACGGCGTCCTTGCATGGATGTGCCGGTCCGTCGAATCTGGGAGGTATCCGCTCGAATCCGGACTGGACCACGCCCGGCCGGTCAACAAGGTACTGGTCGCTGGTCGTCGTCCGCGGCGCCGGCATTCGCAGCGCTGTTCGGTGCCAGGGAGCGGATGCGGGGTATCGGTGAGGGCAGTAGCCAGAGCAGTGACAGGGCTCCGCCGACAGCGGCGATGAGGAGGGTCGCCCTCAGGCCGATGAGGGTGGCGAGCAGCCCTCCGACGATGGCGCCGACGGGACGTGTGCCGTAGTTGATCGTGCCGTACGCGCCCGCTACGCGACTGCGCATGCTGTCGGGGATGACAGCAGCCTGGAGAGAGTTGAGGTTGACGTCAAACAGCATGACACCAAAGCCGGACAGGAATTCGGCCGCGGTCAAGGCGCCGGCACGGAGCCAGAGCGGGCCGCCTGCGGCGGCGGCAATAGCGATCGGCGCCGGGAACAGCACCGCGCCGACGACGATGCTGCGCCCCACGCCGAACCGTCGCGAGATCTTCGGGGCGGACACCGCGCCAAGGAGGGAACCGGTCGCGCCGATCCCGAACGCGAGGCCGATTGCTCCCGCCGACAATCCGAGGCCCCGGTTGGCGAACAGCACGATCAGCCCACTGCCCGCGACAAAGGTGAAGAAGTTGACGGTCGCCGCACATCCGAGAGCCGCCCGCAGTACTGGGTGACGGACGACGAACGACATTCCCTCTCGGGCACGTTGCAACAGCGAGGGCGCCGCTGCATTGCCGGATACGGCAGGCGGTTCGTCGACCGAAACCCGACCGACCAGGACTGCTGACACCAGGAAGGTCAGGGCATCCACAACGATGGTGACGGGTGCGGTCAGCGCCTGGACCAGAGCGCCGCCGATGGCCGGGCCAGCGACATACGATGCTGACCGGCTGGTGCTGAGCTTGCTGTTCGCGTCGACGTAGGACGCCCGCGGGACGAGGCGCACGAAGAACGGCGGATAGGCGGTGTTGAACAGCACCCCGGCTGCGCCCATCAGCAGCGCCACCGCGTACAACTGTCCCAGCGTCACCGCCCCTAACAGGTAGGCCACCGGAACACTGAGTAGTACAGCGGCGCGCACCAGGTCGGCAAGGACCATTAGACGGCGCTTGTGGGCCCGGTGGTCGACCCATGCCCCCAGGAAGATCGCGAGCAGATTCGGGGTCCAAATCAGTGCGGTCAGCCACGCCACCTGGTTGGCCGAGGCGCCCAGGGTACTGATGGCGATCAGGGGCAGGGCCAGTTCGGTGATCCTGTCGCCGAACTGTGAGGCCGATTGACCGGCCCAGAAGCGGCGGAACCGTCGATCCCGCCACAACGATATTGCGGCGCCCTGATCCGGGCTCTTCACGACGTCTGCCCGGTCTGCTCCTCGGCACCTTCCGGCAGGACGTAGCGCATCAGCCGGACGCCGCGGCCGTCCGTGGGCCGCTCGGCCGGGTCGCGAGTCACGTACGGCGCGAGAATGCGCTCGATCCCGTCCTCGATGGCGGCGAGTTCCTCAGCCGAAACGACGACGCGGGTGTTGGCCAGCCCGGCGAGCCTGCGCCACACCGGATCGAGTTCAGGCTCGACCTCGGCAGCCCACTGGCTCGGGAGGTCTGCGTAGCGCAGGAACATCTGCTGCGACAGCACCCGTGCGGCTGACTGGCCTTCTTCATCGGCCGGGTCCTGCGGTGCCTCGAATCGGAAGCCGCGTGCCACGGCCTCCCACCGTCGCTGTCGTCGGTCCGGGCCTGGCTCACTGTCGCGGACCAGCCCAAAGCTCGCCAGGTGACGCAGATGCCAACTGGTCACCGA
The DNA here is from genome assembly GCF_055575755.1 of Kitasatospora sp. NPDC034035. Taxonomy (NCBI): domain Bacteria; kingdom Bacillati; phylum Actinomycetota; class Actinomycetes; order Kitasatosporales; family Streptomycetaceae; genus Kitasatospora; species Kitasatospora sp. NPDC034035. The sequence continues at coordinate 2,863 of NZ_JBVISA010000083.1, read as the reverse complement.
CGGCGTCGCTCCCACGTCGGGCGCGAGTTGCGTCGCGGTCGCAGGCCCGTGCCGGTGGAGATGATCAAGGATCGCCAGACGCACCGGATGTGCCAAGGCGCGCATGGCTTGGGGGTCAGTAATCTCGATATCGCCCAGGTGATTATTGGAGCCCATGGCGTGAGAGTCTCCTCTCACAATTCGTGAGAGTCAACTCTCACACCGGTAGCGTCGAGTAGCAGCCGGTACATGTTCATGTGGGTCGGGTGTAGTCAGGCACCTGCGGCGACCTGTTGCCGGGCCCCGGTGTGGGCGAGTCGGTAGGAATGCCGGGGCCAGAGAAGCCGTTCACTGCCAGGTCGCCTCCTCAGCCCGCTTGTGGGCGTCGCCCTCGGCCCGGGCTGCGAGGTATTCGGCCCAGTCGCGTCGGGCGCAGGCGACCCAGCGGAGTGCGGTGTGGCGGTGCATCCCGGTCACGTCGGCGAGGATCGGGCTGGGGAGATCCGCGGCGAGGGCCGCCAGTGCCGCGTTGCGTGCTGTGCGAACCGGGATGCCGTGCCGGTTGAGCTTCTGGGTCATGCCGTGTGTCGAGATCGGCTTGCCGGGGACCATGCGGGGAAGAGCCATCGAGGGCCTGGGTGGGATCGTGAGAGCTGCGGCCGTAGCTGGGGCTGTTCGGCGAGGCGTCGCAGGAGCTCGGCGAGGCACGGGGGCAGCAGCACGGGGTGACGGCCCAGGACCAGGTGGGTGTGCTTGTCACCGACTTTGAGGTGCTCGGGCGTCAGGAGCGACGGTGCCTTCGGGCCCGGCCAGCAGGGCGTTGACCCGCTCGGCGAGGACGCAGTGAGCGCATCTGCCGCGGCTGTGGGGGTTGCCGGCCCGGCCGCACTGGCGGCAGGTGTAGTCGGCGGCGAAGCCGACACAGGGGCCGCAGACCCCGGTGCCGTCGTCGTCCAGCGCGATCAGCGGCTGGACCGTGCCGCAGCGGGGGCACGCGGCCGGTGACCGGAGCACGGCGGTGTAGCAGACCAGACAGACCGGTCCGATTGGCCATCGGGCGTTGACCGGCTTGGTCTGGCCGCAACGGGCGCATGTTTCCCCGGTTCGGGTGTGCCGGTAGCAGGTGCCGCAGACCGGCCGGCCCTCCCGGTCGCGGCTGACGCAGGGGCGGACACGGCTGCAGATCGAGCAGGTCGCCTCGGGGCCCTGGTAGCAGCCGTCGTAGAGGTCCGGCTGCCCGTCTCGCGCGTTGCGGGCGATGCGCTTGAGCTGTCCACACCGCCCGCACGGACGCCGTGGTCGGCGGTGACGGTTGTAGCAGAGGTGGCAGAGCGCGCCGTCCTCGTCGACGAGGGCGGCGGCTGCGGTCTTCCCGCAGTTCACGCAGGTGTGCATGGGCCGTTTCCAGCACTTTTGGCACAGTCCGCGCCCGTCCTCGCGTCGCACCACCGGGTGTCGGAGTTCACCGCAGTCGGCGCACTCCTCGAACGTGGCGCGGTCCGTGCGGTAGCAGCGGTTGCAGATCGGGCCCTCGGGGCGCCGGGCGACGACTCGCTGGCCGTCTCGGTGGCAGCGTACGCAGGTTTCGCGGTTGCGGCTTCGGGCGTCACAGGATCCGCAGAGCCGCCCTTCGGGACGGAGTTGTCGCAGGTCAGACCGGATCTTTCCGCAGTGCGCGCATCCGGGGCGAACGACCGGATGGCCGGCTTCGTGCAGCACCTGCGCCAGCCGCAGCAGGACTGGCGGGCAGAGGGAACTGCCCGAGGTCAGTGCGTCGGGGTGGGCTGCCAGGTGATCGGCCAGTTGTTCCAGGAACCGTGCCGCCCCGCGTACGGTGATCGGCACCGCCGCTTCCAGGGCCGCTTCCGCGTCGGCGGTGCCGAGCACCGGCAGGGCTTTGGTGATCTCGCCGACAGCGGCGTTCGTGGCGGCTTCCATCCGTGCCGCCTGCGCAGCGAGCCGGGCGACGACCGACGGGGCGGTCGTCGAGAGGGCGGTCACAGGCCCTCCGGCCGTCGGATCGCGGTCCGGCGCGCGACCGGCAGCGGGCCGGGCGTCTCGCCGCCGGCGGTCTTGCGAACCCGGCCGAGCCGCTCGTAGAGCAGCAGGAAGCCCACCAGCGCGTTCCTGCCGAGGGTGACATGAGGGCGGTGTTGTTGTGGTGGTGGGGTGGGGTGGGCTGGGGTGTTGTGGGTTGGTTGAGACCGAGGCTGGGGTGGGTTGCTGTGGGGGTTGGTGGTGTTGGTCTGGGGTTGGTGGGGGTGTCGTGAGGATGGTGGGGGGAGGTTGGTGTCAGTGGTCGGGACGTTACGCCTGGGTGTCATGTTTTGGCTGGTCATATGGGGTTCTGGTTCCGTCTGAAGGTGGTTGATGGGGTGTAAGGAACCTCTGTTCTGGTCCCGGGCTGGGTGGTGTGGGTGGTTCGCGGTGGGGTTGGGGCGGGCTGTTCTCAGCCGGTGTGTGGCACGACCGCGAAGACGGGCGGCTGGTCAGCGTTGTCGGGGATGGGTTTCCGCGAGGTGGTCCAGTCGTACTTTGTCGAGGGTGGTTTTGGTGATGCGTTCGGTGCCGTCGAGGATCGCGGTCAGGGCGGCTTCGCGGATCAGGCGTGTGAGGCTTCCGATACGTCCGGCGGTGCGCTGGTGGAGATACGGGGCGTGGCGGGGAAGGCTGCCGGTGTGGTGGCGTTTGAGGTCGAGGGCTTTGTTCGAGGTCGGTGATCAGGTCGGTGAACGGGCGGCGGTTGCCCTGCCGGGCGGGTAGGGCGCCGGCTCCTCTTCGCCTCGGATCCCTCTCTGCCAGCCTTGGGTGAGACATCCCGCTTTGTCGGGTTAGCCTGAGAGGGCCCGAGTAGGAGTTCCACCCCTGATGACCAGCACCAATT
>NZ_JBVISA010000082.1:0-8737 GCF_055575755.1 Kitasatospora sp. NPDC034035 | reverse complement strand
AGCGAGACCATCAGACAGAAGCCCAGCCCAGCAGTCCCCTGCCCCTTGAAAGCCCGTTGCCGCCCAACCCGCTGACACCACCCCACCCACTCACACGACCGGCCTCGGGGGGCGACCGCCGGGCGCAGCGCGGCGGTCTGCGGCCGACGGCCCCCAAAGCAGGCCTCTCGCCCCGTGCCGGGCCCGGCCGGGGGGCGAAGGTGCAAGAGCTGTCACGGCCCCGCGCCGCGCGAAGGGCCCGGGGCGCAGCGGTCGGCGGATCCTGGATGCGGCCGCGGGGTTTGGGGGCCCTGGCGGGCCCTTGAGGCCATGCCCGGGCGCTGCACCGCCGGGTGCAACTGGGTGCCGGCCTGGCGGCCGCACCGGTGGGTGGCAGGACCGCGGGACCGGACAGCGAACGATGATCGCAGGATCCGCCAGGTGCCTGGGGCGGCGAGCAAAATGGGCAGCGAGCGCGCCGTCGCCGGCCTGGCGGGCGGCGGCCACGCTCGTCGTCACCCTAAAACCCGCCACCGACACAGGCCCCGGTGGGTTCGGCGCGTGACAGCCACTGATGACCGATACTTCCCCACCGCACTCGCGGTGCCGTTCAACTACAACAGCGGCGAGGGCATCGAGTTCGGCCGAGAATCCCCCGAGCGACTGATGCCGGTATCTAAATACTAGAACGCTGAGCAAAATCCCTAGGGGAAAGCTCCACACCCACTTCGGCAAACCCAGTTGTAGTTCCACGCAATACCGAACGGCCGCAGTCGTTGTGAACGAGGACCGAGCTACCGCCTGCCACCACATAGTACGTGTGATAGGCGGCACCTTCAGACTGAGTTTTCACGGGTGGGAGGCAACCTACGGGTCCGCTGCGGTGAGTTGAAGTGCGCTGATATCCGGCTCTGCTGCCGTCAGTGTCATAAGCTCAGCCCCGCCCGCCAATCAGATAGCGGGTGGGGCTGAGCAGAATCTCTACGCTTTCAGCACTAGGACGAGAACGGCCGAGGGTTACGTCACAGTTCTCGCAATCTGATAGTTACCACCTCCGCTAGTTCCGGCTTGTCAAGCCCGACAGAAATCTCCACCCGGTCGGCGCTGACCGGCAGCTGCAAGTAGGACGTGTCACCAACGATGTCCGCGATCTCAATAATTCCGGTCGGACATGCAATGATTCCAGAAAACGCGACTGAATCCTCTTCCAAAGTCGCGTCCTTACCGATTCGAACCCGCACCTGCCCGAAATCTCCATGGAGAACCGTAACAGTCACGCACGTTTCATTGGCCGAGACAGGTCGACTATCCGGATCTGCGTCCGGGATGTCTCCATCGCCACCCACTGCCTCGATCTTAAGAATTCCCCAGGGCACGTTCGCCAGAAATTCGTCCATCTACCTTTAATCCTTTCCGAAGATTGGGCCACGGCGCGAGTCAGAGACTCTCTCCCACTCTTACTATATGGACGCAAGCCTCCCCAGAACCTAGAAGTCCGTGTATGGATTGATCTTATCGCGCTTCATTTGCGCTGCCGCCCTCCCTTGCTTCCCACTGCATTCCATACACTGAGGGAACAGCTGTTGCTCAACGCTGGGGTCTACAAATGTCGAGACCGGCTGATGGTCCTTGACCCATGTTCCTGCTGGGTACCCGGACGTCTTCGTCCCACAGGAATGACACCCGTAGGTATTTCCATTCACGTTTGTCTGGTCGATTTCAGCCTGCGTCCAGGAGCGGCCCTGACTGCGCGCTGGAATCGTCCCTCCGGCATGCTCCCCGGGATAGAAGAGCTTGCACGCATCTCCGTAGCCACCCTTCTTTCCGCCGATGTTGTGCACGAGGACCGGCGTGGCGCCTGCCAGCACATAGTACGCGTGGAGGTCGGCGATGGTGAGGTCGTAGGCGGCCTTCGGGGCGCTCTCGTAGTTCCTGATTATCAGGATGGTGAGCATTCTGCCGTCGGCTGTGCGGACCTCGTCGCCCGGGCGCAGCTCCGAGGCGTCGATCCAATGGTGGGTGGTTTCGTTCCAGAATGGGTGGTGCTGAGTACTGGTGAGAGTCTGTGTCTTTTCCTGATCGCGGCCGGAGTCGTTGGTCTGCAGGGTCAGGTCGGTGAACTGTTTGTCGTCCGGGGTTCGGATCGTACGGATAACAGGCTTCGGCTCGGTGATGCCGGTTGCTGGGTCTGTTGCCTTGACCTGGTCGCCGACTTGGAGGTCCTCGATGGCTCGGGTTGTGCCGTCTGCCAGAAGGACTTGGGTGCCGGGCAGGAAGCTGTGGGCAGGGTCAGCAAGGCTGGCGATCCTGCAGGATGCGCCTGCGACGTTCTCGGCTGCTTCTTCGGCCTTCTCCGTTTCGTTGGCGGCCTTGATCGCCTTGCCCAGGATCTTCCCGCCCGTGGCGGCGAGGCGTTCTCCGGGAAGGAGGCCGGCCAGGTTTTGGGCGGCGCTCATGTAGTTGCCGTCGCGGATGTCCTTGGCGGCGTCGACAGCGGCGCCTGCGGGGGTGAAGTCCGCGGCGAACTTGAGCCCCTCCTTGAGGCGTTGCCATTTGCTCTTGTAGCCCCTTGTGATCAGGGACCAGTCGTTGCCGGCGTGGTACTTGTACTTTGAGTCGTTGTTGTACCAGTAGTCGACGTTCCAGCCGCCCGTGCTGTTGGGGTGCCAGTCCTCGTGGATGACGTCGTGCTGGGGGCTTTCACAGGTGCCGAATCCGCCGCAGATGCCGTCGGGGTGAAGCCCGCTGGGGTCGGAGAGGTTGACGGGGTTGTTGTTGCTGTAGGCGTAGCCGTTCCACTGCTGGGGGTCGGCCTGGTCGAGGATGGGGTCGGGGTTGATGAAGCGTCCGCGGGCGGGGTCGTATTGGCGGGCGCCGAGGTTGGTGAGTCCGGTGGTGTCGTCCTTGCTGCCGCCGACGAAGCCCTTGGTTCCGGCCCACTGGCTGGCGGTGGGCTGGGTGCCGCGGGGGTTGCCGAATGGGTCGGTGGGGCGTCGGGTGACGGTTTGGGCGGTGTTGCTGGTGATCTGGACGCTGTTGGTGCCGTGGGGGTCGGCTGCCTGGATGAGGACGGTGCCTCCGCCGACGGCGGCGGTGACGCGGGTGTAGGTCAGGCCGCCGGGGCCTGCGATGGAGCGGACGTTGCTCATGGAGCCGCTGGCCGTGTCGAGGGTGAGCTCGTCGGTGGGCAGGTTGAGCGTGGTCTTGCCGGGGTTGCGGCGGATGAGCTGGTTGCCGTCGGCGTCGTAGAGGTAGGTGGTGGCGCCGGCCTGGCCGGTTGTGGTGAGGGAGTCGAGCTTGTCCTCGCCGTTCCAGGTCAGGGTGGTGGTGCCGCCGGTGTCGGTGATGGCGGTGGTGTTGCCCTTGGCGTCGTATTGGTAGCTGGTCGCCTTGGTGCCTGCCGGTCCGCTGGTGGTGGAGGTGAGCAGGGCGTGGGGTCCGCCGGTTCCGCCGCCGGTGTTGGGGGCGCTGGTGGGGGTGTTGGTGGTCTGGGCGGCTCCGAAGGTCTGGGTGGTGGTGTCGTTGAGGCTGTTGCCGGTGATGTCGTGCTGAACGAGCCCGGTGCGGTTGCCGGTCGCGTCGTAGGTGTAGGTGTTCCAGTAGGGCGCCGGGCCGCCGACGGTGCGGCCGCCGGGGCTGACGGTCGCCGGTGCGTCCTGGTTGATGCAGGCGCCGATGCCGGGGACGGTGGTGGAGCTGCCGGTGCCGTGGACGGTTCCGGAGGTGTCGGTCCAGTCCGCGGTGGTGGTGGTGCCGCCGGTGTCGGTCCAGGCGCCGGTGAGCCGGTTCAGGTGGTCATAGGTGAAGCACTGGGTGTCGGTGGTGGCGGCGTCCTGGAGGTCGGTGACCGAGGTGATGCGGCCCGACGGGGTGTAGGTGTAGGAGGTTTGGTCGATGGAGGTGGTGCCGGTCTGGCGGTCAAGGAAGGAGTTGATGATCCTTCCGGTGCCCCAGTCGTACTGCTGGGTGGAGACGACCTGCTTGCCGTAGTCGCCGGCGGTCGTGCGCACGGGGCGTGCGAGGGCGTCGTAGGCGACCTGGGCGATGACGGCCTTGCCGCGGCTGGCGGAGGACGTCAGCAGTCCGGTGATGGTGCGGCCGTAGCTGACGGTCTCGGCCGGCAGTCCGCCGGCGGCCGGGATGTCGAGCTTCTTCAGGGACCCGATGACCGGGCTGTAGGTGTTGGCCGTGGTGTAGGTGCCGGCGAGTGCTCCCTCGGCGGACGGGATGGTGATGGAGGTGCCCAGCGGGCGGTAGGCGGTGTCGTAGCCGGTGACGGCGTTCGTGTACGCCGCGCCGGTCGCTCCGCCCACGTAGCGGGTCGAGGACGTGGCCTGGCCCTTGACGAGGGTGTCGTAGCTCCAGGAGGCCAGCTGGTTGGCGGGGGCGACGCTTCCGGTGAAGGAGCCGGTCTTGCGGCCCAGCGAGTCGTAGGTGTAGGCGAGCGTGTTGTTCTTGGCGTCGACGGTGTGGTCGACGCGTGAGTTGGCGTCGTAGAACGTGCGGGTGGTGCCGGTGTCGGGGTCGGCCGCCGAGGTCTGGCGTCCGCGTAGGTCGTAGGTGTAGCTCCAGGTGTTGCCGCTGCTGTCGGTCCGTGAGGAGGCCTGGCCCGCCGTGGTGAAGCCGTAGGTGGTGAGGTCCGCGTCTGTGGGGTTGCCGGTCGCGGTCGGCGTCCGGTACTGCCATAGGGCGGTGGTGCGTCCGCGGGCGTCGGTGACGGCCGAGGTCGGCACGGCACCGGCGGGCGGGGTGACGTCGGTGCGGTCGGCGCCGGGGTAGGCGGTGGTGGTGGCCCACTGGAGGTTGCCGTTGGAGCGGAACTCCGAGCGCACGACGCGGCCGTTGCCGTCGTAGGTGTTCCAGGTCTGGCCGGGGACCTGCCCGTCGGCTACCGGCAGGAAGATGGACGGGGTGGGGTGGGAGCCCTGTTCGTAGTACGGAGCGGAGGTCTTGATCACCCAGCCGTGACTGTCGTAGACGGTGTCGGTGATCAGGCGCCCGATGGGCTTGGCGTCACTGGTGGCCTGGGTCTGGCGGGGCCGTCCGAGGCCGTCGTAGATCTCGATGCTCGCCGAGTAGGAGAGCGCGTCGTCGTTGATCGACTCGGTCGTGATCGCGGAGGGTGCCGTGGTGCCGTTGAGCGCGTAGGTGAACTTGCGGCTCGGGAATTCCGTGGTCGGCCGGTCGGGCGCCCAGACCGCGGTGACACGGCCGAGGGCGTCGTACTGGCTGGTGGTGACGCGGTCGTTGATGTCCCTGCTGGTCAGTGGCGAGCCGCGGGCCGGGTCCTGGGTAACGGTGGTGGTCCATCCCGCTCCCATCGGTCCGGTGGTGCGGATCTCGGTCGGCAGCCGGCCGGAGGCCGGGGTGAGAGCGATGGCGGTGACGGCCGGAGTGACGGACGGTCCGGTGACCTGCGCGCCGCCGCGGTCGTAGGTCGACCCGTCGGTCGTCGCCATCGTCATGTTGCGGCCGTACACATCGAACGTTGCGCTGCCGTCGTTGACGTAGACGGGGTTGCCGGCCTCATCGAAGTGGTCCAGGACCTGGCTGCCGGTCGGGTCCCCGACCGCACCGGCCTTGGTGAAGGCCTTGCCGTCGTAGAACATCCGCTTGCCGGACAGCGTGTTCGTTGCGGTCGCCGTGCCCGAGCACGGCCCCTGGAAGGTGACCGCTTCGGACACCAGCATCAACTGCTGGGAGTTGTCACTGCTCGCGTAACCGGTCGTGGTGCAGATCTCTGGCGTCGCGGCGCTGCCGTCACCCTTGTCGTCGACCTTGACGACGCGGTTGCCGTTGGCCGGCTCGGTGGTGGTGACAACCGTGGTCGTACGCCAGCTTCCGTCCGCGAGAAGGGACTTGGCGATCGAGGTGCTCTCGGAGTCCGACAGCCAGGCGTAGAGCTTGGGCGCGCCCGCGCTCTGGGCGTGGGTCGCGGACGTCTGCTGCTCGTTGTGGGTGGCGCCGGTCACGCTGGTGACCGTGCCTCCGGCCTTGTCGAAGACCTCGGTGGCGACGACAGCTCCGGCCAGCTGGGCGCTGTCGGTGACCGTGCCTCCCAGGGGGCTCGGAACCTGGACGGTGCGCTGGGTGCCGTTGGCGAGGTAGTCGCCGTTCATGCCCCGCAGGTAGGTGACCCTCTGCTGGGTCTTGGGGGCCTCGGAGGCGTCGCCGCTCCCGGTGGCGGTGATCACCGACTGGTAGCCGCGGAACTGGTCCCAGGTGCGGGTCTTCGGGTCGGTGAACTCGGCGTCGTTGCGGTGCCAGGCGGCGGCGCCCTCGTACGTGTACTCGGTGGTCTTGCTGACCCCCGGCGTGCTGACGAGGTCCTGCTGCGTGACGACCTTGACGAGGGGCTTGTCGAACCAGTCGTTGACCGGGTCCGGCGAGGACTGGCCGGGCAGGTACCACTTGACGGGTATGCAGGCCATCGTGTTGCCGTCCTCGGAGGACGGCATCCGGTTGTTGACCCGCGAGCACTCGGGGTCCCTGTAGATGACGTTGATCCGGCCGCCGGTCTCGGTGGTGACCCCCGTGAGGCGCGGGCGCATGAACATCGGCGAGGCCGGGACCAGACCGTCGACGCGGTTGGCACGCATCAAGTACTGGAACTGGACCGCGGGCAGGTCCTTGATCTCCGCCTGGCCGTTGCTCGGCACCCGCTGGACGGAGTCGAGCTGCAGGAGGCGCTTGGTGCCGTCACCGGGGTCGGCGAGCTGCTGGTTGAGGTTCCAGGTGTCGACGGTGCGATAGGCGGAGTCGACCATCACCTGCGTGGTGATCGCGGTCAGGCGCTTGGTCGTGAAGAAGGTGGGCGCCGAGACCGTGCAGGAGCTGTCGGTGCAGATCTGGTCGATCGGCGTGTCCGGCCAGGCATCCGCGTTGGCGGCCGTGCGCTGGTCCTCCGCGCAGGTGATCGACCCGCTGGGTATGCAGCGCTCCGCGACGGAGAAGGTGACCTTCGACGCCGGGCTCGCCCCGCCCTTGGCCGCCTGCTGCTCGTCCAGGCGCTGGCCGTAGGCGATCTCCTTGAGGTAGCCGGCCCGCTGGTAGTCGGTGAGCACCCCGGCGCCGCCGGTCTGGACACGGCCGCGCTTGTACTTGTTGCCCTCGGTGGCGTACTTGTACGTGGTCAGGTTGCCGTGCGGGTCGACGACGTAGTCGAGCTGCCAGCGCCATCCCATCTGGCACCACGAGTTGTTGCCGCTGCTCGCGCTGTAGCACGGGTCGCCGCTGTTCGGCGAGTACACCGGCACGGTCAGCACCGAGTTCGCGGCCGGGTCGCTCCCGTCGCCGCCGGGCAGGTGGTTGAGGCCGAAGTAGTACTGGACTCCGTCCGGCGTGGTGACCCGCCAGTACTCCATGCCCTGGTAGTCGACGTCACCGGCGGCCTTCGGAGCACCGGTGAGCTGCTCGACCTTGGTGCCGTCGTCGACCGCGAGATGCCAGCTGCCGTTCGTGTCGTCGCGCACGATCGCGCCGGAGCGGCCGCCCAGGGAGAGCGAGGCGTTCTGTCCGCCCCAGCACTGGTCGGGCGAGCCCGTGATCCCGGCCTTGTCGCAGCCGCGGTAGGACCGCTCGATGAAGCCGGGCTCGTAGCCCCAGCCGTCACCGACCCACGAGGGCTGGGCGTTCGAGGCGGACGTCTTGCCGTCCACGTCCGCCGAGTTGTAGCCCAGCGCCACGGTGGGGGCGGCCCCGCCGATCGCCGGCGGAAGCTGAATCGGGTAGCTGTACGCGAAGCTGCCCGTGTTCGAGCCCGCCGTCCAGTCCGACGACGACGAGAGCGACGTCGCGGTGTAGTTCCCCATGGCCCCCGACGGCGACGATGCCACAGCGAGAACCACCGGGCTCCCGCCGGTCCCCGTACTGTCGGCGGCCGGCGTCACCGCAGCGTCCTGACGCGTGGTGTACGACGCCTTCACCGCACCGGTACGCGTGCTGTCGGATGCCGCAGCGGGTGCCGCGGGCGGGAGAGCGACATCCGCGGTGACGGTGCCGGTGCCGTCGGTCTTCGCCGTCACCGGCGTCTGGGTCCGGCACTCGGAGCGTTCCGGTGTCGTCAGCGAGCATGCCGGCAGCGCGACGAGCTGCGCGCGGTCCGACCAGCCGTCGGCCTGTAGGGCCTTCAGGTCGAGGGTGACGCGGGCCTCGCGGCCGTTGCCACCGGTCTGTGCCTGGGCGTCCTTGAGTGAGATCAGGGGCCCGCTGACGCCTGCGGCCTTGCCCTTGTCCTGCCCGGCGACCTCGACAGTGACGGTGTGGGCGCTCTCGCCGGTACCGGTGCCGGGCGCGACCCGGACCGCCAGGTTTCCTGCCTTGGCCCCGGTCTGGCCACCAGAGGCGGGCGATGCCCCGCCGGTGGCCTTGCGGGCGGCTTCGGCCTCCGCGCTGTCGGCCCCGACGACGACCGTCGCCGTGCCGGTGACGACGGGCGCCGCGACCTGCGGCTTCCAGTCAGCGGCCTTGCCGGCCGGCTTCGCGCCCGGGGATTTGGCATCGTGTCCCTTGACCGAGACGCCCGTGCTTCCCAAGGGGGTGTTGGGGGGCGTCCAGACTTCACCCTCGGGAGCGGGGTAGGTCCATGCCACCGCCGGCGGCACGCTCACCCCGGTCAGTGCCAGCGCGACCGCGGCTGCCACCACTGGTGACCGCCACCGCCCGCTTAGGGCGTCCGCCAGTAGGTGCCGAGCTAATCGGTAGTAGCAGGGCAGGCACGGTTCGCCCGATCATGGAGTTCTCTACGCTTCATGATCAC
>NZ_JBVISA010000081.1:0-8795 GCF_055575755.1 Kitasatospora sp. NPDC034035 | reverse complement strand
GTTCGCCCCGGGCTCCGCCCGCCCGGCGGACAACCACAGCGTGATCACCGAGTTCCTCGTCGACGACGTGGACCGCGTTCACCAGAACCTGACCGGCTTCGTCACCGACTTCGTCAACGGGCCCACCACGATGCCCTGGGGCAACCGGTCGCTGCTGTTCCGCGACCCCGACGGCAACCTCGTCAACTTCTTCACCCCCGTCACCCCGGCGGCCATCGAAAAGTTCGCCCGCTGACGCCACGCACAGCCGCTCACGCGGGAGCCCTGAGATCCCAGGGCTCCCGGTGAACGCGGCCGCCGAGTTCAGGAGCGCCACCAGCCGTGGACATCGGAACGCACCGCTGACCCCGAAGGACGTCTGCGCTTGTGTCTTCGGGTCCACGCCGGACGTCCGATCGCGCACGTCGCTGCGGGAGCCGGGATCTCCCGCCGCTGCCTGGCCAAGTGGTACGCCCGCTGGCGCGCGCACGGCGAGAACGGCCTGCTCGACCATCCCTCCCGCCCCGCCACCAGTCCCGCCCGCACCTCCGAGGACATCGCTGACCTGGTGGAGGCGCTGCGGCGGCAGACCAAGCACGGACCAGCCCGGCTCGCCGCCGACCTACAGCGGCTGCACGGCGTCACACTCGCGCCGGCGACCGTTCACCGCATCCTGGTGAGGCGAGGACTCAACCGGCTCCGGGACCTGGATCCACCGACCGGCGAGCAGCTGCGCGAGGTCATCCGCTACGAGCACGACCGGGTCGGCGACCTGGCCCACGTCGACATCAAGAAGCTCGGACGCATCCCGACCGGCGGCGGCCGGCGGATGCACGGCGTCGGCACCGAGTCCGCCCGCGCCTCCGAACGCACCGGTCCCGGCACCGGCAAGGTCGGATACACGTACCTGCATTCGGCGCTCGACGACCACTCCCGGCTCGCCTACACCGAGGCCCTGGACGATGAGAAGGCCGTCACCGCGGTCGCCTTCTGGCGCCGGGCCGTTTCCTTCTTTGCCGCCCACAGCATCACACCGATCCCCTGCTGCCTCACCGACAACGGCGCGTGCTACCGGTCTACGACCTGGGCTGACGCCCTCGCCGCGACCGGTACGAAGCACAAGCGGACCAGGCCGTACACGCCGCGCACGAACGGGAAGGATCACGGGACGCTCACACGCGAGTGGGCGAGGACTTCGCGTAACCAAGGTCCCGAGACACCACAGTCGTGTAGGCGATCCCGCAGTGCGTCAGCGACCGGGAGGTGGAGGAACTGGGCCCGCTGGTGCTGCCTGCCCCGACCAAGCGCGAGCAGATGGCCGCCCTGGTCTCCGCCCCCACTGACCCGTGGTGGGAGGGCCGGCCGGTGCCTCCGCGGGGGTCGGAGGCACCGGCCGGCCGGCTCGGGCGATCAGGTGGAGAAGGTCGTCAGCGGCTCCAGGTCGTAGGTGCGGGCGTACTCATTCGAAAAGATCAAGGATCGTCTTGCGGAAGCCTTGCAGACGCAACCACTCGGTTTTCGAATCTGGCGAGCAGTCACCGAACTCGTCCAACTTGCCAGCAAGGAGGACAACCCTGTTCGCGCGAGGAGGGTGAGGAATTGGGTTGAGACCCTTCTTACTGGGCGTTTCAGCCGTAGATGTGGGGGTTGACGCTGCTTTTCCCGGTGCCAGGACTGTCTGCGTCTGGTGACGCTTGGGGCTCTGGTGACGGGAGGGCCGCCGATACACAAATGCCCGCCGGAACTGTGCGCTTCCTCCTGTCTCATCCCTGGAAGCCGGAGCTGGGAGTGTCTGCCATCGGAAGTCGCGAGGCCTGGGCAGCGTGGCGATTCCGCAGTATGCCGTCATCATGACGGACCGTCGACCGTATCCGAGCGACCTGTCAGATGCCCGTTGGGCTCTGGTCGAACCAACCCTGACCGCCTGGCGTCGGGCCCGTACCGAACGTGCCCTCGCGTTTGGCCGACCGCCCGAGCACGAGCTGCGCGACCTCCTCGACGCGATCCTCTACGTCGACCGCACCGGCATCCCCTGGCGCTACCTCCCACACGACTACCCGCCCTGGGAAACCGTCTACACCTACTTTGCCCGCTGGCAGAAGGAGGGAGTGTTCGAGCAACTCAACGGCCTGTTGCGCCGCCTGGTCCGCGCCGCAGAAGGCCGCGATCCGGAGCCGACCGCGTGCATCCTCGACTCCCAGAGTGTGAAGACCTCCACGAACGTTCCCGTCGCCGGCCAGGGCGTCGATGGCGGGAAGAAGATCGTGGGCAGGAAACGCAACATCGTCACCGACACCATCGGCCTGCTGCTCGTGGTGCTGGTCACCGCCGCGAGCGTCCAGGACAACGCCGCCGGCAGACAGCTGCTGACCGTGGTCGCAGCCGAGCACCCGACCATCGGCAAGGCCTGGGCCGACATGGGCTACAAGACCGCCGTCGTCGAACACGGCGCCACGCTCGGCATCGACGTCGAGATCGTCCGTCGCGACCCCACCACCAGGGGATTCGTCGTCCAGCCCCGACGCTGGGTCGTCGAGCGCACCTTCGGCTGGCTCATGAACCACCGCCGCCTGGCCCGCGACTACGAAACCCTCCCAGCCCGCTCCGAGGCCATGATCCACCTCGCGATGATCAGCCTCATGACCCGCCGACTCACCGGCGAAACCACCCCCACCTGGCGCGGCACCTGAACCCCCAGAGTCAGGGACGAAACGCCCAGTGAGCTGCAAGATCGCGACCGGGACGCCATCGGCGGGGGACTCGCATAGGGACCAACATCAGAACCCCGCCAGCCGGTCACCGGCATCACGCCGACACTCGGCGGCCCCGCTCGACGATCTCGGCCTTGAACTCCGGCGTGAACGAACGGCGAGGGCGCGGCTTCTTCTTCCCCATGCTCTCCATGATGGACATCATCCTTCCGGGGCCGAAGCCCCTGATCAGGAGTGTCTGTCAAAGCGAAGCAGGCCCGGGCAGGCCGATGGCCGGGACCGACGGCAGACCGCATCCAGGGCGGCTGCTGGAGGCCAAGGGCACGGAAGGCACCGGGGCCGCAGCGGTTCGAGCAGCTGGCCTTCGCCGCCACTGGGAACAAGCCCCGCACGGCCCGGCCGCCCGTCGGGGCACTGCTTTGCGTGTTCGTGTCCATCGCGCCGGCTCCGAAGCACATGCGCGATGCTGGTTACGTCGTTTCGGCACCGGCGCAGGCCCGCGAACGCGGCTTTCGAAGGAGGAGTCGACATGGATCCGCTGCAGCCCGGCCCACTGCGCTGCCTGGTGACCGGTGCGACCGGCTACATTGGCGGCCGGCTCGTCCCCGAACTGCTCGCCCACGGGCACACCGTACGGTGTCTGGTACGGGATCCCGGGCGACTGCGCGACCATCCCTGGCGGGCCCGGGTGGAGACCGCCACCGGTGACGTCACCCGCCCCGCAACCCTCGCCGGGGCCTTCGACGACGTCGACGTCGCCTACTACCTCATCCACTCGCTCGGCACCGGGCCCTCGTTCGAGGCAACCGACCGCGCGGCCGCCCGCGCTTTCGCGGCCGCCGCGGCGGCCGCTGGCGTCACCCGGATCGTCTACCTCGGCGGCCTCGTCCCCGACTACGCGGCCGCAGACCTCTCCCCCCACCTGCGCTCCCGCGCCGAGGTCGGCCGCATGCTCCGAGCCGGCGGTGTCCCCACGGCCGAACTGCGCGCCGCCGTGATCATCGGCTCCGGCAGCGCCTCCTTCGAAATGCTGCGCCACCTCACCGAACGCCTGCCCGCGATGGTCACTCCGCGCTGGGTGTCCACCCGAATCCAGCCGATCGCCGTCCGGGACGTTCTGCGCTACCTGGTCGGCGCCGCATACCTGCCGCCCGGACTGAACCGCACCTTCGACATCGGCGGCCCCGACGTCCTCACTTACGGACAGATGATGCAGCGCTACGCCCGCATCGCCGGACTGCGCCGCCGCCTCATCCTCCCCGTGCCGCTCCTCACTCCCCGCCTCTCCAGCCTTTGGGTCGGCCTGGTGACTCCAGTCCCGGGCTCCATCGCGCGCCCCCTCGTCGAGTCCCTGCGCCACGAAGTCGTCTGCGGCGAACACGACATCGCCCGATGGGTGCCCGACCCACCGGAGGGCCTGACCGGCTTCGACCAGGCCGTCACGCTCGCCCTGCACCGGATCAAGGACGCCGACGTCGCCACCCGCTGGTCCTCCGCCTCGCTGCCCGGCGCCCCGAGCGACCCGCTGCCCACCGATCCCGACTGGGCCGGCGGCAGCCTCTACCAGGATGTCCAGGAACGCACCGTGACCGCGTCACCCGCCGCCGTCTGGAGGGTGATCGAAAGCATCGGCGGCGACAACGGCTGGTACTCCTTTCCACTCGCCTGGGCGCTGCGCGGCCGGCTCGACCGCCTGGTCGGCGGCGTCGGACTGCGCCGGGGCCGCCGCGACCCGACCCGACTACGGGTCGGCGACTCCCTCGACTTCTGGCGTGTCGAGGAAATCGAACCCGGCCGACTGCTGCGCCTACGGGCCGAGATGCGCCTGCCCGGGCTGGCCTGGCTCGAACTCTCGGTCACACCGGACGACGATCACGGAACGCAATACCGGCAGCGGGCACTGTTCCACCCCCACGGCCTGGCCGGACACGCGTACTGGTGGGCTGTCGCACCGTTCCACACCGCGGTGTTCGCAGCCATGGCCCGCAACATCACCGAACGCGCCCGCCAGGGGCCGTCGATGAATTAGTGGTGCGTGTCGTGTCAGCTCTCGGGTTGATGTCATGTCCATGAGGTATCTGGTCAGCTCGCAGGGGTCGATGAGGCGGACGGGCAGGGGGGCGGCGTGGTGTCCGTGTTCGTGCAGCAGGGGCCGGGTCTGCTGGAGGAGGGCGCGCATCTGGTTCTCCCCGATGCGCAGGAGGTGGGCGGTCAGCGAGACGGGCAGGAACGCGCTTGGCGGCTGTCAGGAACGCCCGATATCCCTCGAAGGCAACACCGACCACGACCACCGGGAGACGCCCGTGAGCACCCGTCAGCGCCCCGCCGAGCCCGACGACAACGACGACCAGGCCGACGCCGTCGAACCGGCCGAGCCGTCCCGGCCGGGACGCACCGCGTACCGGCGCGGCGCCGCCAACCCGAACGGGTCGACCACCGGGCTGCGCTCCGACGTCCTCGGCGCGCTCGGCGTCCTCAAGGTCGCCACCGCCGACCAGCTCCAGCGCCTGCTGCGGCCAGGGGCGGCGTCGAACAAGGCGGTCCGGCAGGCGCTCGGCGACCTCGCGCTGCATGGTCTGGGCGCCTCCGACGGCAACACCAGGGACCGGCACAAGACCTGGCGGCTGGAGGGCACGGCCGGGCTGGACGCGGCCGGGCAGGTCCTCGGCCTGCCCCGCCCCGAGATGGGCTCAACGGCCAAGGGCGCCGGCACCTCGGGCGCCCCGCACGCGATGGCCGTCAACGAGACGATCGCTGCGTTCGTCCTCGGCGGCAGCGCGCCCGGGGCCGCGGGCGGGGTGGGCACCGTGGCCGACTGGGCGACCGAGGTCGAGTTCCTGCTGCCGGGCGGGCGGCGAGGTGGGCGAGGACGTCGAGCGGGAGACGCGGGTGGTGCGCGAGCCGGCGCTGGACGTCGTGGCCGAGGTCGGTGGCCAGGGCGCGGATCAGAGGCTCGTCGATCGCGGGATTGTCCGCGAGCTGAGCCCGGACCCAGGCGACGGGATCCTCGGCGAGCTGCGCGTACACCTGGGGCGGCAGGTCGGGGCGGGCGGCCAGTTCCTGGCGCAGCAGCACCGAGGGGTGGCCGGCGAAGAGCGCGGCGGCGGCTGTGGGGGTGGCCGGGTTGCGCAGGGCCGCCTGCTGGATGTCGTGCACGGCCCACTCATGGGAGCCGTCGCAGGAGGCTCCTGGCGGAAGGCCGTAGTCGGGCTCCGGACAGTGAGCGTCGTGGACGAAAGGGGTCGGCTCGCGGTCGCAGACCGGGCAGGACCGAGCCGCGGGCAGCCCTTCGCCGGTCAGCAGCGCCGCCAGGAGGGCCGGTGGCGTCGCCTCGTTGGCCGCCACCGCGCGGCGGACCTCGGTGTCCGGGTGTCGTGCGAGCCGGGCGGCGAGGTCCGGCGTCGTCCACAGTGCGAGTTCCGCGACGACTCGCACCTCCGGGTCCGCGGCGAGCGCCAGCGCCACATCCGGCGGCAGATCGGGGCAGGCGGCCAGCTTCTCCCGGTGCTCTACCAGGGGATCGGTGGCGAACAGCCGGGCCCACTGCGGCCTGCCGGCGCCTTCTTCGAGCAGGGCGAGCGCCGCGCGCGGCTGCAGGGCGGGGTCGACGTCGTCGGCGGTGAGCCGGCCCTCGTACGCGAGCCGCACCGCGGCCTCCCCGAAGCGGGAGGCCAGCGCCGTCACCTGTGCACGGCTGAGGTCCGGGCGGCGGGCCAGGGCCTCGGCGAGGTCGGCGTCCGCCGCCGCGATCAGCCGGTCGGCCAGTTCGCAGGGCAGGGCCGGGTTGGCGGCCAGCCCGTACAGGACGTGATTCACAGGCGAGCATCCTGCCCGACACATGATCGAACGGCTCGTGGATTTCGGCGTTGCTGCCTGCCGTACCGGCATCCGACAGTGGCCCGAGCACGGCACCTGGCGGACCGGGCCTGCCCCGGTCGAGGTAGACGACAACCCCGCGAGGCGATCACCCTGCTGTGTCGCAGCCGTGACCGGGGACTTGGTGCCTGAGGGTTGTCCCGGCCCGGCGGCAGTCGCCAAAGGGCCGGGCTGTCTCAGTCCCACGGGCTGGTGGGCACTGGGCCGGGGGCGACGATCACGGCGATCTCGCCGTCGCGTGTGCGGCCTATCCAGACCTGGCCCCAGCCTTCCGGGACGCCGAAGGTCAGCAGGTCGGCCCGGCGGGCCTGGTCGCGGACCAGGTCGAAGTAGCCGTCGCAGAGGTCCTCACGGACCGGGCCGAAGCGGTTCTCGGTGTCCCGTCCGATCGGCGGGCAGCCGAAGCCGGCGGCGGCGATGTCGGCCAGGTCGCGGCGGAATGGCTCGGTGAGCGGCTGCCAGGCGGTGGCGTCGGCGAAGCAGCCCATGGCCTCCTCCGCGGTGAACCCCGCGCCGGCAGCGCGCAGGGCCGGGTCCTCGCCCACACTGAGGGCGAGCTCCCACGTGACCATCGGCTCGTCGCGCACGCGCAGGAGCGTCGCGGCGCACTCCCGGTACTCGGTGTAGTAGCCGTCAGAGAGACGGGGCAAGTTGGCCCAGGAGACGTCCACCCGGTACTCGCCAGGCGGGATGCGGACCGCGAGCTCGCGCGGCGGCCCGGTGATCCAGGGCGAGTCCACGACCAACCGGCCGCTCGGCAGCCGGATCGCGGTGACCTCCTGTATTTCGGCGATCTCGATCCAGCTGTACGGGGTGTGCGTATCGCCCCCGATCCGCGCACCCGGCGTGAACAGCCCGTCGAGGTACTCGCGTGTCTCCGGCCTGACCTCGTTCATGCCCGCCCCTCTTCCTCTCTCTCCTGGCAGCCGCCGTCCGGACCGTACAGGCCCCCACCGACAACCGCCCTGGAACCGCGTCCTGTCCCCGGCCAGTGCCGCAGGCCCGGCCCCGCAACGGCGGGGTTGGCGGGGCCGTCAGGCCCCCGGCCCACGGTGCAGGGCTGGGCGGTCGATCAGACCTCGGGGTCTCGGCGCGCGGCTACGGCGTCGGCGAGGGCGGTGCGGCGCTGCTGGGCCTCGCGGATGATCCGGCCGATCTGCACGTCGGTGATGCGCAGGCCCTGTCGGCGCGGGTCTTGCCGCCGTGTTCGGTGCCTGCGAGTTCGGCGACGAGGTTGGCGTAGACGCGCTGCTGGAGGGCGTCCTGACGGGCGATCGGGCGCCGTCGGCGCTTGATCTGGGCGGCGGCGTCAGCCGGTTCGGCTGCGAGCGCGAGCAGCAGTACCGCCGCGTACTCGTCGAGCGCCTCTTGGTGCTCGCCTGGCCACGTGGACGCGATGCCGGCTGACGTGCTGGCGCAGATCCCGGATGAGCCGGTTCGGTGGCGGGTCTGTGCGCTGCGGGCTGGGCCGGCAGACCGGGGGGAGAGGTCCGCCGGCCCAGCCCGTGCACTGCCCGCCCGCGCTCCTTGTTGCCACGATCCGCGGGGCAAACATCTCCGTCTCCCGCAGCGCGTCGGGTGGCCGTGCCGCGGCTGCGCGCCCGCCGACGGGCCGGGTGGGTCAGGAGGTTGCGCGACGGGGTCGCGCGGTTTTTCCAGGGCGTGCTGGAGCTGGTCGCCACACCGTCCTATGAAAGCGACCAGTAGGCGATCGCATCACCGAGAGGACTTGTCGCCGCGATCTTCGCGCCTGACCCCGATGCTGTGCTTGGGGCGTCGAAGGCGAGGTAGCCATGGGTTTTGTCTCCGGCGTAGAGATCTCCGGATGCCAGGGCAGGTGTGTAGCCGCCGGCCGTCGCGTCGGCGTTCCACCGAGAACCATCGGGAGCGACGAGTGTGAAGTACAGCGGGTTGAACGACGTTTTGCCCGACACCACCGTGATGTCCACCGTTGCGACGAGCCAGCCACCATGCTGGGCAGTGAAGACGCTGTTCCCACCTTGAGTGGTGTAGTGAGCCTGGGCTCACTGTCTCCGTGTACTGCCCCTGGTCGTCCTTGACCTCGACTGGCGTCCCGATCTTGTACGTTTGTGGCCCTCCCTTGGTGCTACTGAAGTTGAATTCGTGATGTCGGTCTGAGATGTGGTCAGCCATCCATGATCAGGCCGGTGGTGGCGAGGCATCCGTCGATGAGGTGAGGGCGGTACTGGAGTCTCTTCAGGCTGCGTT
>NZ_JBVISA010000080.1:0-9709 GCF_055575755.1 Kitasatospora sp. NPDC034035 | reverse complement strand
GACCTCGCAAGCGGCCCAAGTCCCTGCTCGGGGACAAGGGCTACGACAGCAGGCACGTCCGACGGGAGCTGACAAAGCGCCGGATCGCCGTCATCTCCTGCCGGGGCGGGCCCGACATTCGCGGTCTCGGCGGACTCCGCTACGTGGTGGAACAGACCTTCGCCCTGCTCCACCAGTTCAAGCGCCTCGCCGTTCGTGGGGAGCGCCGCCTCAAGCTGCACGACTCACTCGTCTCGCTCGCGTGTGCGCTCATCTGACCGAGGTGAAGGGGCGGGCGGCGAGGACCCGGTCGGTCTCCTCCGCGGTGATGCCCTTCACAGCGGCGAGCGCGATCCGCAGGCCGTCGCGGCCGTCCGGGCCGGGCTCGACCCGGTAGCCGGCTTCGGAGGTCTCGACGCACACCGGCAGCACCCGTACCCCGTGGCGGCGGGCGTCGGCCAGCAGCAGGCGCAGCGGGTACATCCCCGGCTCCGCTTCCATGATCCCGGCATAGAACGCGGCCCCGAAGTGCGCCTTCAGCCAAGCGCTTTGGAGGGTGATGACCGCGAAAGCGGCAGAATGCGAGGCCGGAAACCCATAGGCGCCCATGCCCTTGAGCTGCTCGAAAGTGGTGTCGATGACCCGCTGGTCGTATCCGGCCCCGGTGGCGCGGTCGCGGAACCACCTCTCCAGGGCCGGCAGGCGCTCCGGGCGGCTGAGCGCCCGGCGGGCCTCCTCCCCCATCGCCAGATCGGTCCGGGTCAGCACTGAAATGACCTTCTCCACCTGATCGTTGAAGACCAGCACCCCGAGCGTCGGGGACAGGGCGGGGACCAGGAAGCGCGGGTGCTGTGGCTCGCCGAGCCGCTGCCGATGGTGGAAGTGGTGGCCGGCACCGGCCGCCACGGCCAGGTCCGCTACGTCCGCGTCCGGCCGCAGGAGTAAGCCGGTCCTGCCGGAAAAGCGTGGCGGCGGGGTGGTGGATGCCGATGTCGACGGCGGTGTTCGCCGCGGCGCGGCGGGGGCCGGGCAGGAGCCGCTCGCACGTGCGCAGCATCTGCCCGGGAGCCGGTGAGGTCGGGGCAGCCGCCTGAAGGGCAGGGCTGCCCGGCCGGGTACGACGTCGACCGTCAGCTTGGTCGGACCTGCGGCATCTCGGCGGCAGCGCCGCCAGGGCGGCTGTCCAGGTCGTCGATCATGGCGATGACGACGGAGCCGTCATCGCCCTCGCCCGGCGCCGCGTCAACGTCCTCTGGGCCATGATCCGCGACCACACCCCCCTTCCGTTCGCCAACAAGCCGGCTCTGATCCAGCCACTCCAGTCCGGCTCCAGCGTGCTGCTGCCTCCGGTTGTCTGCCGGGAGCCCCCCGGCCGCCCCTCGCCCTGGCGGGGCTGGCTCTCCCCCGTGCAATAAGCGTTTCAATCACCCGGTCAGGTGGACTGCTGAGCGCGGCTGAGTCGCCGTTGGGCGGCGCGCTGCCACATTCATCCCGTGACTCGAGGTGACGTCGTCGACGTGAGCGGCCTGGGCCTGATGTTCCGCGGCCGCCCCGTGGTGACCGCAGATCCGGCAGTGCTGCGCTGCGTTGGTGAGCCCGGTGAGGTCTGGCTCACCGGCCTGGTCCAGGACTGGCTCAAGGCCGCGGACTGTCAGCTGGTCGAGATCGGCGCTGACGTCATGAGCGTCGGCCACGGTGGGGCCGAGATCCGGCTTACCCCGGTCGGTGACGCCGGTTGGCACGCCTTCTACACCCAGTGGGGGTGGGGAGTTCACGAGCACCCCTGGGACCTGGTCGCTCCCGAGTTCCGGCCGGCCGTGGCGCACTACAACGACATCACCGAACCCTTGCGCGACACCCTCTCGGCCGTCACCGCCGATGCGCTGCGAGACGCGGAGGCGCTGGCAGCGGGCGGTGCTGCAGACATCGTCCGCGCGGCGGTCCAGGACCTGCACACCTGGCTAGCAGCGATCTCGCACTTGGACCGTCTGTTCGGTTGTCGCCGGTCGGC
This sequence comes from Kitasatospora sp. NPDC034035, assembly GCF_055575755.1. Classification (NCBI taxonomy): domain Bacteria; kingdom Bacillati; phylum Actinomycetota; class Actinomycetes; order Kitasatosporales; family Streptomycetaceae; genus Kitasatospora; species Kitasatospora sp. NPDC034035. The sequence continues at coordinate 7,719 of NZ_JBVISA010000080.1, read as the reverse complement.
GAGCAGGGAGATGGAGGTGATCCGGTCCCTCATCCAAGACCATTTCGCGGCTCGGGAGCAGGTCGTCGCCGCCGACATGACCTATCGGCACGGCTCGGACTGGACCTGCCCCGACGTCAGTCTGGGAGCCGAGTGGACGAGTTACGACCTTGCTGCCGGACCGATCTTCCTGTTCCGTGCGGCAGGTACCGGAACCCCTCAGGCATCCTTCGACCAGGCGGTCCTGGACCGCTCCGGCGAGCTGCTCAAATCGTAGGGCACCACCTGCGGGCGGTTGCCCGAGGGAGCAGAAGGGTGCGGCCGGAGCTTCCGCTGACGCGGGTGCCGGGGGCTCTATAAGGTGACCTTGACGAGGGCCGCCTCGACGTCTGCGATCACTGGGCGCCGTGCAGGCGAGCTGGGGACGAACAAGGGGTTCTGGGTGGTGGATGTTCTGCCCCCCGCGCAGGCGCTGGCCCGCGCGACGGCCGTCGGCGGGCGGGTGGCCGACCTGGTGCAGCGGGATCCTCGGGGAACCGGCCAGGTGTGCCCCTGGGATCTCGTCATCAACCTCAGCGCCAGCGCCGAGGACAGGGCGGCGGCTGCGTGGATCATCGCCGACGAGATCATGCGGGAGCGCACCGGTGGGCGGCCCCGGTCGTACGGGACGTGGCGCGAGGCCACGCTGAGCGGGACGAAGCTGACCGGGAAGGACCACCGTCTCATCAAGGCATTCGCGGAACCCGTCTTCGAAGCGGCCGCCGCGAAGAAGGAGGGCAACCATGGGTTGGCCGGATACGTGGGCGAGTGGCTCTGGTTCCTCCTGACCCGTGACCTGCCGGAGGACCCCGTGCGCCCGGTGGAGATCCTCGGGCCGCCGAAGGCCGCGGTCAACGACGGTGGCGGGGACGGGCTCATCGTCTACCGGGAGGACGGGACCACCCGGGGCTTCTCCTTCCGGCTGTGGGAGATGAAGAAGTACACCGGGGAGGCGAACCAGCCGGGTGGGGCGATCCGCAAGGGGTGGACGCAGCTCAGCACGAAGGGGGCGACCTACCTGGGAATGCTGTCCTGGGGTGACAAGCTGCTCGCCGACGACACCCGGGAGTTCGTGGGCAGCCTGGCTGAGCAGTGGGTGGATGAGGCGGAGTCCTCCGGTGGCGGTGTCAGTGTCGCGCTGAACTCCACGGCCATCCCGAAGAAGGCGTTCCACCTCGCGCATGAGCACTTCCCCACCCACAAGCACCCCGGCGCGCTGCAGGGGCTGGTGGTGGCTATCGACGATCTTGAGGGCTTCGCCCACGAGGTGAGGGAGTACGTGTGGACCGCACTCTAGATCCGACCGTGCTCGCGTACGCCCTCGGCGAGTACCGCCCCGGCGGGGTCCTGCCCTCGGCGCAGGAGCTGCTGGCGGCCATCACCGAGTTGGAGATCGCCGCCTTCCGCGGGGACCAGGAGATCCCGGACGACGTGCTGGCGACGGCATGGCTCCTGCACGGACTGGCTGCGATCGAGCCGGAGACCCAGGGATACGATCCGGTGAGGATCCGTCAGGCGCTCGCGGTCAGCTCCCATGTGATGGATCTGGCCCTGGCCGATGACCGGCACTCCCCCACTGAACGGCTGCGGATCGCCTTCGCCGCCCAGGCCGGTTACCGCAGGTGCGAGCAGGAGCCGAACGCCACCGCCGTCTACAGCCAGGTCAAGGCCCTGGTGAACGTCAAATCCTCGCTCCCGGCGCACATCGACACCCTGGCCCTGGAGGCCGGCGTCGTCTTCCTCGGCTTCGACCGGCCCGGGCTGAACCGGGCCCTGTCCGCCTGGCGCCGACAGTTCGCGGAGCTCCGCGAACTGATGGACGGCGAGCCGCTCGCGGGCACGATGTACGGCCCGGCCGAAGCCGTCATCGAGGCGGTCCACCTCCTCCGCCTGTTCCTCGCCTTCGGCGACTCCAGCCGCCTGGAGGAGGCGCAGAGCCTGCTGGGCAGCGTGCTCGACGGGCGGGCCGGCCGCGGTGACCCGCATGCTCGCTGGGTCGCGGCCCACCTGCTCGGCCTGAGCGGGCAGATGGCGGACAGCAGCCTCTACCGGCTGCTCCCGGACGGGACTCCCCCAGCGGTCGCCCGGACCTTCGCGATGTCCAGCCCGGCGGTGATGACCTTGTGGCGCCCGCAACGCGAACTGCTGCGGCTTGAGCGGGGCAACCCGGTCGACCCGGCCACCGGCCGGAGCCTGATCAGCGTGCCCACCAGCGCGGGCAAAACCTTGATGGCGCAGCTGGTGATCTGCTCCCACCTGGCACAGAAGCCGGGCCGGGTGGTTTACGTGTCGCCGATGCGCAGCCTTGGCCGGGAGATGCGGGCCGCGTTGCGGGGCCGGCTGCGGAACATGCAGTGGCGGCTGGTCGCCGAGCAGCCGGACTTCCCGCTCGGCGACGGCAGCGGATCTCTGGTCGGGGACGTGGACATCGTGACCCCGGAGCGGCTCATGCACATGATCCGCAACAGCCCTGGCGGCAGTGCCCTGGACGATGTCAGCCTGATCGTGGTCGACGAGACGCACCACCTCGCGCAGGGCCGGCGCGGCTTCGTGCTGGAGAGCCTGCTGGCCCTGCTGCGCAGCCGTCCCGACGGCATCCGGCTGGTCCTGCTGTCCGCCGCTGTCGGTAACCGGGCGGCCCTGGCCTCGTGGCTGGACCCGTCACGGCCGCCGGAGGAGGTCTACTTCACCGACACCTGGCGCGGCCCTCGGCGCCTGCACGGGCTGATGTATCCCCGTCTGCAGAAGGACCAGGCGGAGCTCACCGCGCGCAGGCCGAGCCTGAAGCGGCCCTCCACCACCCGGGCCACCGTGCCCGTGGCCGTCCGGCTCGATGTCCGGCCGACCGCCGCCAGCGGCACCTTCGGCCTGACCATCCAAGGGGTGGGAACCCGGCCGTTCGCCTCCTCCAACCCCCGGGAGTGGAACCAGGACACCGTCCTCGGCGGCGGCACCCCCAACTATGAGGTGTTCGCCGCCGGTGCCGCCGCCCTGACCCGGGCCGGCAGCGTTCTGATGGTCGTCGAATCCCGGGCCGACGCCAGCCGTGCTGCGGGCGCGATGGCTGGGCGCCTGGGCGTCCGCCCCGAGGCGGCGGCGCTCACCGAGTTCCTGGCCGAGACCCTCGGCGAACAACACCCTCTGGTCGCCTGCACCCGCCACGGCGTCGCCTTCCACCACGGCGGCCTTCCCGTCGACGTTTTGCGCGCCGTCGAGCGAGGGCTTCGTGAAGGGGCCCTGCTGGCCATCGCCTGCACCACTACCCTCACCGACGGCGTCAACCTGCCGGTGCGCACCGTGATCATCCATCACACGGTCGAGGGTGACCGGACCAGGTACCCCCGGCAGCGGAGCCTGAGCCCCGCCGAGCTGCTCAACGCGATCGGCCGGGCCGGCCGCGCGGGACGGGAGAGCGAGGGGTGGGTCATCCTCACCCGCCCCTACCCACCCAGGGCAGCGGAGTTCGAGACGCTCACACCCGACACCGAGCAGCTCACCGTCACCTCCGAACTCCTCAGCGACGACGCGCTGCGGGCCCTGGACCAGGCCGAACGGGACCTGAGAGCTCACCTCGAGGCTCTGTTCTTCCAGGTGGGGAACGTCGCGGCTGACTTCGCCGCGTTCGTGTGGATGATCCTGCAGAGCCACGCCGACACCCTTCACGCCCCCGGTGACCGACTTGACCCGGTGCGATCGCTGCTGGCGATGGAACAGGCCGAGGACGAGTCGATCCCGGGGCGCTGGATGGCTCTGGCCGAGCAGGTCGCCACGGTTTACGACGCCACCGACCCCGACTCGGCACGCCGCTGGGCCAGCACCGGCACCAGCATCGGCTCCGCGCGCTTCCTCGACAGCATCGCCCAGCGCCTCGCGGAGGAGCTCCTCGCCCATGCGGGCCCCGAGGACGTCGGCGAGGTCGCCCTGTTCCTAGGGCCGCCCGAGTGGACGTTGGAGCGGACCTTGGACTTCCTCACCGAGCAGGGCGTCTTCGAGCAGATCATGGTGCTGGCCGAGGTCTTCGGGTCCTGGCGGTTCACTCGCACGCGTACCGGCGGCGACACCATCGACGTGCCGATCAGCAGCGCGATCCGGGACTGGATCGCCGGAACCTCCATTCCCGAGTTGGCCCGCACCTGGCTCCCTGACAGCCTGCCCGGGGACACCTGGCCGCTCGAACAGACGGTGCGCAACATCAGCGGCGGCTTCGAGCACGCGATCAGCTGGATCGTCGGCGCCCTGGTCAACCTCGTCCACACCCACCCCCTGCTGACCCCCACCACGCCCCGCCTGTACGCACATACTGCATGGCACATCCGGCACGGCGTCGACACCGAGCAGGCCATCACCCTGCTCACCTCCGGCATCACCTCCCGCCGCCTGGCACACGAGATCGGCCGCGCTGCGGCCGAGGCCGGTGTCGGTCCGGGAGAGCTGCGCTCCTGGCTCGCGGAGCAGCAGATCGACGGCTGGATGACCGCCTACAAGGCCAACGAGTACGAGGTCGAGGACCTCCTCGACTACGTCAGCAAGCCGGCCGACCCGCTCGATGCCCTGTTGAAGGGCCGCACGGTGACCATTCCCCTGGTCCGCATCCGCCCCGACGCCGGCGACGGGCCGGTCACCTTGGTCCGACCGGGCAAGAAGCCGACCATCAGGGTCCGCCGGGACGGACAGCGGGTCGCCACCGTCCCTGCCGACCGGCACCACGCCGTCCTCACCGTGCTCGACAGCGGCCTCGACCTCACCCACCGCCTGGAAGCCGGCCAACTGGTCACTGCCCTGGCCGGCCCTTAGGAGGAGGGCGTGACCTCGCCGCCCTGACCTGCGACATTGCTACGCCGCGGGCCTCTCTCAAGTTGCCACCGGGAGCGACCCCAATTCCCCGAGGCTCCACGTCCGGTTGGGGCACGCCCAAAGGCAGCTTCCGGCCTAGCAGTGCGGGCCGGCGACCGTCCGTACAGGCCGCGCGCGCAAGGAGGCCGGCACTGGTGCGGCAGAGGGCTGGGTCCCCGGGCGCCCCACGGAGTCGTCCCGCGTACGCCGCCGTTGTGTACAAGATGTGCGCCCCGGGTGCCACGTGTCCCGCCGCCCGGCCCGCGTGTGATCCCCTGTTGTTCGCGTTACGGTCGAGACAGAGGCATGGATGGAGTGGCCATGGAGCGTGCTGTTGTTTTGATCGGCGTGCACAAGTCTGGCGATCTCCCTCCACTGAGGGCCGTCGACTCCGGAATCGATCACATGCGCGACTGGATAAAGAGTCAGGGAATTCCGGACAGTTCGGTTCGAATTCTGTCTGACACCAAGGGAGGCATCGTCAGCAGTGCGGATATCTTTGAGGCGGTGCAATCATTCGTCAATCGCCGATCCCTTGAGCAACTCATCGTGTACTTCTCCGGACATGGAGTAAATAAGAACCATTCGGAGTACTGGTTACTCTCAGGGGCGCCCGAAAACCCCAACGAGGCAATCAACCTCGACCTCAGCATGAAACTTGCGGAGCGTTGCAAGGTGCCCCATGTGGTCGCGATCTCTGACGCCTGCCGGACGACGCCGACGAGCATCAGGTGCGACAACATTCACGGGTCATTGATGTTTCCGGATCGCACAACCGGCGGCGAACCGGCCAAGACGGACGTCTTCTATGCCTGCAGGCTCGGCGATGCATCCTTCGAGGTCCTAGACGTCAGGGACTCAAGCGGCGCCTACCACGCCGTTTACACCGAGGTTATCGCCACGGCGCTGCAAGGGGGCTATCCTAAGCTACTCGAAGCTGCCCGGGACGGTAGTGCGGACTTCGTACGCCCGCACCCCCTGAAGGATGCCCTGCCACAGCTTCTGGCCAAGCACCTCGAAGATCTCGGAGCCAGCTTGACCGTTAATCAGATACCAGACGGCAAGATCCTCTCAACACCACAAGTCTCGTGGGTATCTAGGCTCTTCAAGGGCACGGCATCAAGCGGCTTGGGCCGTCCAGGCGGGGGCGGCGCCCCAGGCGCAGCAGGCGGGGGCGGCGGCTCGGACACACCCGATGAGAACCGCCCTCCAGCAGATCCAGCTATAGCTGCCGCGTCTGCCGCAGCCGTCAGGCTCGCGCACATTGTGGATCCTGGCGCTATCGATGCGCCGGCTGCTGTGCATGTACAGGGCGCGACCGTCAAGGCAGTGTATCCCGGCAGAGTGGATGCAACCCAGGCGTCTGACCAACTCGTGCAGGTCTGGCTCACAAGGAGCCAACCCGATTCCAGTGTTCTACTTCATCTTGACTCCGGCCACTCCGCCATCGTTCCTGCAATGCTAGGACGTGTGGCGACAATGACCGTCGAGGATGACCAGCTGGTAGATATTTCGTATGCGCCTTTGGTTCCGGGAAATACGAGCCGCGGGCAGCTTGATCCAATTTACGTCAAGGTGCGAGCACGAATAGCCGCTGCGTCGCGGTTCGGAATTTCATGGTGGGAAGGGGCTTCCGCGGAGAATCTGGTAGAGATATTTGAGAAGTGTGGCGAATCCGACCCTTCCCTGGCAGTATATTTCGCTCACGCCCTGGCAAGCCTTGGCCGCCAGGATCTAGTAAGACGACTTCAACTGCGAAACAATAGGATGCTCTTCGATGTCATGCTCATGGGGGATATCCTTGACGGTCAAGTGATTCCATTCCTGCCACTGCTTTCGCGCGGCTGGGCACTACTCGGCCTCCTTACACCAGACATCCGGCTTAGCGTCCCGATTCCACGTGATTCACACTGGACGCTCTTCGCGGATGCCGACATTCCCCGCCTGCGAGAGCTGCTAGATCAGCAGGAGGCAGTGTAATGTGCAAGCTAATTTTGGTTCACGGGCGTTCTCAGCAATTCAAAGAAGCTGACGAACTGAAACAGCAATGGAAGCAGGCGCTACAAGCAGGATTGGCCAAAGCGGGCACCAGCCTAGGCATATCGGACGAGCAGATTCGCTTTCCCTACTATGGCGATACGCTGCACCACTTGACCGAGAACCTGCCTGGCGACGCGCCAGACGTGATCGTTAAGGGCTACGGGGATCCAGGTGAACGCGAGAAAGAGTTCATTGCAGCCGTCGTCGCGGAAGCAGTAGAGACATCTGGGATATCAGAGGATGACATCCGTGACGCCGCAGAAATTCCTGCAACCATAGAGAAAGACGTACAGAACTGGCCCTGGGTCATCGCAGCCTTACGAGCCATCGACAAGGTACCCGGCCTCTCTAGTGCGACTCTTGAACTCGTCACTCGCGACGTTTACCGGTATATACATTACCCGGGAATCCAAACCGCTATCGAAGCTGGCGTGCGCAAGGCGCTAATCCCCGGCGAGAAATGCACCATCGTTGCCCACTCGCTAGGCACGGTGATAGTCTACAATATGCTGAGGCGGGAAGCCGAAGTACAAAATTGGAATGTGCCTTCCCTTATCACCTTGGGATCTCCCCTCGCAGTGGGGGCTATCGCTGAAGCACTGCGCCCCATCGGACGACCATACGGCGTTGTCGACTGGTTTAACGCATTCGATCCTCGGGATGTTGTCGCTCTTCATCCGCTCGACTCCGAACATTTCCCTGTCGATCCTGCCATCGAGAACTTTAGCGATATTCGCAATATGACCCCAAATCGGCATGGAATTGTAGGGTATCTAGACAATCCCGTAGTTGCCCTTCGAGTCCGAGATTCCTTGCTCGGATGAGGTT
>NZ_JBVISA010000079.1:0-9865 GCF_055575755.1 Kitasatospora sp. NPDC034035 | reverse complement strand
CTCGACCTCACCAACTACCAAACCACCACCCACACCAACCACACCACCACACCCAAACCCACCAAACCCCACACCCCCAACAACACCTGACACCCAGCCACACCCCACACTCCACACCCCCACAGCCCCCACAGGACCCCGGCCACACCCAGCCAGAGCCCCCCCGGACCGCCAGAAACAAGCAGCACCCCGCACCAGCCACCGGCGACGGCACCCCCACCAACCCGGCACGGCACCAGCACGGCCCGCCGCCCAACCACCCCCACCCGGGCGGCAGGCCAACCCCACCAAGCCGGAAGCCAACCCCCCCAACCGGCCCGCACCACCCGAGCACCGCCGGGCACCGCCCGCCACGACCCGGCCGCGGCCCGGCCCGCCAAGGCCGTCGGTGCGGGCCCGCCACCCGCACCCCCCGCCCCCCACATACCGGCCTTGCCCGCGCCGCCTGCCCCGGCCGGCCTTGTTCTGCCGTGTTCTGTCTTGTTCACGCGACCCGCTGGGAGACCCGCCCGATATGAACCGCCCGCACCCTTCCAGGCGCGCCCTGCTCACCGGAGCCGCCGCCACCGTCATCGGCTACAACACCATCACCCGCTCCTGGGCCACCACCGCCGACGGACCCACCAGCGGACACCTGATCCCCGCTCCCGCCCTCCAGGGCACCCTCACCACCAACCCCGCCACCACAGCCGCTTTCGCCAAGGACTTCGGGCGCCTCACCACCGCCACCCCCTACGCCGTCCTCACCCCGGCCGGCGCCCAGGACATCGCCACCGTCATCAACTTCGCCCGCCGCAACAACCTCAAAGTCGCCATGAACGGCCAGAGCGGCACCGGCAACGACCTCGAATCACACTCCAACTACGGCCAAGCGGGCGTCGCCGGCGGCATCAGCATCAACGCCCGCGCCCTCAACCGCATTCACAGCATCACCCCCACCAACGCCACCGTCGACGCCGGCGTCACCTGGGCCCAACTCACCGACGCGGCCCTCGCCCACGGCCTCACACCCCCCTGCCTCACCGACTACCTCCACCTCTCCATCGGCGGCACCATCAGCGTCGGCGGCATCGGCTCCACCGTCCACAAATACGGCCTCCAAGCCGACACCGTCGAGGCCATCGAGATCGTCACCGGCAACGGCCGCATCCTCACCGCCACCCCCACCCACAACACCGACGTCTTCCACACCGCCCTCGCCGGCGCCGGCCAAATCGGCATCATCACCCGGGCCACCGTCAAACTCGTCCCCGCCCCCGAACGCGCCCTCGTCCTCACCCTCCACTACAACGACCTCACCACCTACCTCGCCGACCAACAGACCCTCCTCGACGGCCGCTTCCCCTCCCAAACCGGCGAAATCCTCATCCAGCCCGACGGCCAACCCCCCCTCTACAAGATCGAAGCCGTCGCCCACTACAACGGCACCACACCCCCCAACCCCACCCCCCTTCTCACCGGTCTCAACCCCACCCACACCGCCACCACCGACACCACCTACCGCGACTACACCTACCGCGCCGACACCTTCGCCGACACCATCAAGAACCTCGGCTACTGGAACGCCCCCAAGCCCTGGCTCTCCCTCTTCCTCCCCGCCTCCCAAACCCACACCTTCCTCACCGAAACCCTTCCCCAACTCACCCCCGACGACATCGGCCAGGGCCTCCTCCTCTGCTACCCCTTCCCCACCAACAGGCTCACCCATCCCTACGCCATCACCCCCAACGAACCCATTGCCTATCTTTTCGACCTCCTCACCTTCCCCCGCCCTGACACCGACCCCCAACCCGCCCTCAGCCGCAACCGCCGCCTCTACGACCGCGCCACCCAACTCGGCGCAAAGCGCTACCCCGTCGGCGCCGTCCCCCACATGACCCCCACCGACTGGCAAACCCACTACGGCCCCCGCTGGAGCACCCTCACCGCCGCCAAGAACCACCACGACCCCACACACACCCTCACCCCCGGCCAAAACATCTTCCCCTAACAACAAAACACCCACCCCCCGAAAGGAAACCCCCATGCACGCCATCCACCACACCGACCAAACCCTCCTCCCCCACCCGCCCCAAACCGTCTGGAACGCCATCCTCGACGAACTCAATGGCAAAACCACCTGGTGGCACCCCCACAACACCCACCAACCCGGCCCCACACCCCCTCACACCACCGGCGGCACCACTCACATCACCGTCCACCCCACCGGCGTCGGAAACCCCGGCCCCAAACTCCGCTTCACCAGCACCACCACCCACATCGCCCCCCACCACACCCTCACCCAGACCCACACGGGCCACTTCCACGGGACCACCACCTACACCCTCACCCCCCAGCACAACAACACTCACACCCAACTCACGATCACCTTCTCCGCCACCCCCCACCACTGGCCCAAACTCCTCCACAAACTCACCAACCTCACCATCAAGCACACCGCCGCCACCCAAGACGCCCTCACCAACCTCCACCACCACCTCACCAACGACGAATAAACAAACAACCCATCAAAAACCGGAGGACCTCATGCAGACCGCCGTCGGAATCCCTGCCCTGCCGGCCGATTACGCCGTCACGGCCACCGATCACGCCGCGACCACGGACGACTTCGCGCGCCTTGCCATCACGGTCCACCAGCCCGAGACGCCCGACCCGACGCGGCCGCTGGTCGTTCTCGTCCACGGGTGGGCCGCCTCCCGGACCGTCTGGCACAGCACGGCTCACCAACTGGCTGCCGCCGGGCACACCGTGGCCACGTATGACCAGCGTGGGCATGCCTCGTCGACGGTCGGGCGGGAGCCGATCAGCATCGAGCGGCTCGGGCGGGACCTGGGCACCGTCGTGGGGACGCTGACGACGGCGGAGCGGCCGGTCGTGGTGGTAGGGCACTCGGGTGGCGGTTATGCGGCGCTTGCTTGGGCGGCTGGGCTTCCGGTCTCGCGCACGGCTGGTGCGGGCGGGCGGCTTGCCGGGCTGGTGCTCGTGTCGACCGCTTCGCACGGGCAGGACACTCCGGCGAGCGAGGTGAAGATGATGGGGTCCCAGCTGTTCAGTCGTGCGCTTCGGACGCCGTGGCTGGGGCGCAGGTTGCTCGGTCAGACGCATGGACCGCGTGCCACCCTGGAGGCCCGTGAGGCCAACCGGCGGCTTTTCGCCAGTACCTTGCCGCAGACGCGTGCCGCCTGCTTCGCCTCCACGCAGCAGATGGACCAGCGGGCCGGGCTGGCCGGGATCACGGCGCCCACCGTGGTGATCACCGGCACCGAGGACAAGGTCGTCAAGCCGGCCTTCAGCCAGGAGCTCGTTGCCGCGCTCCCGCAGGCGACGCTGCACAAGGTTGTCGGAGTCGGGCACATGCTGCCGTTGGAGACTCCTCAGCACATCGCCCACCACGTCCACCAGCTGGTCCTGGCCGGCCGCTGACCCGCCGTGACCGCCACCACCGCTCCCGCCGGCGTCCTGGGCTCGCTGTTGCCGCCGCACGTCCGGTGCGCCGAAGCGTTCGGCGCCCTGGACGCGGGCCGTCTCCACCCTGCGGAGGCGGCCTACATCCGGGATCGTTCCCCGCGCCGCCGACACCAGTTCACGACGGCCCGCACGCTCGCCCGCCGGGCGCTGGCCGAGTTGGGCCATCCGTCGGCACCTCTGCTGCCCGGGCCCGGGGGTGCGCCGCAGTGGCCGTCGGGTGCCGTGGGGAGCATCACCCACACCGACGGCTACACGGCCTGTGCGGTCACCAGTACCGGTCGGCACGTCTCGCTCGGGATCGACGCCGAGCCTGTCCGTCCGCTCCCGCGCGGGGTCCTGGATCTCGTCAGCACCGAGGGCGAGCGGCGGCGGCTCGCCGTGCTGCCGGTGGGCGCGGTCCCTTGGGACACTGTTCTCTTCAGCGCCAAGGAAGCCGTCTACAAGGCTGTCCACCCGCTGACCCGCACGTGGACGGCTCTTGCCGCGATCACCGTCGCGGTCCGCCCCGACGGCACGTTCACCGCCCGGCATCCTCACCGTCCCGGTGTCGGCATCGGCCGGTGGGGCGCCCACGGGGGGATCCTCATCACGGCGTTCGCTCTTCCGCCGTCGAGTTGAGTACGGCTACCCGTGTCGCCGGCGGGCCCGCTCCGCTGCTGCTGGTGAGCCTGGCCGCGCTGGTGTTCACCAGCGCGGCCTGGCCAGGGCGGGTCACGGCGGGTCACGGCGCCAGTGGGCCACCCGGGGTGAGGGCCAGCCGGGCGAAGCGTTCGGCGATGAGGCGGTGGGCCTCCGGGGAGGGGTGGACGCCGTCGGGGAGCGGGTGGGTGTCGTGTTCGGGCCGGCCGTAGAGGGCGAGTCCGTCCAGGTGGTGCAGGGCGGAGTCGCCGTCGGCCCGGCGTTCGGCGACGATGCGGGCCAGGTGCTCGCGGATGACGGTGAGGGTGAGGCGGCCTGCGGCGCGTTCGGCCGGGTCGCCGGTGGCCCGGAAGCGGAGGGTGCCGCTGCTGAAGTCGGGGGCGAGCGGGCCGGGGGTGTCTTCGTGGATCGGGCAGAGCAGCGGGGAGACGACGAGCAGCGGCGTGGTCGGGTGGCCCTCGCGGATGGTGTCCAGGAAGCCGTGGACGGCCGGGGTGAGGGCGCGCAGCCGCATCGCGTCGGTGTTCACGAGGTTGATGCCGAGCTTGAGGCTGATCAGATCGGCGGGGGTGTCGCGGATCGTGCGCGCGGTGAAGGGGTCGAGCAGGGCGCCGCCGCCGAAGCCGAGGTTGACCAGGTCCAGTTCCGCACGGTTGGCCACGAGGGCGGGCCAAGTGCCGCTCGGGTGGGCGGCGTTGGAGCCGTGGCTGATCGAACTGCCGTGGTGGACCCAGCGCTTGCGCGCACCGGGCGGGACGGCCTCCAGTGGGGCGTCCGTCTCGAGGGCGATCAGCTCGGTGGTCTCGGTGTGCGGGAGCCAGAGTTCGACGGTCTTGTCCCGCGCGGGCAGGCCGGTGAACCGGGCGCTGCCGGCGGGGCCTTCGGTGAGTTCGAAGCGGCCGGTGGTGAGGTCGACGGTGCGCAGGTTGCCGCTGGGGACGGTGGCCTGGGCGGTGAGGGCGCCGTCGACGAGGAGGTCGTAGACGCCGTCGGGCACGTGGGGGACGCCGGGGTAGGCGCGTTTGGTGGGGACGGCGTGCAGGGTGATCGCGGTGGCGCGGGTGCGGAAGGCGAGGCGGACGCCGGAGGGCTGGGACTCGGCCATCGCGAGCTGCTCGTCGGGTATCTGCCGGCGGGCGCGGGCCGGTAGGCGGTGCGGCAGCAGGCCGCGGCGGGTCCGCTCGACGTCCAGGTGGCCGTGGAGGAGGTCTTCGGTGACGGGGGTGGTGATCGTGGTCATGGCGCTTCTTCGGGTCGTCGTACGGGCGGAGTGCGCGCAGGCGCCGGGCGGGCGGTGCGTGCGCGGCGCGCGCCGTACGGGGGTTCAGGTGGTGGTGCGGGCGCCGCCCTGCCGGAGCAGGGTGTCGAGGGAGTCGATGATCCAGTCCCAGGACTGCCGGGCGTCGACGGCGGTGTGGCTGAAGCCGCCGGCCGCCTCGAGGCTGATGTAGCCGTGGAAGACGCTGCCGAGCATGCGGACCGCGTGGGTCTGCTCGGGCTCGGTGAGGTCGTAGCCGCGCAGGATCGCCCTGGTCATCTGGGCGTGCCGGACGCCCGCACTGGCGGCGGCGGTCTCGGCGTCCAGGCGCAGGCGGGTGGCGTCGTAGCGGCCGGGGTGGCGGGCGGCGTAGTCGCGGTAGGCGTCCGCGAAGGCGCCGAGCGCGTCGCGGCCCGCGCGGCCGGCCAGGGCGTCGGCGACGAGGTCGGCGAGTTCCTCGAGGGCGTGCAGGGCGATCCGGGTCTTGAGGTCCTGGGAGCTCTTGACGTGGGAGTACAGGCTGGCGGTCTGGACGCCGAAGCGCCTGGCCACCGCGGCGACGGTCACCTGCTCGAATCCGACCTCGTCGGCGAGTTCGGCGCCCGCGACGACCACGCGTTCGACGGTCAGTCCTGCCCGTGCCATGTGTGCTTCCTCCCGTACTGACGGTCGCGCCGCTCGCACCGGTGCGCTACAGACAGTATGGGATTACCTAAATGGCTTAGGCAAATGGGATCACCGTTGAGGCGAAGGCCTCGCTCCTTCGGCTCAACCCGCCAGGATCACCGTCTCCGCCGGACCCGAGAAACCCGCCGGCTGCGCCGGGGTCCCGGTCGCGGCGAGGCGGCGGTGCTCCTGCGGGCTGACGCCGCGCACCCGCTTGAAGGCCGCCGAGAGGGCGAAGGCGTTGCTGTAGCCGACCTTGCGGGCGGCAAAGGCGACGGTGCACTCGGGCTCGCGCAGCAGATCGGCGGCGACGGCCAGCCGCCAGCCCGCGAGGTACGCCATCGGGGGCTCGCCGACCAGGGCGGTGAAGCGGCGGGCCAGGCCGGCCCGGGAGACCCCGACCCGCTGGGCCAGCTCCGCGACCGTCCAGGCGGTGGCCGGGTCGTCGTGCATCATCCGCAGCACCGGGCCGACCACCGCGTCGTGCTGGGCGCGGTACCAGGCGGGGGCGCCCGAGTCGGGGGCGGCGAGCCAGGAGCGCAGGACGGAGACCACGAGCAGGTCGAGGATCCGGTCCAGGACCAGCTCCTGGCCGGGCTCGTTGCGCCCTATCTCGGCGGCCAGCAGGTGCACCAGGGTGTCGTCGGCGCCGGTGCCGGCCGGTCGGACCAGCAGGGCGGGCAGGCAGCCCAGCAGACGCTGGCCGATCTCGTGCTCGGCCTGGTAGGTGCCGGAGAGGACCACCGAAGAGGCCCGGTCGCCCTCGCGGCCCTGCCCCCAGGTCCGGACGCCGAGCGACATCACCTCGGAGACGTCCACCCCGCCCTTGGTGCAGACCTGGCCCGGACCGACGATCACGTCCACCGGCGTGTCCGGGTCGTCCGCCACGGTGTACGGCTCCGGGCCGCGCACGATCGCCACGTCCCCGGGGTGCAGCAGCAGCGGGGTGCCGCGCTCGGGCAGGATCCAAGCCTCACCGCGGACCATCGTCACCACCGAGAGCGGGGCCCGGTCCTCGATCCGCAGCGACCACGGCGGGGTCAGGATCGACCGCAGCAGGAACGCGCCGCGGGCCTTGGGGCCGTCGAGGAGTCCCGTCAGAGTGTCCATGCCGTCAAGTGTAGACGCAGGGACATTATTTGACGTCCCATCATTTGAGGGACTCTTGAGTGAACGAGGTGGCCCGGGCGCCGCAAATGCCGGATGATCTGCCCCACGGGGGTAGGACCGACACGCGGCGCCAGCGATGCCGCGATACAGCAGCACAGCAATACAGCAGCACAGCGATAGAGCGATAGAGCGACACCGACAGCGAGAAGCAGCGAAAACTGCGAGAAGTGAGGGGCTCACGACGATGGAAACGGCACGCACACTCGTCCTGGTGGCGGCCACTGTCACCTGTGGACTGACCGCCGGACTGTTCTACGCCTTCGCGTGCTCGGTCATGCCCGCGCTGGCGCGGGTCGAGGACCGGACCTTCATCGAGGTCATGCAGCGCGTCAACGTGGCGATCCTGAACGGCTGGTTCGTCCTCGGCTTCGTCGGCGCCCTCCTGACCACAGCGGCTGCGGTCGCCCTCCACCTGCCGTCGGACGGCCACGACGTGCTGCCGGCGACCATCGCCGCGCTCGTGCTGTACGTCGCGATGATCGGGGTCACCCGTTCGATCAACATCCCCCTGAACGACGAACTCGCCGCCGCCGGAACGCCGCAGCGGATCGCCGACCCGGCCGGCGTGCGCGGCCGCTTCGAGGCCCGCTGGGTGCGCTTCAACGTGCTGCGCGCCCTGCTCTCCACGGCCGCCCTCGGCTGCCTCGCCTGGGCACTGGTGCTCAACGGGCAGAGCTGACCCCGGCCTTCGGCGGAACCGACACCCGCTCTGCCGACACCCGCTTAGCCAACCGATTTGCCGACGCCACCCTGGGCGGCCTCAGCCGCACAGGGTGGCGAAGCCGTAGCCGCGCGCCTTGAGGGTCGAAATGATCGCCGGCAGCGCGGCCACCGTCTGGCTGCGGTCACCGCCGCCGTCGTGCAGCAGGATCACCGCCCCCGGGCGGACGTTGTTCAGCACCCGCGAGCGGATGGCCTCCGTGCCCGGCCGGGACCAGTCCGTCGGGTCCACCGACCAGAGCACGACCTGCTTGCCGAGCGCCGCCGCGCGCGAGCGCACCGCGGCGTTGACCGCACCGTACGGCGGGCGCAGGCAGGTCGGGGTGCGGCCGGTCTGGGCGCGGATCGCCCGGTCCGTACTGCTCACCTGGGAGTTGAGCGCGGAGCCGGAGAGCCGGCGCAGGTCCGGGTGCGACCAGGAGTGGTTCTGCACGCTGTGGCCCTGCCGTGCGACCTGCGCGGTGAGCGAGGGGTGGGCGGAAACGTTCTGCCCGATCTCGAAGAAGGTCGCGCGCACCCCGTAGCGGGCGAGCGTCGCGAGGACCTTGGGCGTGTAGGCGGGGCTCGGGCCGTCGTCGAAGGTGAGGTAGACGACCTTGCCGCCCGTGCCGGCCGTGGCGCCCGTGCCGCCGGCCGCCTCCGCCGGTGCGGCGGGCAACGTGACCGCGGCTCCCGCCGCCAAGGCGACGGCGAGCGCGCCGATCGCGGTCCGGAAACGTCCAACTGTCCTGCGCCTCGCGGGTCGTACGGACATGCCTGCCCCCTGCGGTCGGAACTCCGGTGCCACCGGCCAGTCTGCGCCGACGGCGGGCCCGCCGCGACCCGCCGGGTGACGGAACCGGGTGAAATCGGCCAGCCGCGCGACGGGGTGACCGGGCACGCCGTAGCCCGGCACGCCTTGACGGGAGACGCCTTGACGGGACACGCCTTGGCACGGCACGCCTTGACCGAGACACGCCGTGGCCGAACGCGCCGAAGCGCCCCCGACGGGATCCGCCGGGGGCGCCGATCGCGGTGCGGTGCGGTGCGGGGCTGCTTGGTTCAGCGCCCGGAGCGTCCGTGCAGCACCAGGGAGCGGGTCAGCGCGAGCAGGCCGCCCGCGCACAGCGCCGTGCGAAGCATGTTGACCGGCACCCAGGTGTCGGCGAACTTGGCCCGCACGGCCGCGAGGTCCTGGATCTGGGACGGGTCACCGGCCGCCGCCAGCTGGTTGTTGAGCGGGATGTTGACGCCCATCGTCACCAGCAGCGCCACCACGTACAGCACCGTCGCCGCCGCCGCCCACAGCGCCGCCTGCCGACGACCCGCCTTGTGCTGCAGCCACGCGGCCAGACCCGTCGCCGCGAACGCCCCGACGAACACCAGGCCGAACATGCCGTTCTCGATGGACTTGTTGATGTGCTGCATCGCCGTCACATACGTCCGGTCATCACCCGCCGCCAGACCGGGCATCACCGACACGTCGAAGGCGAAGAACAGCCCCGCCATCAACCCCATCGCGACGGTGGCACCCACCAACAGCGGCCCGGCGGCCTTGCTGCGCGTGCCGGGCACGACCGGGGCCGAGCCGTCCGGCGCGAGGCCGGTGAAGGACTGTGGAGCGGTGGAGGAAGCAGGAGTCGCAGTCTGGTTGGAACGCATAGGTGATCCTTCGGTTCTCCCCGGTCCCCGCCCAGCGCGGGGACCCTCCCGGTACCCGGCGGGCACCGGCCTCCTCACCCCTCCCGGCGCAGCCGGGACAGACGGTCAGGGGGCCTACTCCACCCGGCACCGAAGATCTACTGAACTGCCGTACGAACGGCAGGTGTTGCTTTCCGGGTCCGTCAGCTCGGTCGTCCGGCTGGTCACGCGTTCCACACGCCCGAGGCGGCAGCCTCACGGGCGTAGTCCGCGAAGTCCCGCGGCTCACGACCCAACGCCCGCCGCACCCCGTCACCCAACGAC
>NZ_JBVISA010000078.1:0-10902 GCF_055575755.1 Kitasatospora sp. NPDC034035 | reverse complement strand
CGCACTCCGCCATCCGCCCCGCGAACACAGCCGACCCGGCCAGCAGCTCCGCGGCCATCCCCACCCACTGCGAACCCTGACCCGGGAACACCAACACCGAACGGCCGTCGACCGGGCGACCGCCGTCCCACGCTCCCGAGTCGTCGTCGGCCATCCGGCCCAGCAGGGTGTGGAGTTGGTCCCGGTCCCCGACCAGTGCCTTCCGGTACTCGAAGGCGGTGCGCGTGTGCAGGGCGGATCCGATGTCGCGCGGGTCGACCCCGGGGTTGCCGTCCAGGTGGCGGCGCAGCCGGTCGGCCTGGAGGCGCAGTGCCTGCGGGCTCTTCGCCGACAGCAGCCAGGGCACCGCCGGCAGGGGGGTGCGCTCGGCCGGCGGGCCGTCGTCCTCCAGGGGGGTGTGTTCGAGGATGGTGTGGACGTTGGTGCCGCTCAGGCCGAAGGAGGACACTCCGGCCCGGAAGGGGCGGCCGTGGGACGGCCAGGGCTGCTGCTCGGTCGCGAGGGCCAGCGCTCCACGCGTCCAGTCGACGTGGCCGGAGGGCCTGCTGACGTGCAGGGTGCGGGGCACCTGCCCGTGCTGCATGGACAGCACCGTCTTGATGACCCCCGCCACACCCGATGCCGCCTGGGCGTGGCCGAGGTTGGACTTGAGGGAGCCGACCAGCAGGGGCCGTCCGGCGGGCCGGTCCTGGCCGTAGGTGGCCAGCAGGGCCTGCGCCTCGATGGGGTCGCCGAGGGTGGTGCCGGTGCCGTGTGCCTCCACCACGTCCACCTCGGACGCCGTCAGGCCCGCGTCCGCGAGCGCCGCCCGGATCACCCGCTGCTGCGACGGACCGTTGGGGGCGGAGAGTCCGTTGCTGGCGCCGTCCTGGTTGACGGCGGAGCCGCGTACCACCGCCAGTACCGGGTGTCCGTTGCGGCGGGCGTCCGACAGCCGCTCCAGCAGCAGGACGCCGACGCCTTCGCCCATGCCCATGCCGTCCGCGTCGTCCGAGAAGGCCTTGCAGCGGCCGTCCTCGGCGAGTCCCCGTTGCCGGGAGAAGCTGATCAGGGCGCCGGGGGTCGCCATCAGGGCGACGCCGCCGACCAGGGCGAGGGAGCAGTCGCCGCCGCGCAGGGCCCGGCCGGCGTAGTGCATGGCGACGAGTGAGGAGGAGCAGGCCGTGTCGATGGTCACGGCGGGGCCTTCGAGGCCCAGGGTGTAGGCGACCCGGCCGGATACGACGCTGGGTGCGCTGCCGGTGAGCAGGTGGCCGTCTCCTTCCTCCGACTGGGCGACGACGGCCGCGTAGTCGGCGTAGTTGACGCCGGTGAACACTCCGGTGCGGCTGCCGCGCAGGGCGGCCGGGTCGATGGCGGCGCGTTCGATCGCCTCCCAGGTGGTTTCCAGGAGCAGCCGCTGCTGGGGGTCCATGGCCAGGGCCTCGCGCGGCGAGATGCCGAAGAACTCCGCGTCGAACTCGGCGGCGTCGTGCAGGAAGCCGCCGTGCCGGGTGGTCGAGGTGCCGGGGCGGTCGGGGTCGGGGTCGTAGAGGACGTCGATGTCCCAGCCGCGGTCGGTGGGGAAGTCCGAGACGGCGTCGCCGCCGTCGGCGAGCAGGCGCCACAGGTCTTCGGGGGTGCCGATGCCGCCGGGGAAGCGGCAGGCCATGGACACGATCGCGATCGGCTCGTCGTCGGGCGCGGGCGGGTGCGCGGCGGCGTCCGGGTCGGTGGCCTGCCGGCCGAGCAGTTCGGCGCGGATCTCCCGGGCGAGCGCGGTGGACGACGGGTGGTCGAAGATCAGCGTGGACGGCAGCCGCAGTCCGGTGGCGGTGTTGAGCCGGTTGCGGAGTTCGACTGCGGTGAGGGAGGCGAAGCCCATGTCCTGGAACGCCATGCCGGGCCGGATCGCGTCCACCGAGGGATGGCCGAGGACGGCTGCCGCGTGGATGCGGACCAGGTCGAGCAGCAGGCGGTGCTGTTCGGATTCGGCGAGGGCGGCGAGCCGTTGGCGCAGCAGTGCGGCGGCGGGTGCCTCCGTGTCGCCGGTCGCGGCTTCCAGGGCGCGGCGGGCTTCGGGGATGCCGGTGAGCAGCGGGCTGCGGCGGGTGGAGGTGAAGACGGCGGCGAACTGCTCCCAGTCGACGTCGGCGACGGCGAGTACGGTCTCGTCGTCGTCGAGTGCCTGTTGCAGGGCGTGGACCGCGAGGTCGGGGGCGATCCGGGGCAGGCCGTGCTGCTCCAGGTTGAACAGATCGGCGTCCGCTCCGGCGATGCGGTCCTGGAAGGGGTTCTCGGCCTGCCAGATGCCCCAGTCGACGGTGGTGGCGGTGAGGCCGCGGGCCCGGCGGTGCTGGGCCAGGGCGTCGAGGTAGGCGTTGGCTGCGGCGTAGGCGCCGTGGTCGCCGCTGCCCCAGACTCCGGCGATCGAGGAGAACAGGACGAAGGCGTCGAGTTCGCGGTCGAGCAGGGCGTCGAGGTGTTCGGCGCCGGCGGCCTTGGCGGCGACGATCTGTTCGAACGCGGACATCGGTGTGCCGTCCAGGGGGGCGAGCGCGACGAACGCGGCCGCGTGGACGACGGCGGTGACCGGGTCGCCCGCCGTGTCCAGGCCGGTGAGCAGTTCCGCCACCGCCTGACGGTCCGCCAGGTCGCAGACGGGCAGGGTCAGTCGTACGCCGAGGGCGGCCAGTTCCGCGGCGAGTTCGGCCGCGCCGGGTGCCTGGGGGCCGCGGCGGCCGGGCAGGACGAGGTGGGTGGCGCCGCTGCGGGCCAGCCAGCGGACGAGGTGCGGGCCGACGGCTCCGGTGCCGCCGGTCAGCAGGACGGTGCCCCGGGGCTTCCAGTGCTTCGTACGGCTGTCGTTCCGGGGGGCGCGCCGGAGGCGGCGGGCCAGCAGGCCGGTGGGGCGCAGGGCGAGCTGGTCCTCGCGGCCGAGGCCGTCCGGGCCGGTGCCGGGGGCCGTCAGGACGGCGGCGAGGCGGATCCTGGCGCGGGCGTCGAGGTTCGGCGGCAGGTCGATGAGTCCGCCCCAGCGGGCGGACAGTTCCAGCGCGGCCACCAGTCCGGTGCCCCAGACCAGTGCCTGGCGGGGGTGGGTGACCGGGTCGTCCTGGCCCGTGGACACGGCCCCGGCGGTGGCGCACCACAGGGGTGCGGTGAGGGCGAGGTCGCCCAGGGCCTGCACCAGGGCGACGGTGAGTGCCGTCCCGGTGGGCAAGGCCGGGTGGTCGGGGTGGGGCCGGTCGTCGGCGGCCAGCAGCGACAGCACGCCCGTCGGGACGCGGTCGCCGAGAGCGGTGGCGAGCGTGTCCGCGAGGTCCGTGCGGCGGACGGCGTCGGCGGTGAGTTCGGCCGTGACGACGGTGGCGCCCGCTTCGGTGAGGGCGAGCAGCGGGCCGCGTAGCCGTGCGTCGTCGTCGTGTCCGGCGGGCAGGACGACGAGCCAGGTGCCGGCCGCGGGGGTGGCGGCCGGCGGGTCGGGCAGGGGCTGCCAGCCGATGCGGTAGCGCCAGGAGTCGATGACGCTCTCGTCGCGCCGCTGTTTGCGCCAGCCTCGCAGGGCGGGCAGGACAGGGGCGAGGGCGTCCTCGTCGACGGCGAGGTGGGCGGCGATCTCGGCCGGGGCGTCGTGGTCGACCATGTGCCAGAAGGCCGTGTCGTGCGGGTCGGCGGCGGCCGGTCCGGTGCCGGGCGCCGCCTCGGGCTCCAGCCAGTAGCGCCGCAGCTGGAAGGGGTATCCGGGCAAAGCGGTCGGGCGGGCGCCGGTGCCGGCGTACACCGCGGACCAGTCGACGGCCGCGCCGGCCACCCACAGTTCGGCGGCCGAGCGCAGGGCCCGGCGCAGTCCGCCGTCGTCGCGGCGCAGGGTGCCGACGACCACGGGCGGCTCCTCGGCGCCGGTGGCCTCGGCGGTGTCCTGGAGGGCCATGGTCAGCACCGGGTGCGGCGACACCTCGACGAAGACCTCGTGGCCCTGTTCGATCAGGGAGCGGACGGCGGCATCGAAGCGGACGGTCCCGCGGAGGTTGCGGTACCAGTAGTCGGCGTCCATGACCGTGGTGTCGAGCCGGTCGCCGGTGACGGTGGAGAACAGCGGAATCCGGGCCGGGAGCGGGCGTACGCCGGCCAGGGCGGCCAGCACCTCGGACCTGATCCCTTCGACCTGGGCCGAGTGCGAGGCGTAGTCCACGGGTACGGACCGGGCCCGTACGCCCTGTGCGGCGCAGTGGGCGAGCAGTTCGGCCAGGGCCTGGGTCTCGCCCGAGACCACCACGGCGGCGGGCCCGTTGACGGCGGCCACCGACAGCTTCTCGGCCCAGGGGGCGATCTCGGCGCGGACCCGGTCCTCGGGCAGGGACACCGCGACCATGCCGCCGAGTCCGGCCAGCGCCCGGATGGCCCGGCTGCGCAGGGCGACGACCTTCGCCCCGTCCTCCAGGCTCAGCGCGCCCGCCACCACGGCGGCGGCGATCTCGCCCTGGCTGTGCCCGACCACGGCGTCGGGCCGGACGCCCCAGGACTTCCAGTGCGCGGCCAGTGACACCATCACCGCCCACAGCACCGGCTGCACCACGTCCACCCGTTCCAGGGAGGGTGCCCCGGGCGCGCCCTCCAGGACGGCGGGGAGCCGCCAGTCGACATGGGCGCGGAGGGCGGCGTCGCAGGCGGCGAGGCGGTCCCGGAACACGGGGCTGGTGGCGAGCAGGTCCCGCGCCATGCCGGCCCACTGGGAGCCCTGGCCGGGGAACACCAGTGCCGTCCGGCCCTCGACGACCCGGCCGGTGCCCGCGACGACGTCAGCGGGCGTGGCCGGGGCGGTGGAGAGGTCCGTGCCCGGCCCGGACAGGGCGGCGAGGCCGTCCAGCAGTGCGGGGCGCCCGTCGCCGATCACCACGGCCCGGTGTTCGAAAGCGGACCGGGTGGTCGCCAGCGAGAACCCGATGTCGGCCGCCCGTGCGGGCGCGTCCGTGGCGAGCCGGGCGCGCAGCCGGCCCGCCTGGTCCCCGAGCGCGGACGCGGTGCGGCCGGACAGCACCCAGGGCAGCACGGCCCCGGGCGCGCCCGCTCCGGCTGCGGTGTCCGGGCCGTCGGTCGCTGCTTCCGGTCCGTCGGTCTGTTCCGGCTCCGGTGCCTGTTCGAGGACGACGTGCGCATTGGTGCCGCTCATGCCGAACGAGGACACCCCGGCCCGGCGCGGCCGGTCGACGGCGGGCCAGTCGCGGGCCTCGGTGAGGAGTTCGACGGCGCCCGAGGACCAGTCGGCGTGCGGGGTGGGCGCGTCCACGTGCAGGGTGCGGGGCAGGACGCCGTGCCGCAGCGCGAGCACCGTCTTGATGACCCCGGCGACCCCGGCGGCGGCCTGGGTGTGCCCGATGTTCGACTTCAGCGACCCCAGCCACAGCGGACGCCCGGCGGGCCGGTCCTGGCCGTAGGTGGCCAGCAGCGCGTCGGCCTCGATCGGGTCGCCGAGGGTGGTACCGGTGCCGTGCGCCTCCACCGCGTCGACCTCGGAAGCGGTCAGTCCGGCGTCGGCGAGGGCCGCCCGGATGACCCGCTGCTGGGAGGGGCCGTTGGGGGCGGTCAGGCCGTTGCTGGCGCCGTCCTGGTTGACGGCCGAGCCGCGCAGCACGGCCAGCACCGTACGGCCGTTGCGGCGCGCGTCCGACAGCCGCTCCAGCAGCAGCATCCCCACGCCCTCGCCCCAGCCGGTGCCGTCCGCGGCCGCCGCGAACGGCTTGCAGCGGCCGTCGGGGGACATCGCGCCCTGCCGGCTGAACTCGACGAACACCGCCGGCAGCGCCATCACGCTGACCCCGCCGGCGAGCGCGAGCGAGCACTCACCGGCCCGCAGGGCCCGCGCCGCGAGGTGCAGGGCCACCAGCGAGGCCGAACAGGCGGTGTCCACGGTGACGGCCGGGCCTTCGAGACCGAGCGCGTAGGACACCCGCCCGGACATCACGCTCATCGAGTTCCCCGTCATCAGGAACCCCTGGACGGCTTCGGCCGCGCCGGAGCCCAGCGTCGCGTACCCCTGGTCGATGGCCGCGACATACACCCCGGTACGGCTGCCCCGCAGGGTGAGCGGGTCGATGCCGGCCTGCTCGACGGCCTCCCAGGACGCAATCAGCAGCAGCCGCTGCTGCGGGTCCATCGCGACCGCCTCACGGGGCGAGATGCCGAAGAACTCCGGGTCGAAGTCCGCCGCGCCGTCCAGGAACGCCCCTCGCCCGGGGACCGTGCCGCCGGACGGCCAGGCGGTCTCCCACCCCCGGTCGCCGGGGACCGGCGCGATGGTGTCGCGGCCTTCGGCGAGCAGTTCCCACAGGTCGTCGGGGGTGCGGACGCCGCCGGGGAAGCGGCAGCTCATCGCCACGATCGCGATCGGCTCGCTCGTGCGGGCCTCGGCCTCCCGGAGCCGCTGCCGGGTGTCCCGCAGGTCGATGGTCACCCGGTTGAGGTAGTCGCGCATCCTCTGGTCGCTCACTGGACACCGCTGCTTTCGTCTCGGGCTGCGCGGGGTGCGCGGACGGCGTGGACCGGTGCCCTGGTCATGCGGATCCCAACTGCCGGTCGATGTAGTCGAACACCTCGTCGTCGCTGGCCGCCTCGATCAGGTCGGGGGCCAGGTCGTCCAAGTCACCCGTGGGGCGGGCGGTGGTGGCCGGTGTCCCGCCGGGCAGCGGGCGGGACAGCACTTCCCGTATCCGGGCGGCGAGTTCGTCGCTGACGCCGTCCGGCGGCAGGGCGTCGAGCAGGGCCTCCAGGGTGTCGAGCCCGGCCCGGACCGCCGCGTCGCCCGTCGGGCGGGCGGCGGCGGCCCGCTCGGCGAGGTGGCGTGCCAGTGCCTCCGGGGTGGGGTGGTCGAAGACGAGCGCGGCCGGCAGCCGCAGCCCGGTCGAGGACACCAGCCGGTTGCGCAGTTCGACCCCGGTGAGGGAGTCGAAGCCGACGTCCTTGAACGGGCGGGCCGGGCGGATCAGGTTCGGCGAACTGTGGCCGAGCACCGCCGCGGCGTTGCCGCGCACCAGGTCGAGCAGGGTCCGGTACAGCTCGGCCTCGGGCAGCTCGGCGAGCTGCCGCGCCATCGAGCGGGCCGGCGCCGCGGCGGAGGCGGAACCGGTACGGGCGGGGCGGACCAGGCCGCGGAGCACGGCGGGCAGTCGGTCGTCCGCCCGCAGCACGGACGGGGCGATCCTGGCCGCGAGCCGGTAGGCGTACGGGGAGTCCAGTGCCGCGTCGAACAGGGCGAGGCCCTCCGCCGAGGTCAGCGCGCCCGCCCCGGCGCCCCGGCCCGCGGTGACCGCGGCGGTCATCTCGCTGCGCTCCTCCCACAGGCCCCAGCCGATGGACAGGCCGGGCAGCCCCTCGGCCCGGCGTTCGGCGGCGAGGGCGTCGAGGACCGCGTTGGCGGCGGCGTAGTTCGCCTGCCCGGCCGCGCCGAACTGGGCGGCGCCCGAAGAGAACAGGACCAGCGCCGCGAGGTCGAGCTCCCGGGTGAGTTCGTGCAGGGCCAGCGCCGCGTCCGCCTTGGGCCGCAGGACGCGGTCGAGCCGGTCCGGAGTCAGCCCCGCGATCGTGGCGTCGTCCAGGACACCGGCCGCGTGGACGACGGCGGTGAGCGGGTGCGCGGCGGGCACCGACCCGAGCAGGGCGGCGAGCGCGGCGCGGTCGGCGACGTCGCAGGCTGCGACGGTCACCGACGCCCCGAGCCCGGTCAGTTCCCGTACCAGCTCCGGCATACCGTCGGCGGATCCGCCCCGGCGGCCCGCCAGCAGCAGGTGCCGGGTGCCGTGCGCGACGACCAGATGCCGGGCCAGGAGCCGTCCCAGGGTGCCGGTGGCCCCGGTGACCAGGACAGTCCCTTCGGGGTCCGGCGGAGCGGGCAGCAGCAGGACGTTCTTGCCGACGCCCCGGGCCTGGCTGAGCGAGCGCAGGGCGGCCGGGGCCTGCCGGACGTCCCAGCCGGTGACGGGCAGAGGACGCAGCACTCCCTGCCGGAACAGGTCCAGGACGTCGGCGAGCATCTCGCCGATGCGCTCCGGACCGGCCTCCATCAGGTCGAACGCCCGGTAGCGCACCCCGGGGTGCTGCCGGGCGACCGTCTCGGGGTCGCGGACGTCGGTCTTGCCCATCTCCACGAACCGGCCGCCGTTCGGCAGCAGCCGCAGACCGGCGTCGACGAACTCCCGTGCCAGGCTGTCGAGTACGACGTCGACGCCCCGCCCGCCGGTGGCCGTCAGGAACGTCTCGGCGAAGTCGGTGGTACGGGTCGAGGCGATGTGCGCGGCGTCCAGTCCGCCGGCCCGCAGGACGTCCCACTTGGCGGGGGAGGCGGTCGCGAACACCCGCGCACCGGCGTGCCGGGCGAGTTGCACCGCCGCCATGCCGACACCGCCGGCCGCGGCGTGGACCAGTACCGATTCCCCGCGCCGCAGTCCGCCGAGATCGAACAGGCCGTAGTAGGCGGTGAGGAACACCACCGGCACGGATGCGGCACGGGCGAAGGACCAGCCCGCCGGTATCCGGGCGACGGTACGGCGGTCGGCGACGGCGGTCGGGCCGAACGCGCCCCCGAAGATCCCCATCACCCGGTCCCCGGGTACCAGGTCGTCCACACCCGGGCCCACCTCGATGACGGTTCCGGCGCCCTCGCTGCCCAGGCCCTGCTGTTCGGGGTCGGGGTCCAGGCCGAGCGCGGCGATGACGTCGTGGAAGTTCAGCCCGGCGGCGCGCACCGCGATCCGTACCTCACCCTTGCCCAGCGGGGCGAGGGCCGCCGGAGCGGGCTCCGCCGCGATGTCCTCGAGGGAGCCCCGGCCGTCGGTGGTGAGCCGCCAGGCGGCGCCGTCCGGCAGGGACAGCGTGCCGTCCGGCCGGCCGCCGCGGACCAGCCGCGGCAGCAGCGGCGGGCCGGTCCGCAGCGCCAGCTCGGGTTCCCCGGCGGCGAGCGCCGCAGGCAGGGCGTCCGCCGGCTCGCCGGTCCCGGCCGCGTCGATGAGGACGAAGCGCCCGGGGTGCTCGGCCCGCGCGCTGCGCACCAGGCCCCACAGGGCGGCCTGGGCGGGATCGACGGGACGGTCGACCGGTCCGGTACGGACCGCGTCCCTGGTGAGCAGGGCCAGCCTGGCCGCAGCGAACCGCTCGTCGGCCAGCCACTGCTGCACGAGGGCGAGGCCCTGGTGCGCGGTGGCCCGGACCCGGTCGGCGGGGTGGGGCAGGTCGGCGGTGGCGATGGCCGCCACGATCACCTCGGGGAGGGCGGCGCCCGCTTCGAGGGCGGCCCCCAGGGCGCCGATGTCCTGCCATGACACCGCGCCGGGGACGGCACCGCCGAGGGCGGCCCAGGTGGGCACGGCGCCGTCGGCCGGGTCGGTGGCCGGGGTCCAGTCGAGGCGGTACAGCAGGTCGGCGTGGGCGGTCGCGGAGAGCGGCCCGCCGGCGGCCGGAGGCCGCAGCAGCAGGGCCTCCACGCCGAGCACCTGCCGTCCGGACAGGTCGTGGGCGTGCAGGGTCACGGTGTCCGGCGTGTCGGTGGCGAGCCGCACGCGCAGCGTGGTGGCCCCGGTGATCCCGCTGGTCACGCCGTTCCAGCTGAAGGGCAGCCGGGCCCGGCCGTCCTGGTCGGGCAGCAGTGCGGCGATCTGGAGGGCCGCATCCAGCAGCGCGGGGTGCAGCACGCATCCGGCGGCGTCGGCGTGCTGCGGCTCCGGCAGCACCACCTCGGCGAACACCTCGCCGCCGCGGAGCCACGCGGCACGGATGCCGCGGAAGGCGGGGCCGTAGTGGTAGCCGGCCTCGGCGAAGCGCTCGTAGAGGTCGCCGGTGTCCACGGGTTCGGCACCGGACGGCGGCCAGCTCAGCAGACCGGCCGCGGCTCCGGCCGGGTCCCTGGCGGGCCGGGGTGCCAGGGTGCCGGTGGCGTGCTCGGTCCAGGGCGCGTCGGCGTCCCGTGTCGTACGGGCGAACACGCCGAGCCTGCGCCGACCGTCGCCGTCGGGTGCGGCCACCCGGAGCTGTAGGTGGACGGCTCCCTCCTCCGGGAGCACGAGCGCCGATCCGAGGGTGAGTTCCTCGACCACCGGGCAGTCCGCCTCGGCCCCGGCGCGCAGCGCGAGTTCGAGAAACGCCGTGCCGGGGAAGAGGACGACGCCCGACACCGCGTGGTCGGCGAGCCAGGGGTGGGTACGCAGCGAGATCCGACCGGTGAGCAGCAGCTCATCGGAGTCCGCGACCTGCGTCGCCGCACCGAGCAGCGGGTGCCCGGTCGTGGCGAGACCCGCCGAGGCGACGTCCCAGCTCGTGGTCGGAACGTCGAGCCAGTAATGGCTGCGCTGGAAGGCGTAGGTAGGCAGCTCGACACGCCGCGCCCCCGGGAACGCACCCGACCAGTCCACCCCCAGCCCTCGCTCCCACGCACGGCCCACCGCCCGCAGCACCTGAGTCAGGCCGCCCTCCCCGCGACGCAGCGTCCCCAGCACCGCGGCATCCACACCTGCGGCCTCCACCGACTCCCCCACCGCAACCGACAACACCGCGTGCGGGCTGGACTCCACGAAGAACCGGAAGCCCTCCCCCAACAACGTCTCCGTGGCCTTCCCGAACTCGACGGTCTCCCGCAGATTGCGGTACCAGTACTCCGCGTCCAAAGCCTTCGTGTCCAGCCAACCACCCGTCACCGTCGAGAAGAACGGCACCGAACCCGAGACAGGAACGATGCCGGCCAGATCGGAGAGCAGCCGCTCGCGGATCTCCTCCACGTGCGCGGAATGCGACGCGTAGTCGACCTCGATCAGACGCGCCCGCGCCCCCTCACCCATCAGCGCGTCGACCAGTGCCGTCACCGCGTCCGCGTCACCCGACACCACCGTCGACGACGGGCCGTTCACCGCGGCCACCGACAACCGCCCCGCCCACGGG
>NZ_JBVISA010000077.1:0-11408 GCF_055575755.1 Kitasatospora sp. NPDC034035 | reverse complement strand
CCTCGCGGAACTCCGCGTCGAACTTCCGCCTCTTCTCCGCCATGACTCCCAACTTCCCCTTCAGCCACGGCCTCTACGCTACGAGGGGAACGTCAGCCGAGGCTGTCG
Organism: Kitasatospora sp. NPDC034035; assembly: GCF_055575755.1. Taxonomy (NCBI): domain Bacteria; kingdom Bacillati; phylum Actinomycetota; class Actinomycetes; order Kitasatosporales; family Streptomycetaceae; genus Kitasatospora; species Kitasatospora sp. NPDC034035. Next base: position 11,300 of record NZ_JBVISA010000077.1, on the reverse strand, counting down.
TCCAGCGTGAGCTGTGGACCGAACGTGATCCACGAGTGCCGCCGCACCGCCGAATCGACGCGGACGGACACCCCACGGTCGCGGAGCTCGAGGATTCGATCCGCACCAACCAGCTGTGGTCGATCGGGTTGCTGGCGGTCGAGCGGAAGGCCTCTCGTGACGTCATCGGCTACTGCGGGCTGGTCGACAGCGGGCGAGGACCGACAGGGGAACCGGAACTGGCGTTCGAGCTGCTACGCCGAGTCTGGCGTCAGGGATACGCGACTGAGGCCTCGTTGGCAGTTCTGGAATGGGCGAGATCGTCGGGGCACGAACGCCTGTGGGCCACGGTCTGGGACTGGAACACCGCTTCTCGCCGTGTGCTGGCCAAGGTCGGGTTCACCGAGACCGAGCGGAAGGAAGTGGACGCGGCGTACGGGACCACCCTGTTCACCACGAGACGGCTCTGACACCCGATGTTTGGCCCTGCGGACCGCTCCGAGCAGTGCCGGCAGGCGTCAACCCTCCCATGCCGTCGGCAGAAGCGGATGCGCCACGCGGTCGATGCGGGGGCGCTGGGGACGGAACAACACGACTGCCGCCGGGCCTGCTGGTCAAGAGTTGTGAGTGAGGCCCTCCGACGCTGCGGTGATCTCGGCTGCTGCGAGCCGGGCTTCTTCGCGCACCTCTGGGTCAGGGGGGGAGGGGGGAGGGCTCGATCAGCGGCCGGGCCTGCGGGGAGTGGGTGGCACCGAGGATGTAGAGAGCGTGTTCGAGGAGTTCGCGCCCCCTCGTCGGCATGGCGGCCGTCAGTGGTTCGACGAGGTCCAGGGGCAGGTGGTGGTGGTTGAATGCCTCGCTGATCGAGTTCAGGGCGGACTCGCGCACCTTGGTCACCGCTTCGTTGATGACCAGGCTGACCAGGCGTCCGTCTCCTCGTCCGCCCGCCGGTCGTTCACCCGCGGGGCCGCCCTGACCTCCACCGGGCCGGCCGCGGTGGCTACCGACCGCGGCCGGTGGTGACCGTTGCGGACCACCAGGCGACGCCCATACTCGTCCTTCCCACAGTCAACTCGGCTATGTACTGGTTGACTTCCGCTTCCACCGCGGCGGCGAGCATGCGGCGGGCTCCCTTGCCGACGATCTCGTCAACCAGGGCGCCGGACTGGGTGGAGCAGTCGGCAGTGACTACGCTGAGCACGGGCGTGCCTTTCCGCCGCCGCCCGGGCAGGAGGCGGTCGTGGTGGACCCCTTGCCGGTCGTCTGCCTCAGCCACACGGCCGCCCCGCCGCTGGAGGCGGCCCGGGCCGAGGACGAGGCCTGGTGGCCGGCCGCCGTCGCGCGGGAGCGGGAGCCGGCCCGGCGGACGATCGCCGCGAGGGTGGCGCTGGCGCGGGCACAGGAGATCGTGGAGGAGCCCGGAGGGTCCTGGCCCGCGCCGCTGGCGACCGCGGAACAGAGCGCGGTCATCGATCTGGCGAGCGCCGGTGACCAGGCCGCGGAGCTGTGGCGTGGATTGCAGGTTCCGCGTTCCGTGTCACCTTGATCGTTCCGTGCTCGGTGTCATATCCCTGACGGCGCGGGCTCCGGATGGCTCGCAACGTCCGGAGCTGAAGGCTCCGACAAGCGCGACCACGTCGCCGGTGCCACCGAACGGCAGCGCCAGTCCACTGGGCACGGCGACGGGTTGGCGGACCCGTTGCCCAGGAACTGGATCACTCGTCAGACGCGTCCCCCTCTGCGGGAGCGTCTCCTGTGTCGCTGCCGTCGAGAGGAATTGCCCGCCATGGCTGAACTCGGACCCGTCGCCTGGCCTCCCGCCCCGATCAGGACCGAGAGGCTGGTGCTCCGTGGGCCCGAGGCGCGGGACCGTGCGGCGTTCGTCGAGTTGCTGGCGTCGCCAGAGGTGCATATCTACCTCGGCGGCCCCCGGCCGCGTGACGAGCTCGAGGGTGAGCTGCCCGGGGTGCCCGAGCGGTGGCCCGGGAGTTTCGTCGTCGATCTCGACGGGGCGATGATCGGCCAGATCCTGCTCAGGAGAGCAACGGAGCACCGCCGCCCGGCTGCCGCGGGGAAGGCCGATCTCGGCTACCTGTTCCTGCCGCAGGCGTGGGGATTCGGGTACGCCGCCGAGGCGTGCGCAGCGGCACTTGAATGGCTCGCCGGCGCGCTTCCCGGTGAGCCGGTGGTACTCACCACCCAGACCGCCAACGTCGGCTCGATGCGCCTCGCGGCAAAGCTGGGGTTCACCGAGGTAGAGCGGTACCAGGCCTGGAATGCTGAGCAGTGGCTCGGCATTCGGTCCCCGGTCACGCCGTCCGGTTGAGCCCGTACTCGACAGCGCGGATCCACGAGGCCGCCGGTCAGTCGTCGGCCTCGGCCGCCGCTCGACCTCGTGGAGCACGAACGCCTGCCGCCAAGGGGCGACGTTCTGGCGAGCAGAGATCCGCGAGCAGGCGCTGCAAGCTGCAGCCTTCTGACCAGCCACGACGAATCATCGGCTCCAGTGCTTCCCACCTCCGGTGCTTCGCCTCACAGGTCAACGGGGCCTGGCACGGAGCCGGGTCCATCCACCCACGCCGAGAGCCTGTCAGTCACGCGACTTGTCCGATTGGGCATCTGCTGGACATGGCGGCCCGGAAGTGGACACCGAAACGCGGTACCTACAGCGCCACCGGCGGTCGGATCCGCACTGCGCCGCAGTGCAGATCCCGAGCCGTGGTCACCGTGCGTGGGGCTTGTCACCTCCGATACCGCTGCGCCACTGCCGCGAATGCGGCCTTGGGTTCCCATTCCATGTCGGGGTAGGTCTGCCCCCGGCGCCCTTCGAGGAGTTTGACGATGCCCAGGCCGGCCCGGTCCAAGTCGTCCCTGGGGTCGCCGTCCGGGCGGTGCGGGTAGCCGGGCAAGGCGAACAGGAAGACGAACGCGCTGTTCACGCCCTCGGTCTCGAAGATCTCCAGCAGTTCGCTGAGATATGCGGCCTGGCCGGCCTCGTCACGTTCGTATATGCCGTCCAGCCGCACAGGGGCTTTGGTCTCGGGGTCGTACTCGACCACTTCCAGCACCCGCCCACCGCGGTCTCCCGCGCCGCGGTAGGCGGCGGTGCCGAACCCGGTGATGGCGAGCGGTTTCGGGCCTTGGGCCAGGGTGCGCACCGCGTCCCGGAAGCGGTCGGCGACCTCGGCGGAGCGGATCAGCTCGAAGGTCACGAAGTCGAAGGGAGTCCAGTCGACCTGCTCGAACTGGATGGACGCGTAAGTGAGCTTGCCCTGGAAGTGCTCGCGGACCGTGGCCGCGGCGTCCCGGAGGAATGCGTTGATGCGCACGCCGAGCTCGCGCATCGCCTCGGCCCGTCCTTCGGGTCGGCGCATCAGCTGCTCGACACGCTCCTCGGGGCTCTCTCCGGGCAGGAACCCACGGCTCATCACGCTCAGCTCCACACCGGCGACGAACACGACCTCGGCCCCACCACGCCGCAGCCGTTCCGCCCGCCGGGCACAGTCACGGAAGAGCGCGAGGATCTGCTCCGGGTCCAGCTCCAGCGGATAGGGCGAGAGCCAGACCTCCAGCCCGAGCTCGGCGGCGGCGCTGGCGGCCAGCTCCAGTCGGTCCGGGTCGCCGCCGATGATCTGGACCGCGTTGCAGTGCAGGTCGTCGCGGATGATGGCGAGCTCGCGCCGGACGACCGCTGGGTCGAGGTTCTCCCGGGACGTCTGGCCGTGCACGACGAATCCGGTGTCGTAGGTCATTCCTCTTGCTCGCACGGTGCCGCCCTCTCTGTCGGTCTCGGTGGGTCGAGGCTGACAGGAAAACTGCGCGCACGCAAGTTTGCGTGCGCGCAGTTACGTGTGGCATGCTGACACCGTGACGACACCACCATCAGGGCTGCGGGAGCGGAAGAAGCAGGCCACGCGTGAGGCGCTCCGCGAGGCCGCGCTGCGCCTGGCCGTGGAGCGCGGACCGGACAACGTGCGCGTCGAGGAGATCGCCGAGGCGGCCGGAGTCTCGCCGCGCACCTACAACAACTACTTCGCCAGCCGCGAGCAGGCGATCGTCGCCGCCGTTACCGCAGGCCGGGAGGCGGGGGTCGCGTCGGCGGTCGCCGCCCGGCCCGCAGGAGTGCGCCTGGCTGACGCCGTCACCGAAGCAGTGGTCGAGCAGTACACGAACACCGGTGGGCGCGAACGCGAAGTACTGCTGCTGATCACCACCCGGACCCCGCTGCTTGACGCGTTCCTCGATACGACCGCCGACATTGAGCCCCCTCTCACGACGGTGATCGCCGAACGCCTTGGTGGCGCCGAAGCGCCCACAGCCCGCGTTCTCGCGGCGAGCGTGGCCGCGGCGGTTCGCATCGCACTGGAAGGCTGGCTTCGGCCCGCCGGGAACGCGTGGTTCCCCGAGAGTTTCGGCGCCGGAGGACTGGTCGTGCCCTCCGGCTCACTGCCCGACCAGCTCCGCGCGGCGCTGGCCCCGCTGGCGCCCGCGTTCGACGCCGCCGAGCGACGCGTCCAGTCGTGAAGTCGACCCAACTGGGGCATCCACTGAGCAAGGAGTAGATCCGAACATACCGGTGCGCCTGGCCGTCATCATGCGCGTCAGCTGATTCAAGGCAGGTGACGCTGCGTCAGGTCATGATCGACGACTCGGACGGTGGCGCGGGCCTGCGCATCACGCGTCCGCTCCGCCACTCGGAAGCGCCCTGTCGCTCAGGTGCCCAACGTGCCGGAACAACCCATGGATATCCATGAGGCACACGGGCCGAAGTACCACATGCCTCATATGCCTCAGGCGTCCTGGCGGCCCCGGATAGCGGCTGGGACGGCCGGCGGCAGACCTCCCGTGGCTCGTGCTCGCCGCCTGCAGATCTGTCCATCCGCATGCACGCCCCGCCCCGGCTGCCGAGCGGGTGCCAGACCGGGGCCGACGGTCCGCGTTGGGCCAGGACCTCGATGCGGGCGGCGCCGGCCGGGACGGCGGTGAGGTTGTCCCGGGTCCTGCCGGCCGTCGTCGTCGGTTCGCCGTCCTGCGGTCGCCGTGCTGCGCGCCGCTGTCCCGGCCGTTGTCGTGCCGCTGCGCCGCGACATCGACGCCGGCGGGGTTGTGGACCAGCCAGGGGGGCGTACCGTCGCCCGCGCGGATGCCGTCGCCGACCCGCCCGTCCCGTCGTCCGCCGGGACCGTACGCTACCGGGCGTGAATGGCGTCTGCCGGGACCTCGAAAATGATCGTGAGTCCGTCGCGCTCGTTCCCCTGCTCGCCGACGCGGGTGAAGCCGAAGCCGTTGATGCAGGCCAGGGAGGCGGTGTTGTCGGATCCGATCCTGGCGCGCACGGTCCTGACACCGGGTTCGGCCGCTGCCCTGACGAGCAACGCCCTCAGCATGGCGCGGGCATAGCCCTGACGGCGGTACCTGGGGACGACGGAGTAGCCGACCTCGACCATGCCCGTCTCGTTCGGCGGCCCGTGGAACCCGGCGTCGCCGACGACAGTCCCGTCCGGCTCGGACACCGCTGCCCGCGTGGTCCAAGGAGCAGCAGAGGGGTCCTTGGCGAGCTGGTCGGCACGGTAGCCGAAGATCCAGCGGGCTCGTTCACCGACGAAGTGTTCGTCAAGGGCAACCCCGGCTTCGGCACTGCCGCCGGCGAGGTCACCGTCGGCAAGAGCCCGCAGGGCCTTTGCGCTGAGCTCGACGAAGCGGACGCGTTTGGGGGCGGAGAGTGGTTCGGTGTTCATCGCGGTGATACTCGCTCAGAGCGGGGAAGCCGTCCACCGGGTTTCGGGCCGGACTGACGTTCCTGGGGTCCGGGGCTGCTGCGCCCTGGCCGGCCCGCCAGCAGCTGGCGACGGCGGCGCGCAGCCGCAACATGACGGTGGTGCACGAGACGTCGCAGTCGGAGAAGGACCAGGTGCTGACCCGGGTCGTCACCAACTACAACCACATGCACGCGATGTCGGTGCAGTACCACGAGGTCGTACAGGTCTACAGCGTCACGACCAAGCCGACGAAGCTGGAGCGCTGCCTGTTCATCCCGCTGCAGGAGCTGACCTTCACCTACTCCAGCCTCCAGCGGTACAAGGAGGTGCTGGCGTCGGTGGCCCCGGCCGACTGGGGGGCGAGGATCCGGGCGGCGAACCCGTTCGAGACCGCCGTGCGCAAGCTCGACGCCTGCACCGCGCCCGAGGCGCCGATGCGGCAGGACTTCGACGGGGTGGACCTGGTGGACATCGCCGCCGGGCCCATGGGCGTGTACGGGGTGCGCAGGTTCGACGGCAGCCCGGTGCGGTTCGACCCGGTCGGCCGGCAGTGGAACCCGATACCCACCACCGGACTGAACAACGGCCTGAACCGCATCGCGCCCGGCAAGGACGTCGTCTGTGGGCTGCGGACCGACAAGCAACTCGCGCACTTCGACGGAACGACCTGGAAGACCAACACCCAGAACTGGCAGGGGCTGGGCCTGGCCTGGCCTGCGCCGGCAACGGCACGCTCTACCTCATCGGCCTGGACAACACGCTCTTCCAGCGCGCCGAGAACGGCACCTGGCAGTCCCTGAACGTCCAGGCTGACGACGTCGCCGTCACCAGCAAGGACAAGCTCTGGTACTGCCGTCAGGGCAAGGCATTCACCCGCGGCGAGAGCGGCTGGCAGGAACTGTCCCCGTCCGGGCTGAACGTGCAGCGCCTGTCCCCCAGCACGGACGGCGCGATCGCGGCGTATGCGGCCGACGGCAGGTCCGCCATGCTGGTGCCCGGCGCGACGTCATGGACGTCGACCGGCAACCCCGCCCCCGGGGACAGCGTCGCGCAGGCGAAGGCCGCCCCGGTCACCAAGGGAGACGTGAGCTGCTCTACAACGACGGAGTGCTCACCCGTATGCTCAGCGCGGAGCGGGGGGCGCAGGTGCCCTTCGACGCCGCGCCCAAGGCCGACTCCCCCTACGCCTCCAGGATCGACGTCTGGTACGACGAGGTCGGCATCCGCAGCATCCAGGTCATCTTCCCCGGGTACACCTACCGCTGCGGCGACACCGGCGGCTCCGGCGTCCAGCAACGCGCCTCCTACACCTTCGGCGGCGCCGACAAGCTGATCTCCGTCGATGCCTGGTCCGGCACCGGGGCCCGTGGCAGCCTCGCGGGGCTGCGTCCCCAGCCCCGCCGGCAGTTCGGTGACGGTGATCGACACCGCCACCAACACCGTCGCCGCCACCATCTCCGTCCCGGGCGCGTTCGGGGCGGCGTTCAGCCCGGACGGCACACGCGTACGTCAGCAACAGCCGGGACCGGGCCCTCGTGGTGATCGACACCGCCACCGCCAGGGTCTCCTCCACCGTTACGGTCGGCTGGCTCCCGCAGGGCGTGGCCGTCTCGCCGGACGGCGGCCAGGTCTACGTCGGCAGTGCCCTCGGCACGACGTCCGTCGTCGACGCCACGACCAACACCATGCTCACCAGCATCCCGACGGGCGGCTGGTCGACCGCCGTCCTCGCCAGCCCCGACGGCAGCCACGTCTACGTCAGCAGCCTCACCAACGGCACCGTCTCGATCATCGACACCGCGACACTCACCATCACCTCCACCATCCCCACCGACCAGAACGTCTACCAACTGGCGATGGCGCCCCTGCCGCCCACCGCCACCGGCCTCACCCCCACCACCGGCCCGGCCGCCGGCGGCACCACCGTCACCCTGACGGGCAGCCACCTCTACGGCACCACCGGCGTCTCCTTCGGCACCACCCCGGCGAGCAGCTTCACCGTCGTCAACGACACCACCGTCACCGCGACCGCGCCCGCCGCGAGCGGCTCCGCATCGGTCGACGTCACCGTCACCACCCCCGGCGGCACCAGCACCATCACGGCCGCGGACCGGTACACCTACACCAAGGACACCACCAAGCTCACCACGAACCCGCTGCTGCTCTCCATCGCACCCGGGCAGCTGAGCATCAACCTCAACCTGTCGGCCACCCTCACCGACACCACCACCGGCAAGCCCGTGCCCGGCGCCACCGTCACCTTCAAGGTCGGCTCCACCACCGTGTGCACCGCCACCACCGATGCCGCGGGCACCGCAACCTGCACTGGCCCTGCCCGGTCGTCACCGTCCTGCTCAACCTCGGCTACACCGCCACCTACAGCGGCAGCCCCACCCCGGAGGCGGCCACCGCCACCGCCGGACTCATCCGCATCAGCTGACGCACCACACACCGCTGGAGGCCGCCCCCGGGACTTCCCGATGGCGGCCTCCAGCCGTACAGGGGCCCACCGGAGGGTCGCTACACGCCGCGCTGGCGGGGTGACGGTCATGCGAACTGTCGTGCCAACCGGCAAGAACGGTGAGGCCGACCAGCGCGGCGACCGTCGCCAAACTCTGGCGGACGTTCAAGGTGCAGCTCGCGCAGTCAACGCGATGAAGGCGCAGACCAATCTGACGAACGCCGTGCACCGTGCCAACAGCCGGTACGGACCAGTGTGCGGGCCGGGCGCGCGGCGCTCGGTTCCTCGCTCTGCGGCGGAGTCGGTGGGGGCTGTGGGGGTTGTGCCGGACCGTAGGCTGGGCGGTTCGCCGGGCTGGGACGGGGGCTGTCCTAGCCCTGTCCTGCCGCGTCCCAGGGGTCCGCTTCGGGTGTTTTGCTGGGACGGAGCTGGGACTGTCCTAGGACGGTCTCACCGTGTTCTGCCTGGTCGGAGCGTTGGCGAGGGGGCCTGGGACAGGGCTGGGACATGCTGACGGCTACTGGCCGGGCGGGGTGTCCTCGATGGCGGCGAGCAGGCGGGAATGGACGGAGCCGGCGGCCTCGCGGGTGGCCGGGTCCGGGTCCTCCAGCTGTGCGGCGATCAGTCGGCGGCCGCGGCGAGGACCGGCACCGGAACGGTCGCCGATCGCAGGTGCAGGAGCTGGGCGGCCGCGAGCTCGCCGGGCGCCGCCTGGGCGCGGGCGTGGGGGAATCAGAGCGCTGATGCCGCGGGGCAGAGGCTGGGTGCTGTCACCCGGCTCATTCTCCCGCGCGCCAGGCACCGGTGATCACCACGGCCGGTCGTCCGCCGGGCCAGTGGGAAGGGCGCCGTGGTGTTCCCTGTCAAGTCCGCGTGTTGACGGGAGCACCGGCAGAGGCATGCCATCGCCCCGGTGCAAGTCCGCGACGGGTCCAAGTTCCAAGTCCTCACGTATCGAGGAGATTTGAGTCGTAGATTGTGTTCATGATCGAACAGGCGCCGTCCGAGCAGATAGAGCGACCAAGCGCGAAACGCAGGAAGCATGCTGCGCCCAAGCGAGTTGAGGTCGGCGGGGTGCTGCGGTCGTCCGTGCTGATGGCCGCCGGGACGGTGGTCTCGCGCGTCACCGGACTGATCCGGCAAGTGCTGCAAGCTGCGGCACTGGGCACCGGGCTGCTGGCCACCACCTACAACCAGGCCAACACGGTGCCCACCAGCTTGTACTTCCTGTTGATCGGCGGCGCGCTGAACTCCGTCCTGGTCCCGCAACTGGTCCGGGCCCGGACGGAGAACGCCGATGGCGGGACGGCCTTCGAGCAGCGTCTGGTGACCCTCGTGCTGTGCGTACTCGGAGTCGGCGCCGTGCTGGCGACCTGGGCCGCTCCGGAGATCATCAGCATCTACCAGCAGGACACGTCGGCCACACACGACGCGTTCGAGCTGACCGTGGTCTTCGCCCGCTTCCTGCTTCCCCAGATCTTCTTCTACGGCGTGTTCAGCATCTTCGGACAGGTCCTCAACGCCCGGAACCGGTTCGGGGCGATGATGTGGACGCCGGTCCTGAACAACGTGGTCCTGATCACGATGTTCGGCCTCTACCTCGGCATGATGACCACTCCGGAGAACGTCTCGGACATCACCGGCGCCCAGGTCAGGCTGCTCGGCATCGGAACCACCCTCGCCCTGGCCCTCCAAGCCTTGGCGCTGGTTCCGTACGCCCACGCAGCCGGATTCCGGCTGCGACCGAGCTTCCACTGGCGGGGCGTCGGCCTGCGCAAGAGCATGAACGCGGCCCGCTGGACCCTGCTGTTCGTCCTGGCCAACCTCGTGGCGGGCACCGTGGTCACCCGCCTGGCCTCCGCCGCCGACGCCGTCCTGCCCAACGACGGCGTCGGCTACACCGCCTACAGCTACGCCCAGCAGATCTGGATGCTGCCCCAGTCGATCGTCACCGTGTCCCTCGTCACCGCCCTCCTTCCGCGCATGAGCCGGGCGGCGGCCGAGCACCGTCTCGACGACCTGCGCGCCGACCTGTCCCGCGCGCTACGGGTCAGCGGTGTCGTCATCGTCCCGGCAGCGTTCTTCTTCGTCGCCTTCGGCCCGCAGATCGCCCAGCTGCTGTTCGCCCACGGTGCCGCCGACGCCGCGGCAACCGTTCCCCTGGGCCACATGCTTCAGGCCTTCGGCCTCGGGCTGGTCCCGTTCTCCGCCCAGTACCTCCTGCTGCGCGGCTTCTACGCGTTCGAGGACACCCGCACGCCGTTCCGCATGGCGCTGTGGATCAGCGGCATGAACATCGTTCTGGCCGTGGCCTGCCACCTTCTGCTGCCCACGCGGTGGGCGGTCACCGGGATGGCCGCCGGCTATGCCCTGTCCTACGCGGTCGGCCTCCTTCTGACGGCTCTGCGGCTGAGGAAGCGCACCGAAGGCCTGCTCGACGGTCGCCGGATCTGCCGCACCTACGCCAAGCTGACCGCATCCGCCATCGGCGCAGCGGCCACCGGCTGGCTCATCGCCCGCTCGTGCAGTCACAGCCTGACATCGGTCGCCTCGCTGACCGCGGGCGGCATCGTGATGGCGTTGCTGTTCTTTCTCCTCGCGCGGCTTCTGCGAGTTGGTGAACTGCGTAGCCTGCCGGGGATGGGCTGACGCGGGGGTAAACGCTGTGCACGGTGCCCTCACCTGTACTCGTGCCCCCTGATCAGGGGCGCGGTGAGGTGGCACTGTTCGATCTGGACGCCTGGGGTTGCGAGTTGTGGTTTGCGAGCCGTTGCGAGCGCTACTTTGCGAGGTGCCGTCCGGCGATGGTGACTGTCGGTGACGGATCGGACTGATTTCGTCGGGTCATATGGGGATTACGACTCCGGCAGCATTGAAGGCCAGGGTCGGGCCGTTCCCGAGCGGTGATCTCCGGCGGGAATGGGAGCCCACTCCGGCGAGATCGGGAGCCACTGATGAGCTGAAGTACCCAACCGGGCGGAGCATCCGGGAGGAGGGCTTGTGGGCGTTAGCCTCGATATTTCGTGACGGTCCGTCGGTCTATCCGGCGGGCCGTTTCGGCTTGTTCGGGCGATGTGGGGCAGGCTGGTGGCCCGGCTGTC
>NZ_JBVISA010000076.1:0-11845 GCF_055575755.1 Kitasatospora sp. NPDC034035 | reverse complement strand
CGGTGTTCGCGGCTGCGTTCGACGCGGTGTGCGCTGAGCTGGATCCGCTGTTGGGGCGTCCGCTGCGTGAGGCGATCGCGGATGCGGAGCTGATCAGCGAGACCGGGTTCACGCAGCCGGCGTTGTTCGCGTTGGAGGTGGCGCTGTTCCGGCTGGTCGAATCCTGGGGTGTGCGGCCGGACTTCCTCGCCGGTCACTCGATCGGTGAGCTGGCCGCGGCGCACGTGGCGGGTGTGTTCTCGCTGGCGGACGCATGCAGGCTGGTGGCGGCGCGCGGTCGCCTGATGCAGGCGCTGCCGCGCGGCGGCGCCATGGTGGCGGTGGAGGCGTCCGAGGACGAGGTGCTGCCGCTGCTGACCGACGGTGTGGGCATTGCGGCGGTCAATGGGCCGACCTCGGTGGTGGTTTCGGGTGTCGAGGGCGCGGTTTCGGCTGTGGTGGCCGGTCTGGAGGGGCGGAGGTCGACGCGGCTCACCGTCAGTCATGCGTTCCACTCGCCGCTGATGGACGGCATGCTGGCGCAGTTCCGCGCCGTGGCCGCTGAGGTGGTTTTCGCGGAGCCGCGGGTCCCGATCGTGTCGACGCTGACCGGTTCGCTCGTGTCGGCCGAGTTGACCGACCCCGAGTACTGGGTGCGGCACGTTCGCGAGGCCGTCCGCTTCGCCGACGCGGTGCACGTGCTGGAGGGCGAAGGCGTCCGGACGTTCCTGGAGCTGGGCCCGGACGGCACCCTGACCGCCATGGCAGGGCAGTGTCTCGCGGAGGACACCGACGCCGTCCTCACCCCCGCCCTGCGCCGCGACCGCCCCGAGCCGGAGAGCATCACCACCGCGCTCGGCCAACTCCACGTGCTCGGTGCGAAGGTCGACTGGCAGGCGGTGTTCGCGGGCACGGGTGCCCGCCGGGTGGACCTGCCCACCTACGCCTTCCAGCGCGAGGCGTACTGGATCGACCGGACGGCACCCGTGGTCGGGGACGCGCGGGCGATCGGTCTGGGGTCCGCCGACCACCCGCTGCTGGGCGCGGCCGTTGCGCTCGCCGACAGCGACGGTTTCTTCTTCTCCGGCCGTCTCTCCGTGCAGACCCATCCCTGGCTGGCAGAGCATGCCGTCGGCGGCAGCATCCTGCTGCCCGGCACGGCCTTCGTCGAGCTCGCGATCCGGGCCGGCGACCACGTCGGCTGTGACCGCCTGGACGAGCTGACCCTTGAAGCCCCGTTGGTGCTCCCCGAGCGGGGCGGCGTGCAGGTCCAGCTCTGGATCGGGCAGGCGGACGGCACGGGTGCGCGACCGCTGTCCGTGTACTCGCGGCCCGAGGACGCGGACGACGACGCGGTGTGGACGCGCCACGCCGACGGACTGCTGTCGAGCGGCGCGCGCCCGGCCGCGGACGCCGCCTTCGCCGCAGCCTCCTGGCCGCCCGCAGACTCCGCGCCGGTGGACCTCACCGGCTTCTACGACGCCCTCGCCGCCTCCGACTTCGGCTACGGCCCGGTCTTCCGCGGGCTCGTCGCAGCCTGGGTGCGCGGCGAGGAGGTCTTCGCCGAGGTGGCGCTGCCCGAGGAGGCAGTCGCTGCGGCCGGTGCGTTCGGTCTGCACCCGGCCCTGCTCGACGCCGCGCTCCACGCGACCGCCCTCGCTACCACGGCGGACGCCGAGCAGGGCCGGGGCCGGCTTCCGTTCTCGTGGAACGGCGTGTCCCTGCACGCGGTCGGCGCCGCCACCCTCCGGGTCCGGATCGCCCCCGCCGGGCCCGAGTCGGTGACGCTGACGGCCGTCGACGCCACGGGGGCGCCGGTTGCCTCCGTGGCGTCGCTGATGCTTCGGCCGGTCTCCGCCGGCCAGCTGCACGGCGACGGCGCCCACCGTGCCGCCCAGCACGACGCACTCTTCTCCGTCGACTGGACCGAGGTCCACCTGCCCGCGCGGGCGGCTGACGAGGCCGAGCTCCACACCGTGGTGGGTGCGGACGGCCTCGGCCTCGCCGCCGCACTGCTCGCCGCCGGCCGCGCCGTCGACACCCCCCAGAGCCTCACCGCCCTCGTGGCGCGCCTCGAAGCCGACCGCGCGACACCGGCACCGGCCACCGTCCTCCTGCCGCTCGGCACCGTCGGCGTGCAGCTGTCCGCCGAGGCGGTGCGGACGGCGGTGCGGGAGGTGTTGGCGCTGGTGCAGGAGTGGTTGGCGGCGGATGTGTTCGCGGATTCGCGTCTGGTGGTGGTGACGCGGGGTGCAACGGATGCCACTGACCTGTCGTCCGCCGCGGTGCTGGGTCTGTTGCGTTCGGCGCAGTCGGAGAATCCGGGTCGGATCGTTCTGGTGGACGTGGACGGCGATGCCGAAGTGGGGCTGTTGCAGCGGGTGTTGGCGTGCGGTGAGCCGCAGGTGGCGTTGCGTGGCGGGGTGGTGCTTGCGCCGCGTCTGGCGCGTGCTGTGGCGGGTGGTGCTTCGGCGGGTGGTGCTTCGGCGCCGGTGCTGGATCCCGAGGGTACGGTGTTGGTGACGGGTGCGACGGGCACTTTGGGGGCGTTGTTCAGCCGTCATCTGGTGGTGGAGTACGGGGCTCGTCGTCTGTTGTTGGTGTCGCGTCGTGGCGAAGAGGCCCCGGGTGCGGTGGAGTTGGCGGCGGAGCTGGCCGGTCTGGGTGCGGAGGTGTCGTTCGCGGCGTGTGATGTCGCGGATCGTGCCGCGCTGGGGGCGGTGCTGGCGGGTGTGGAGTTGACCGCGGTCGTCCACACGGCGGGTGTGTTGGATGACGGGATCGTGCCGTCCCTGACGCCTGAGCGGTTGGATGCCGTGCTGCGTCCGAAGGTGGATGCGGCGTGGAACCTGCACGAGCTGACGAAGGACCGTCCGCTTGCCGCGTTCGTGCTGTTCTCCTCAGCGGCTGGTGTCTTCGGCGCGGCGGGTCAGGCGAACTACGCCGCCGCGAACGCCTTCCTCGACGCCCTCGCCGAGTACCGCCATGCCGCCGGGCTCCCGGCGACCGCTCTCGCCTGGGGCCTCTGGGCGGGCGGCATGGCCGCCGGGCTGGATGACGCGGACGTGCAGCGCATGGCCCGCGGCGGCGTGGCTCCGCTGACCGCGGAACTCGGACTCGCGCTGTTCGACGCCGCGCTGGCCCAGGACGCGGCTGCGCTGGTGCCGATCCGGCTCGACCAGGCGGGCCTGCGGGTCCAGGCCCGGGTCGGGCGACTGCCCGCCGTCCTGCGCGGGCTGGTCCGCACACCCAGCCGCCGCGCCGCCGAGGGTGCTGCGGCCTCCGCCGCCGGTGCGTCGCTGGTCGAGCGGCTGCTGACGCTCACCGAGGACGAGCAGCAGCGAGAACTGCTGGACCTCGTCCGGACCCAGGTCGCCCACGTGCTCGGCCACAGCGGCCCGCACGCCGTCGACCCGGCGAAGGCGTTCCGCGAGACCGGATTCGACTCGCTGACCTCTGTGGAGCTGCGCAACCGGCTCAACGCGGCCACCGGCGTCCGGCTGCCCGCCACCGTCGTCTTCGACTACCCGACCCCGAACGCCGTGGCCGGCTACCTGCTGACCGAGGCGCTCGGCCTGCGCGACGCCGTCGTGGAGAGTGCGCCCGTGCGGGCCACCGCCCTCGCCGACGACCCGGTCGCGATCGTCGGCATGGCCTGCCGCTACCCCGGCGGCGTCCGTTCCCCCGAGGACCTGTGGCGGATGGTCGCGGGCGGCACCGACGGCATCTCCGCCTTCCCCACCGACCGGGGCTGGGACGTTGAGAACCTGTACCACCCCGACCCGGACCACCCCGGCACCTCGTACACGCGCGAGGGCGGTTTCCTCCACAACGCGAGCGAGTTCGACCCGGCGTTCTTCGGCATCTCGCCGCGCGAGGCGCTGGCGATGGACCCGCAGCAGCGGCTGCTGCTGGAGGCGTCCTGGGAGGCGTTCGAACGGGCCGGCATCGACCCTGAGACGGTCCGCGGCAGTCGCACCGGCGTCTTCGCCGGCGTGATGTACCACGACTACATCTCCCGCCTTCCCGCCATCCCACCGGGCGTCGAGGGCTACCTCGGCACCGGCAGTTCCGGCAGCATCGCGTCCGGCCGGGTCGCCTACGTGCTCGGACTGGAGGGCCCGGCCGTCACCGTCGACACCGCGTGCTCCTCCTCCCTGGTGGCCCTGCACTGGGCGATCCAGGCGCTGCGCACCGGCGAGTGCACGCTCGCCCTGGCCGGCGGCGTGACCGTGATGTCCACCCCCGACACCTTCGTCGACTTCAGCCGCCAGCGCGGGCTCGCGCGGGACGGCCGCTGCAAGTCCTTCTCGGACGATGCGGACGGCACCGGCTGGGCCGAGGGAGTCGGCATGCTGCTCGTCGAGCGGCTCTCCGACGCCCGCCGCAACGGGCACCCGGTGCTCGGCATCGTGCGCGGCTCGGCGATCAACCAGGACGGCGCCTCGAACGGCCTGACCGCCCCCAACGGCCCCTCCCAGCAGCGCGTCATCCGCCAAGCCCTCGCCTCGGCCGGACTGTCGGCCGCCGAGGTCGACGCCGTCGAGGCGCACGGCACGGGGACCTCGCTCGGTGACCCGATCGAGGCCCAGGCACTGCTCGCCACGTACGGCCAGGCGCACAGCGACGACGAGCCCCTCTGGCTCGGCTCGGTGAAGTCCAACCTCGGCCACACCCAGGCCGCCGCCGGTGTCGCCGGCATCATCAAGATGGTCCTCGCGATGCGGCACGGCATGCTGCCGCAGACCCTGCACGTCGGTCGGCCGTCGACGCACGTCGACTGGACGAAGGGCGCCGTCGAACTGCTCACCGAGGCCCGGCCGTGGCCCGAGACCGGGCGGCCGCGTCGCGCCGGCATCTCCTCGTTCGGCGTCAGCGGTACCAACGCACACACCATCATCGAGCAGCCCCCCGCGGCGCCCACACCCACCGACGACCGCCCCACGTCCGGGCCGCGTCCGCTGGTGCTGTCGGCCAGGAGCCCCGAGGCACTGCGCGCCCAGGCGGCCCGGCTCGCCGAGCACCTGAAGGAACTGCCGGCCTGGTCGCCCGTCGACCTCGCCCACTCACTCGCCACCACCAGGACCGCCTTCGACCACCGGGCGGCTCTGGTCGCCACCGAACCCGACCGGATCATCGAGCACCTGGCCTCCTTCACGGGCCTGGTCGAAGGACCGACGGGGACGGGTGGCCGGACGGCGTTCCTGTTCGCGGGGCAGGGGAGTCAGCGGGTCGGGATGGGCGGGGAGCTGTATGCCTCCTACCCGGTGTTCGCGGCTGCGTTCGACGCGGTGTGCGCTGAGCTGGACCCGCTGTTGGACCGTCCGCTGCGCGGGGCGATCGCGGATGCGGGGTTGATCGACGAGACGGGGTACACCCAGCCGGCGCTGTTCGCGCTGGAGGTGGCGCTGTTCCGGCTGGTCGAATCCTGGGGTGTGCGGCCGGACTTCCTGGCCGGTCACTCGATCGGTGAGCTGGCCGCGGCGCATGTGGCGGGCGTGTTCTCGCTGGCGGACGCGTGCCGGCTGGTGGCGGCCCGTGGCCGGTTGATGCAGGCGCTGCCGCGCGGCGGCGCGATGGTGGCGGTGCGGGCCTCCGAGGCCGAGGTGCTGCCGCTGCTCACCGACGGCGTCGGCCTCGCCGCGGTCAACGGGCCCACGTCCGTGGTGCTGTCGGGCGCCGAGGATGCCGTCCGGGCCGTCATGGAGCAGCTGACGGGTCGCAAGTCCACGCGCCTGACGGTCAGTCACGCCTTCCATTCGCCGCTGATGGACGGCATGCTGGCGGAGTTCCGTGCGGTGGCCGCTGAGGTGGTTTTCGCGGAGCCGCGGGTCCCGATCGTGTCGACGCTGACCGGTTCGCTCGTGTCGGCTGAGTTGACCGACCCTGAGTACTGGGTGCGGCATGTTCGCGAGGCCGTCCGCTTCGCCGACGCGGTGCACGTGCTGGAGGGCGAAGGCGTCCGGACGTTCCTGGAGCTGGGCCCGGACGGCACGCTCAGCGCCATGGCGCAGCACTGCCTCGCCGAGGACGCCGACGCCGTCCTCACCCCCGCCCTGCGCCGCGACCGCAGCGAGCCGGAGAGCTTCCAGACGGCGATGGCCCAGTTGCACGTGCGCGGCACGGCAATGGACTGGGCGGCGGTCTTCGCGGGCACGGGTGCCCGCCGGGTCGACCTGCCCACCTACGCCTTCCAGTACGAGCGCTACTGGCTGGAGGCCCCGCCGCTCCTGGTGGGCGACGCGGCCGCGGCCCAGCTCGGGCTGGATCTGGCGGAACATCCGCTGCTGGGCGCCTTCGTGGGGCTGGCGGACGGCGAGGGTGTCCTGTTCACCGGGCGGCTCGCGCTGGACGCGCAGCCATGGCTGGCCGACCACGCCGTCGCGGAGACCGTGCTGCTGCCGGGGACGGCGTTCGTCGAGCTGGCGGTGCACGCGGGAGACCAGGTCGGATGCGGGCGGGTCGAGGAACTGACCCTGGAGGCGCCGCTGGTGCTCCCGGTGCGCGGCGGTGTGCAGGTGCAGGTGTCGGTGGGGGCGCCGGATGCGGCGGGCCGCCGGTCGGTGGCCGTGTACTCGCGGGTCGAGGATGCGCCGCTCGACGAGCCGTGGCTGCGCCATGCCGCGGGCTTCCTGTCCCCGGCCGCCGCGGTTCCCGGACTCGACCTGGCCGAGTGGCCGCCGGCCGGTGCCGAGCCGCTCGCGGTGGACGGGGTATACGAGGCCTTCGCCACGGCCGGGTTCGCGTACGGGCCGGTGTTCCAGGGTCTGCGGGCGGCGTGGCGGCGGGACGGCGAGGTCTTCGCCGAGGTGGCCTTGCCGGAGGACCTCCGGCCGGAGGCCGCGGCGTACGGGCTGCACCCGGCGCTTCTGGATGCCGCACTCCACGCGGTGGGTGTCGGCGGGCTGCTGGCCGAGACCGGCCAGGGACGCCTGCCGTTCAGCTGGTCGGACGTGTCGCTGCTGGCCGGTGGTGCGGACGAACTGCGGGTGCGGATCGGCACGGCCGGTGCCGACGCGGTCTCGCTGGCGGTGGCGGACGCCACCGGCCGGGCGGTGGCCGTGGTCGGTTCGCTGGCCCTGCGGGCGTTCACCCCGGATCAGGTCGGGGCCACGGGCGGACATGAGGCGCTGTTCCGCCCGGACTGGGTACCGGTGCCGTTGCCCGTCGACGTTCAGGCGGGGGCGATCGGTGTCCTCGGCGTCCTGGGCGGGGACGGCCAGGGTCTGCCGGGCGCGCTGCTCTTCGCGGACCTGGCCTCGGTGGCCGGGAGCGGCGCGGTCCCGGACACACTGGTGTATCCCGTTCGCGCCATCCGTGGCGACGACCCGGTCGCCGCCACGCATACGGTGCTGCGGGAGGTGTTGGCGCTGGTGCAGGAGTGGTTGGCGGCGGATGTGTTCGCGGATTCGCGTCTGGTGGTGGTGACGCGGGGTGCAACGGATGCCACTGACCTGTCGTCCGCCGCGGTGCTGGGTCTGTTGCGTTCGGCGCAGTCGGAGAATCCGGGTCGGATCGTTCTGGTGGACGTGGACGGCGATGCCGAAGTGGGGCTGCTGCAGCGGGTGTTGGCGTGCGGTGAGCCGCAGGTGGCGTTGCGTGGCGGGGTGGTGCTTGCGCCGCGTCTGGCGCGTGCTGTGGCGGGTGGTGCTTCGGCGGGTGGTGCTTCGGCGCCGGTGCTGGATCCCGAGGGTACGGTGTTGGTGACGGGTGCGACGGGCACTTTGGGGGCGTTGTTCAGCCGTCATCTGGTGGTGGAGTACGGGGCTCGTCGTCTGTTGTTGGTGTCGCGTCGTGGCGAAGAGGCCCCGGGTGCGGTGGAGTTGGCGGCGGAGCTGGCCGGTCTGGGTGCGGAGGTGTCGTTCGCGGCGTGTGATGTCGCGGATCGTGCCGCGCTGGCGGCGGTGCTGGCGGGTGTGGAGCTGACCGCGGTCGTCCACACGGCGGGTGTGTTGGATGACGGGATCGTGCCGTCCCTGACGCCCGAGCGGTTGGATGCCGTGCTGCGTCCGAAGGTGGATGCGGCGTGGAACCTTCACGAGCTGACGAAGGACCGTCCGCTTGCCGCGTTCGTGCTGTTCTCCTCAGCGGCCGGGGTGTTCGGTGCGGCGGGTCAGGCGAACTACGCCGCTGCGAACGCCTTCCTGGATGCCCTTGCCGAGCACCGCCACGCCGCGGGTCTCCCGGCGCAGTCCCTGGCGTGGGGGCTGTGGGCGGAGGACGGCGGCGGAATGGCGGCCGGGCTGGACGACGCGGACGTGCAGCGGATGGCCCGCGGTGGTGTCGTCGCCCTGAACGCCGAGGACGGCCTGCTGCTGTTCGGCGCTGCCGTGGCCGGTACCGAACCCGTGCTGGTCCCCATCCGCCTCGACCTGGCGGGCCTGCGGGCCCAGGCCGGCATCGGGATGCTGCCGCCGATGCTGCGCGGCCTGGTCCGGACGCCGGTGCGCCGCGCCACCGCCAACGGTGGAGGTACCTCTGCCGCCGGCGGCTCGGCGCTCGCCGACCGGCTGGCGGCGCTGGGCGCGGCCCAGCGGGAGGCCCTGCTGCTCGACCTGGTGCGCGGCGAGGTCGCCGCCGTCCTGGGCTACCCGGACGCCTCCGGGGTCGATGCGGGCCGCGCCTTCAAGGAACTCGGCTTCGACTCGCTGACCGCGGTCGAGCTGCGGAACCGGCTCAACGGCGCCACCGGGCTGCGCCTGCCGGCCACGCTCGTGTTCGACTACCCGAGCCCCGCGGTGCTCGCCGAACAGCTCAGGACCGAACTGCTCGGCGCCGATCCGGAGGCCGTCGTCGCCCCGGCGGTCAGCACGGCCCCGGACGACGAGCCGATCGCGATCGTCGGCATGGCCTGTCGCTACCCGGGCCGGATCGAATCGCCCGAGGACCTGTGGCGGCTGGTCGCCGACGGGCGGGACGCGGTGTCGTTCTTCCCCGAGGACCGCGGCTGGGACACCGCCAACCTGTACCACCCGGACCCGGACCACCTCGGCACCTCGTACGCACGTGAGGGCGGGTTCCTGCACGACGCCGGCCTCTTCGACCCCGGCTTCTTCGGCATCAGCCCGCGGGAGGCGATGTCGATGGACCCGCAGCAGCGGCTGCTGCTGGAGACGTCCTGGGAGGCCTTCGAGCGGGCCGGGATCGACCCGCGAACGGTTCGCGGCAGTCGTACCGGTGTCTTCGTCGGCGTGATGTACAACGACTACGGCATGCTGCTCCAGCAGTCCGCCGAGGGCGCGGAAGGCCACGTGGGGACCGGTACCTCCGGCAGCGTCGCCTCCGGACGGGTGTCGTACACGCTGGGCCTGGAGGGGCCGGCCGTCACGATCGACACGGCGTGTTCCTCCTCGCTCGTCGCGCTGCACCTGGCCTGCCAGTCGCTGCGGCAGGGTGAGTCGACGCTGGCGCTGGCGGGCGGTGTGACGGTGATGCTGACGCCGAGCACGTTCGTGGAGTTCAGCCGTCAGCGCGGCCTGGCCGCCGATGGCCGCTGCAAGGCTTTCTCCGATGACGCGGACGGGACCGGCTGGGGCGAGGGCGTCGGCATGCTGCTGGTGGAGCGGCTGTCGGACGCCCGGCGGAACGGTCATCCGGTCCTGGCGGTCGTCCGCGGCAGTGCCGTCAACCAGGACGGCGCGTCCAACGGCTTGACCGCGCCGAACGGGCCGTCCCAGCAGCGGGTGATCCAGCAGGCGCTGGCCAGTGCCGGGTTGACGGCCGGCGAGGTGGACGCGGTGGAGGCGCACGGGACCGGGACGCGTCTGGGCGATCCGATCGAGGCGCAGGCCCTGCTCGCCACCTATGGGCAGGGGCGCGGCGAGGAGGAGCCGCTCTGGCTGGGCTCGGTGAAGTCGAACCTGGGTCACACCCAGGCGGCGGCGGGTGCGGCCGGTGTGATCAAGATGGTGTTGGCGATGCGGCACGGAGTGCTGCCGAAGAGCCTGCACGTCGGCGAGCCGTCCTCGCACGTCGACTGGTCGGCCGGCGCGGTCGAACTGCTCGCCGAAGCCCGTCCGTGGCCGGAGATCGGGCGGGCGCGCCGTTCGGCGGTCTCCTCCTTCGGCTTCAGCGGCACCAACGCGCACATCATCCTGGAGCAGGCACCCGCGGAGGAGCCGGTGCCGGCCATTACGAGCACGGGTGCGCCGTTGCCGCTGGTGATCTCGGGCAGGACGGAGGAGGCGCTGCGCGGGCAGGCCGCTCGGCTGCGGGAGTTCGTGGCGGCGCGTCCTGACGTGGAGGTGGCCGATCTGGGGCTGTCCCTTGCGACCACGCGCTCCTCGTTCGAGTGGCGTGCCGGGCTGGTGGCGGGCGACCGTGCGGAGCTGTTGGCGGCGCTGGAGGCGTTGGCGGGCGGCGTGTCGTCGGAGAGCGTCGGCACACCGACCGGTGGGCGGACGGCGTTCCTGTTCACCGGTCAGGGCAGTCAGCGGGTCGGGATGGGCTTCGAGTTGTCGGCGGCCTTTCCGGTGTTCGCGGCTGCGTTCGACGCGGTGTGTGCCGAACTGGATCCGCTGTTGGACCGTCCGCTGCGTGAGGCGGTCGCGGATGCGGAGCTGATCAGTGAGACCGGGTTCACGCAGCCGGCGTTGTTCGCGCTGGAGGTGGCGCTGTTCCGGTTGGTCGAATCCTGGGGTGTGCGGCCGGACTTCCTGGCCGGTCACTCGATCGGTGAGTTGGCCGCGGCGCACGTGGCGGGTGTGTTCTCGCTGGCGGATGCATGCAGGCTGGTGGCGGCGCGCGGCCGGTTGATGCAGGCGTTGCCGCGTGGTGGCGCGATGGTGGCCGTCCAGGCGGCGGAGGCTGACGTGCTGCCGCTGCTGACGGCCGAGGTGGGCATCGCTGCCGTCAACGGGCCGGCGTCCGTGGTGATCTCTGGCACCGAACAGGCCGTCCTGGATGTCGCGGAGAAGCTGACGGCCGACGGCTGCCGGACCAGGCGGCTCACCGTCAGTCATGCGTTCCATTCGCCGCTGATGGACGGCATGCTGGCGGAGTTCCGCGCCGTGGCCGCTGAGGTGGTTTTCGCGGAGCCGCGGATTCCGATCGTGTCGACGCTGACCGGTTCGCTCGTGTCGGCCGAGTTGACCGACCCCGAGTACTGGGTGCGGCATGTTCGCGAGGCCGTCCGCTTCGCCGATGCGGTGCACGTGCTGGAGGGCGAAGGCGTCCGGGCGTTCCTGGAGCTGGGCCCGGACGGCACGCTGACGGCGATGGCGCAGCCGTGCCTCGGCGAGGAGAGCGGCGCCGTCCTCGTACCGGCCCTGCGGCGCGATCGGCCGGAGGCGCAGAGCTTCACGACTGCGCTGGCCCGGCTCCAGGTGCGCGGCGCCGCGGTGGACTGGCACGCCGTGTTCGCGGGCACCGGCGCCCGCCGGGTGGATCTGCCCACCTATGCCTTCCAGCACGAGAACTACTGGCCGCGGGTCAGGCCCGGGCTGGTCGGGGACGTGCTCTCCGCCGGCCTGGCGAACGCCGACCATCCGCTGCTCGGCGCCTCGTTGGCGCTGGCCGATGCGGACGGCCACCTCTTCACCGGGCGGCTCGCCCTGGACGCGCACCCCTGGCTGGCGGACCATGCCGTCGCCGGCACCGTACTGCTGCCCGGAACGGCCATGGTGGAACTCGCGGTCCGGGCCGGCGAGCAGGTCGGCTGTGCGCATGTGGAGGAGCTCACCCTGGAGGCGCCGCTGATCGTGCCCGAACAGGGCGCGGTGCAGCTCCAGGTGTCCGTCAGTGCTCCCGAGGAGTCGGGTCACCGGACGATCGCCGTGCACTCCCGGCCTGCGGAGGCTGCTGATGACGTGCTCTGGACGCGGCATGCGGTGGGTCTGCTGGCGCGGGAGTCGGCTGCCGGTGGCGT
>NZ_JBVISA010000075.1:0-12012 GCF_055575755.1 Kitasatospora sp. NPDC034035 | reverse complement strand
CGATGCGGTCGCCCTCGACGGCCAGCCGGTCGCCCTCGACGACGCCGCCGGGCAGGACCAGGCGGGCGCCGGCCAGGGCAGTACGGTCACGGTCCGCGGTGGTCACGCGGTCACCTCCATGGAGAGCAGCAGATCCCAGGCGAGCAGGCCCGCGCCCAGGGACGCGGCGGTGTCTTTGAGCATTGCGGGTACGACCTTCGGGGGCATCTGGAAGGTCAGGCGCTCGGTGACCGCCGTGCGCAGCGGACCGAAGAGGGTGTCGCCGGCCTCGGCCAGCCCGCCGCCGACGATCACCGTGGACGGGTCGAGCAGGCTCTGGGCGAGGACGATGCCGTCCGCCAGGGCGTCGACGGCCCGCTGCCAGACTGCGCGGGCGCGGTCGTCCCCGGCGTCCACCGCGGCGGCGCAGGATGCCGCGTCGGCGTCGGGGTCGCCGCTGGCCTCGGCCCAGGCGCGGGAGACGGCGGAGGCGGAGGCCAGCGTCTCCAGGCAGCCGCGGGCGCCGCAGCCGCACTGCGGTCCGCCCGGGCGGACCACGACGTGGCCGATCTCGCCGCCGTAGCCGTGTGCGCCCGCCTCGATCCGGCCGCCGATGCCGATGGCGCCGGCGATGCCGGTGCCGAGGGCGATGAACAGGAAGCGGTCGACGCCCCGGCCGGCGCCGATCCGGCCCTCGGCCAGGCCGCCCGAACGCACGTCGTGGCCGAGGGCCACCGGCATCGCGGTGCCGTCGGGGCCGGCCAGGCGCTCGCCGAGGAGTCCCCGCAGGGGCAGGTCCCGCCAGCCGAGGTTGGCGGAGAAGACCGCGATCCCGTTCTTCTCGTCGATCGTGCCCGGGACGGCCACGCCGGCCGCGAGCGGGGCGACGCCGAAGCGGCTGCGCCCCTCGGCCGCCAGGTCGGTGGCGAAGTCGAGGATGGCGGCGACGACGGCGTCCGTGCCGTGCTCCCGCCCGGTCGGTCGGCGTGCCTCGAACAGCACGGAGCCGTCCTGGGCGAGCAGCGCGGCCTTCATGCCGGTGCCGCCTACATCGAGTGCGATGACGTGCTTCACGGAGGACAGTTTCCCTTGGTGGGTAGAAGAGGTCTAGTCCAGTTGTCGGATTGGTCTGGTCCATACTGGGTGAGCTTTGTCGCAGCCGTGGGGGTCTGCGGGGCTTTGGGCGGGGCGTACGAGGGGTGTCCGGGCGGTTGTCCGGGGGTGAATCGGGCGCTGGTGTTGCGCATCGTGCAACGACTCCGGGCACTTCGGTAACTACTGGTGCGGGGCGGCCCAGTGGTGTGGACCAGTGGTCGGCGGGTTTGGCAGTGTGGCGCCTCCCCCCTGCCGGATTCCCTCGTTCCGGCGGCAGTTCTTCCCCTAAGGCGGTACCCGCGTTGAACAGGCGCGTCCACGTTCCCACCCGTGTGCTCGGCAGTGTGCTGGCCGGAGCCCTGGCACTCACCGCGGTCGGCGCGTGCAGCGGGCAGGACCAGGGGACCGTCACCCTCAAGCTGGTCGCCGCGGACTACGGGGAGAGCCAGGAGACCAACTCCAAGCACTACTGGGATGGGGTCGCCAAGGCCTTCGAGGCCGCCAACCCCGGGATCAAGGTCAGCGTCGAGGTCGACAGCTGGACCGAGATCGGCAAGAAGGTCGAGGACATGATCGCGGCCGGGAAGTCGCCGGACCTGCTGCAGACCGGCGGCTTCGCCGACCAGGTCGCGGCGGGTCGGCTGTACCCGGCGTCCGACGTGCTCTCGATGGACACCCAGGTCGACCTCCTGGACACCTTCGCGCACGCCGGGCAGGTGCTCGGAATCCAGTACGGGATCCCGTTCGTGTCCTCGTCGCGGGTGCTCTTCTACAACAAGGCGATGTTCCGGCAGGCGGGGATCGCGCAGCCGCCCGCCACCTGGAGCGAGCTGAAGCAGGACGCGGAGAAGATCAAGGCCAAGGTGCCGGGGGTGACCCCGTACGGGCTTCCGCTGGGGCCGGAGGAGGCGCCGGCGGAGTCCATGCTGTGGACGCTGAGCGGTGGCGGGAGCATCTCCGACGACGTGGGCAACTACACCATCGACAGCGCCCAGAACCAGGCGACGTTCGGCTGGCTGAAGAGCAACCTGGTGAGCACCGGGCTGACGTACCCGGACCCGGGGAAGATGAACCGCACCCCGGTGTTCCAGGACTTCGCGGCCGGGAAGGTCGCGATGCTGAACGGGCATCCGACGCTGCTGCGGATGGCGACCACCGGGAACATCGAGTTCGGGACGGCGCCGATCCCGAAGAAGGACGGCGTGGGGCGGACCGGGAGCCTCGGGGTCGCGGACTGGATGATGGCGTTCAAGGCGAACGGGCACAAGAACGAGATCAAGAAGTTCCTGTCGTTCGTCTACACCAAGGACAACCAGCTGAAGTTCGACGAGCAGTACAACCTGCTGCCGGTCACCCAGGACGCCTTCGACCAGATGTCGACGGACCCGAAGCACACGGACCTCAAGCAGTTCGCGGTCGGGCTGACCAACGCGAGTTTCTACCCGTTCGGGGACCCGGCGTGGGGCGAGGTCAGCAACCGGATCAAGGCGGGGATCGGGCAGGCCGCGACGGGGGACCCGAAGGTGGTGCTCGGGGGGCTGCAGGACGCGGCGGCGCAGGAGGCGGCGCGGGTCCGCAAGTAGTCCGTACGGCGGGCCCGGTCCCGGGGGTTCCCGGGCCGGGCCTCGACGTGTCTTCATGCAGAAGAGTCGCTCAGGGGAGCGTGATCGCGTAGGCCTTGCGGAGGGTCTCGTGGACCGTCCACGTGGTGCGGTCGCCCTCCCGCAGGACCGCGCAGTCGCCGGGGCCGACCTCCAGGGTCGGGCCGCCCTCGATCTCGATGGTGGCCCGGCCGCTGAGCACCACGAACATCTCGTCGGCCTCGACGTCGGTGACCACGCCGGGGGTGATCTGCCAGATGCCGCGCAGCTGACGGCCGTCGGCGGACTCGGCGAGGACCTTGCCGGTGACCTCGGGAGCGCCGGAGACGATCTGGGACGGGTCGAGCGGGTCGGGTTCGAGGTCGGCGGCGGGGATGTGCAGGGCGAAGCTGGGCGTGGTCATGGGGCGACGTTAGCGGCGGCGGGGGAGCGGTGGGGCGAGCAGTGTGTGTCGGGGTCGCGCGGGAGAATGACACTCCGTAGTGGCGGGCGCAGGGGTGTGGAGGTGGGTGCGGTGGGCGAGCTGAGTGTGCGGGACCGGGCGGTGCTGGCGCTGGAGGGGCGGCAGTGGCGGACGGCGGGCGCCAAGGAGCGGGCGATCCGCGAGGAGCTGGGCCTCTCCTCCACGCGGTACTACCAACTGCTGAACGCGCTGCTGGACCGGGAGGAGGCGCTGGCGCACGCACCGGTGCTGGTGAACCGGCTGCGGCGGGTGCGGGCCGCCCGGAGGGAGGCCCGCTGAGCCGGGCGTTCCGCGCCGGGGCCGGGGGTATGTGCCCCGGTATGGGATTCGGTTCGGGATTCGAAGAGACGTGGGCGCCGGGCACCGAGGCCGGACGGGAGGGCGTGCGGGCGATCCTGCGGGCGCCCCGGGAGGCGGTGATCGGGCTGGACTTCGACGGGACGCTGGCGCCGATCGTCGCGGACCCGAGCCGGGCCAGGGCGCACCCGGGCGTGGCGGGGGCGCTGCGGGTGCTGGCGTCGTCGGTGCGGTCCGTGGTGGTGGTGACGGGTCGGCCGGCGCTGTTGGCGGTGGAGTACGGCGGGCTGGCCGGGGTGCCGGGGCTCGTGGTGCTGGGGCATTACGGGGCCGAGCGGTGGGAGGACGGCGAGGTGACGGCGCCGGAGGTGCACCCGGGGGTGGCGGGGGTGCGGGAGGCGTTGCCGGGCGTGCTGGCGCGGGCCGGGGCGCCGGCGGGGACGGGCGTGGAGGACAAGGGGCGCTCGGTGGCGGTGCACACGCGGCGGACGGCGGCGCCCGAGGAGGCGCTGGAGCTGCTGCGTGCGCCGGTGGGGGAGCTGGCGGCCGAGTACGGACTGGTGGTGGAGCCCGGGCGGCTGGTGCTGGAGCTGCGGCCGCCGGGGGTGGACAAGGGGGCGGCGCTGACCGGGTTCCTGCGGGAGCGGGGGGCCCGTTCGGTGCTGTACGCGGGGGACGACCTGGGGGACGTGGCGGCCTTCGCGGCGGTGGAGAAGCTGCGGGGCGAGGGCGTGGCCGGGCTGCTGGTGTGCAGCGGGGCGGTGGGGGACGCGCCGGTGCGCGAACTCGCCGACCGGGCGGACCTGGTGGTCCCGGGCCCGGCCGGCGTGGTGGAGCTGTTGGGGGCGCTGGGCGAGGCCCTCACTGGGACTTGAGCGGGGCCAGCGCGTTGAGCTGGTCGAGGAACCACTGCTGCGGGGGGAGCGCGGTGGCCGCCGCCGCGAGGCGCTTGGTGCGGTCGGCGCGCTCCTCCTCGGGCATGGTGAGGGCGGTGTGCAGGGCGTCGGCGGTGGCGATGACGTCGTACGGGTTGACCGTCAGGGCGTCGTCGGCGAGCTCCGCGTGGGCGCCCGCCTCCCGGGAGAGGACCAGGGCACAGCCGCGGTCGGAGACCACCGGGACTTCCTTGGCCACCAGGTTCATGCCGTCCCGGATGGGGTTGACCAGGGCCACGTCGGCCAGACGGTAGGCGGCGAGGGAACGCGGGAAGTCGTCGTTGACGTGCAGGATCAGCGGCTGCCAGGTGGGGGTGGCGAACTCGTCGTTGATCTCTTCCGCGAGGTCCTGGACGGCGGCCGTGTAGTTCCGGTACTCGGCCAGGTCGGTCCGGGACGGGTAGGCGAACGCGATGTGGACCACCCGGTCGTGCCACTCGGGGCGGGTGCGGAGCAGGTGCCGGTAGGCCTGGAAGCCGCGGACGATGTTCTTGCTCAGCTCGGTGCGGTCGACCCGGACGATGGTGCGGCGGTCGCCGACGGCTTCGCGCAGGGCGGCGAGGCGTTCGTCGACGTCGGGGCGGTGCGAGCGTTCGCGCAGGAAGTCGGCGTCGGCGCCGAGGGCGTGCACGCCGAGGCGGGTGGTGCGGCCGTCGAGGGTGACGGTGAGTGCCTCGTGGTCGACGGTGGCATCGAGGAGGTCCGCGCAGCAGGCGGCGAAGGCGCGGGCCCAGCGCTCGGTGAGGAAGCCGGCCCGGTCGGCGCCCAGGATGCCGGTGAGGACGGCGCGGGCGACGTCGTCCGGGAGCAGCCGGTAGTACTCGGGTGGGGCCCAGGGGGTGTGCGAGAAGTGGCCGATCCGCAGGTCGGGGCGGGCTGCGCGGAGCAGGGCCGGGGTGAGGGAGAGGTGGTAGTCCTGGACCAGGACCGCGGCGTTCGGGGCGGCTTCGGCGGCCAGGGCCTCGGCGAAGGCGGCGTTGTAGGCCCGGTAGGCGGCCCATTCGGTGCGGAAGGCGGCGTCGAAGGAGGGCGCCGTGGGGGTCGCGTAGAGCAGGTGGTGGACGAACCAGAGGGTGGAGTTGGCGACGCCGTTGTAGGCGCGGGCGAAGGTCTCGGGGTCGATGGCCAGCATCCGGACGGCCTGCCCGCCGACGTCGTGGCCGGCCAGGTCGAGGCGGCCGCGGGGGGCTTGCTCGGCGGCTCTGCGGTCCGCCTCCCCCAGGGCGGCGCAGACCCAGACCGCGTTCGGGTCGTCGATCGCGGAGAGGCCGGAGACCAGGCCCCCGCCGCCGCGCCGCAGGGTCAGCGTGCCGTCGTCGGCGGTGCTGAACGACACCGGTCCCCGGTTGGATGCCACCAGGACGGGGGCGGTGCCGGTCGCACTCGAACGTTCGGTCGTGAGATCGCCCATGGTTGGCATGTTGCCGTGGGTCAGGCGCGGCAAACCCGGGGCCCGTCCTCAGTTCACCCGGGGCCGCCCTCGGTCAGTGGCGGATCGCGTATTCGGGGACGGTGTGCATCGGGGGGCGCTCCAGGGCGGTCACCGGGTGGGTGTGGGCGGTGAAGGCGCGGGTCTGCGGGTCGCGGGTGAACTGCGTGAGCTGCGGGAGGAGGAGGTCGGCGGAGGCCTTGAGCCGGTGGGCGCGGTCGAGGCGTTCGAGGGCGGTGCGGTAGATGGTGGCGGCCATCCGGCCGAGGGCCTGGCCGTCCTGGTGGCGGTGGTGCCGGACGCCGACGTCCACCTGGGCCAGGGCGTCCAGGCCGACCAGCTCCAACGCGTCGACCAGCAGGCCGAGTTCGACGCCGTAACCGGTGGGGAAGGGCAGTCGTTCGAGCAGTGAGCGGCGGGCCGCGTACTCGCCGCCGAGGGGCTGGACGAAACCGGCGAGTTCCGGCCAGTGGAGGTTGAGCAGGGGGCGGGCGACGAGTTCGGTGACGCGGCCGCCGCCGGCCGGGACGACGGCACCGGATTCCGTCTCGAGAGGACGGTCGTACATGGCCTTGACCAGTTGGATGGACTCGTCGGTCAGCAGGGGGCCGACGATGCCGGAGACGAAGGCCGGATCGAACTCGCGCAGGTCGGCGTCCACGAAGCAGACGATGTCGCCGCGGGTGACCAGCAGCGAGCGCCAGAGCACCTCGCCCTTGCCGGCGGCGGCGGGCAGCCGGGGCAGGATGGCGTCGCGGTGCTCGACCCGGGCGCCGGCCTCGGCGGCGACGGCGGCGGTGGCGTCGGAGGAGCCGGAGTCGACCACGACGAGTTCGTCGACGAGCGGGAGGCGTTCCATCAGCTCGCGGCGGACGGTGCGGACGATGTCGCCGACGGTGGCCTCCTCGTCCAGGGCGGGGAGGACGACGCTGACCGTGCGCCCGGTGCGTTCCTTGGCCGCGAGGAGGGTGCGCACCGGACGGTCGGCCGCGCTCCAGGAGCGGCGGCGCAGCCAGGACGCCGCCTGCGGAAGCAGCTCGGGAGTCGGTTCGGCGGGCACGGAAGTCTCCTCGGCGGGTGGGGTGGGACGGCTCATCTCGCGTGGCGGACGGTCCCGTTCAGGATTGACGCCTTCGGATACAGTCTTCGTACAGCGGCCGGACCTTCGCACGCCGGGGTCGCCGCTGAGTACCACCACAATTTCACAAGCTCATCCAGAGGGACTGAGGGAACGGCCCGTTGACGTCCCGGCAACCTTCTCGCGCGGCTGTTCTCGACAGGCCCCGGCGGGACAGGTGCCAATTCCGGCCTGTGGCGCGTCCGCGCCGCGGGGAAGATGAGGAGAGAGGCCTCGCCATCATGGCTATCGACACTGTCGCACCTGTTTCCGTGGACCTCGGCCCCGCCGTCGCGCTGTCCTGTCGGGAGTGCGGCACCCGATTCCCGCTCGGTCCCGACTTCGCGTGCCTGGAGTGCTTCGGCCCGCTGGAGATCGCCTACGAATTCGGCAGCGAGGGCGCCGAGGAGCTGCGCAAGCGGATCGAGGCCGGTCCGGCCTCCGTCTGGCGCTACGCGCCGCTGCTGCCGGTGCCGGCCGACGTGGCTTCCAAGCCCAACCTGAACCCGGGCTGGACCCCGCTGGTGAAGGCGGACAACCTGGGCCGGGAGCTCGGCTTCACCGCCCAGCTGCACATCAAGGACGACTCCGGGAACCCGACCCACTCCTTCAAGGACCGCGTGGTGGCCTGCGCCATCGAGGCCGCGCGGGCGTTCGGCTACACGACGCTGTCCTGCTCCTCCACCGGCAACCTGGCCGGCGCGGTGGGCGCGGCGGCCGCCCGGGCCGGGTTCCGGTCCTGCGTGTTCATCCCGCACGACCTGGAGCAGGGCAAGGTCGTCATGGCCGGGGTGTACGGCGGCGAGCTGGTCGGCATCGAGGGCAACTACGACGACGTGAACCGCTTCTGCTCGGAGCTGATCGGCGACCCGGCCGGCGAGGGCTGGGGCTTCGTCAACGTCAACCTGCGGCCGTACTACGGCGAGGGCTCCAAGACGCTGGCGTACGAGATCTGCGAGCAGCTCGGCTGGCGGCTGCCGGAGCAGATCGTGATCCCGATCGCCTCGGGATCGCAGCTGACGAAGATCGACAAGGGGCTGCAGGAGCTGATCAAGCTCGGCCTGGTCGAGGACCGGCCGTACCGGATCTTCGGCGCCCAGGCGGAGGGCTGCTCGCCGGTGTCGGCCGCCTTCAAGGCCGGCCGGGACGTGATCAAGCCGGTCAAGCCGGACACCATCGCCAAGTCGCTGGCGATCGGCAACCCGGCCGACGGCCCGTACGTGCTGGACATCGCCCGCCGGACGGGCGGGGCGGTGGAGGACGTCACGGACGCCGAGGTCGTGGCGGCGATCCGGCTGCTGGCGCGGACCGAGGGAATCTTCGCCGAGACCGCGGGCGGGGTGACCGTCGGCGTGCTGAAGAAGCTGGTCGAGACCGGACGGCTGGATCCGGCCAAGGAGACCGTCGCGATCAACACCGGCGACGGCCTGAAGACCCTGGACGCCGTCTCCGACGCCGGGATGACCGCCGTCATCCGCCCGACGCTGGACTCCTTCCGCGCCGCCGGCCTCGTGTCCGCCTGAACCACCTCCGCCCCCGTGAGGCCCCACCCGCAAGGAGAGCCATGAGCGCCAACGTCCGCATCCCCACCATCCTGCGCACCTACACCGGCGGCGCCGCCGAGGTGACCGCCGAGGGCGTCACCCTGGCCGAGGTCATCGCCGACCTGGAGCAGAACCACGCGGGCATCTCCGCCCGCATCCTGGACGACGCCGGCAAGCTGCGCCGTTTCGTCAACGTCTACGTGAACGACGACGACGTGCGCTTCGCCGAGGGCCTGGCGACCGAGATCAAGGACGGCGCCAGCGTCTCGATCATCCCGGCGGTGGCCGGCGGCTGAGCCGTGACGCCGGCTATTCGGCCGCCCGCCCGTACGGAATTCCGCTTTCCGTATGCGCGGGCGGCCGGTTGCATTCCGGCTGGAATATTTTCGAGTCGAGTCGGAGTAGAGTGTCGCTCGGCTGGGAACAGGGGTTCCCTTGCGGCCACCCGCGGTGTTCCGCCGGGGCGGCGTCCGGCCGGTGAGACCGGCTCGTGAAACATGTCAGGCGGATGTCAGAATTGCCGCGGGCATTTGGGTAATTCGTCCGCTATGTCCGGCGTTAAATGCCGAGATCTTCCCGATTCAGCCCGTGCTGTCCCTTGACGCTTCAGCGGAATTACCGGCGGCTGACCCTGTTGCAGAGGGCGTCGGTCCGGATACATTCAGCGGCGGTCGACGCAATCACCCGCTCACCGGAGGCCGTTGGGCGTCCCGTGCGGAGGGTTGCGGCGTGCACGGCTGCGCCCAGGGGGGGTTCCCCGGGCCGGCCTTCAAACCAATCCGGGCCCGCGACCTGCGGGCACGTGAAGGGCCAGCACAGCACTAGGGGAGTTCGGAATGGCTCAGGGCACCGTCAAGTGGTTCAACGCGGAGAAGGGCTACGGCTTCATCGCGGTCGACGGTGGTGCGGACGTCTTCGTCCACTACAGCGCGATCCAGATGGACGGCTACCGCACCCTCGAGGAGGGCCAGCGGGTCGAGTTCGAGATCTCTCAGGGACAGAAGGGCCCGCAGGCGGACATGGTCCGCGCCGCGGTCTGACCCCTTCCGACCCCAGGAGCTCGGCGCGGCCCTACGGCTGGTGACCACTCGCTTCTCGACGGGCCCGTGCGACACGCGTCGTACGGGCCCGTCGGCGTCCCCGGGCGCCCACGGCGGCGGCTCGCGGGTTGCCGATTGGGCTTGCACTCGACCACCGCGAGTGCTAATCATTGGCGTTAGCACTCACAGTGTGAGAGTGACAGCGGACCGGGTCGGTGAGGCCCCCGGGAGCGGTAGGGGAAAAGACCCCCGCACACCAGGGCCGTCCGTCGCGGGCACCCCTTGGTCCGAGCAGTCGACCGTGTCCCGGAGGACCACTTCTGATGGCCAAGATCATCGCCTTTGATGAGGAAGCTCGCCGCGGCCTTGAGCGTGGCATGAACCAGCTCGCCGACGCCGTGAAGGTCACGCTCGGCCCCAAGGGCCGCAACGTCGTGCTGGAGAAGAAGTGGGGCGCCCCCACGATCACCAACGACGGTGTCTCCATCGCCAAGGAGATCGAGCTCGAGGACCCGTACGAGAAGATCGGTGCGGAGCTCGTCAAGGAGGTCGCCAAGAAGACGGACGACGTCGCGGGTGACGGCACCACCACCGCCACCGTGCTCGCCCAGGCGCTCGTCCGCGAGGGTCTGCGCAACGTCGCCGCCGGCGCCAACCCGATGGCCCTGAAGCGCGGTATCGAGAAGGCCGTCGCCGCCGTCTCCGACCAGCTGCTGGCCCAGGCCAAGGACGTGGAGACCAAGGAGCAGATCGCCTCCACCGCCTCCATCTCGGCCGCCGACACCCAGATCGGCGAGCTCATCGCCGAGGCCATGGACAAGGTCGGCAAGGAAGGCGTCATCACCGTCGAGGAGAGCAACACCTTCGGTCTGGAGCTCGAGCTCACCGAGGGCATGCGCTTCGACAAGGGCTACATCTCCGCCTACTTCGCCACCGACCTGGAGCGCATGGAGGCGACGTTCGAGGACCCGTACATCCTCATCGCTAACTCCAAGATCGGCTCGGTCAAGGACCTGCTCCCGCTGCTGGAGAAGGTCATGCAGAGCGGCAAGCCGCTCGTCATCATCGCCGAGGACGTCGAGGGCGAGGCCCTGTCGACCCTGGTCGTGAACAAGATCCGCGGCACCTTCAAGTCCGTCGCCGTCAAGGCCCCGGGCTTCGGCGACCGCCGCAAGGCCATGCTCGGCGACATCGCCATCCTCACCGGTGGCACCGTGATCTCCGAGGAGGTCGGCCTCAAGCTGGAGAACGCCGGCATCGACCTGCTGGGCACCGCCCGCAAGGTGGTCATCACCAAGGACGAGACCACCATCGTCGACGGTGGCGGCGACAGCGAGCAGGTCGCGGGCCGCGTGAACCAGATCCGCGCCGAGATCGAGAACAGCGACTCGGACTACGACCGCGAGAAGCTCCAGGAGCGCCTCGCCAAGCTGGCCGGCGGCGTGGCCGTCATCAAGGCCGGCGCGGCCACCGAGGTGGAGCTCAAGGAGCGCAAGCACCGCATCGAGGACGCCGTCCGCAACGCCAAGGCCGCCGTCGAGGAGGGCATCGTCGCCGGTGGTGGCGTCGCGCTGCTGCAGGCCGGTGTCGCCTTCGACAAGCTGGAGCTGGAGGGCGACGAGGCCACCGGTGCCAACATCGTCAAGGTCGCGCTCGAGGCCCCGATCAAGCAGATCGCGACCAACGCCGGCCTCGAGGGTGGTGTCGTGGTGGAGAAGGTGCGCAACCTCCCCGCCGGCCACGGCCTGAACGCCGCCACCAACACCTACGTCGACCTGATCGCCGAGGGCATCATCGACCCGGCCAAGGTCACCCGCTCCGCGCTGCAGAACGCCGCCTCCATCGCGGCGCTGTTCCTCACCACCGAGGCCGTCATCGCCGACAAGCCGGAGAAGGCCGCCGCGGCCGCCGGCGGCGGCATGCCGGGCGGTGACATGGACTTCTGATCCTGATCGCTTTCGATCGGATCGGTTGAATCCTCGTCCGCGTGGGCGGTTCCCTTCGGGGGGCCGCCCACGCGGCGTTTCGGCGTTCCCGCGTTTCCACGGAGAATGGACGGATGGCTTCCGACGACATCGAGACCGCCCTGCACAACGCCCGGGCCCTGATCCTGGCCGACCTCACCGCACGGGACGTGGCGGACGCCGCCGTCGTCTCGCTGGTGGAGCAGGCCGTCACCCACCGCCGCTGGTGGCTGGATCAGTGGCCGGACGGCACCGAGTACGTGCTCGGGCTGGTCGCCCAGGACGTCCAGGACGCGCTGCTGGAGGCGTACGGCCGGTGGCCGCTGTGCGACGCCTGCGCGGCCGACGGCGACCCGCACGCGTTGAGCGTGGAGCCCGAGCTGGGGCCCGAGCCGCACTGGGTGTGCGGCAAGCAGGGCGCGGTGGTGGCGCCGGTGGGGGAGCTGGCCTAGCCCCAATGCCGGTGACTTTGTGGTCTGTGTGTCGTTGGTTGTGGTGTGGCGAGGGTGGGGCAGGTCAAGTCGTGTGCGGGTGAGCGGTTGTCGGAT
>NZ_JBVISA010000074.1:0-12056 GCF_055575755.1 Kitasatospora sp. NPDC034035 | reverse complement strand
AAGACCGCAGACTCCCGCCCACGACCAGCACGAGCACCCCGGAGAACCGTCACGCCAGCCCCTCCGACCAGCACGTTCGAAGATGGCGAAGGCTCCATGAACCAGCAGCGACTTTATGCCTGCGAGGTCCGAGCTGGCCGGCACGTTGAACGCCACCAGTGGGAACTCGTCACTGAAGACCTCGCCGCCCAACCCGAACGACGACAACCGCTCGTGCACAGCCCGGGCGCTCGGGCCGAGCGGCCCAGTGGGCACCGGAAGGACCCGAATCGTGCAGTTGCCGGAGGCTTCCACGCGACCCACCGCCCAGTGCCGGCCCTCGGCGTCGGTGGTGAATCGGACAACGTCGCCTTCGGCAACCCCACTCTGGAGCAGGGGCACGTTCTCCACGCGCGCCGTTTCCTCGCCGAGCAGCGTGGCCCACAGCCCCTCGGTGTCTTGAGGAAGCCAGCCTTCGCGCGGCACGAATCGGAACCAGACCTTGATCCGATAGTCATCGGCATGGACCGCGTCACCGTCCCCGGGCCCGATCTGTTCGGTCTGGATGGAGCCCATGACTTCCACTCGTTTCTGATCAGGATTGTGGAGAGCGGTGCGGTTCGGCATCTAAACGGACCCGAGGAACCCCGGAGCGGGCAGTCCCATTTGGGCGCAGAAGTCCCTGCTCAGGCTCAGGAGTTCCGCCATAGGGACCGGCCTTCGGCTCGTGGCCGCGAGATCCGCGTGCGCTTCCTTCGACCAGAGGAACGGGAAGACGGAGATTCCTTGGTCCGAGGTCAGCCGGGATGCCTCGTCCTGCCAGCCGCGCCAGCGCAGCCCCTCGTA
This sequence comes from Kitasatospora sp. NPDC034035, assembly GCF_055575755.1. Lineage (NCBI taxonomy): Bacteria > Bacillati > Actinomycetota > Actinomycetes > Kitasatosporales > Streptomycetaceae > Kitasatospora > Kitasatospora sp. NPDC034035. Next base: position 11,231 of record NZ_JBVISA010000074.1, on the reverse strand, counting down.
GAACTGCTCCAGTTGGCCCGACAGCAGCCAGGTCAGCCACGTTCCGTAACCCATCTCCAGGGCTTCCCACTCCATGGAGTCAGGCGCGAAGTAGACCATCTGTCCGGGAGCGCCGGGACGACCAGCATCAGCGGCATCATGACCGTTGACGGCGAAGACACCACCAAGGACGTCGTGACCCACGACCAGGCCGTCGGTCGGTCGCCACGCAGGGTCGAAGTCGCTGGGGAAGTGGTTGACCTGGGCGAGACTCGGCAACCCGACCGAGGACGCTCCTGCCGCACCGCCGAATACACGCAGCCATCCCCCGTCGACGACGATCCCGCCAGTGTGCAGGGCCAGCGCCCCGAGGGCCGAGCGGGCGCTCACCTGCAGCTGCAGCAAGCAGGAGCGCCCTTGGTCGGCATCGCCCGACATAACTTCGAGCGGCGCGACACTGCTCGTGAACGCTTCCCGCAGCAGCGGCCAGGCCGGTTCGTCCACATTGACCAGCTCAGTCAGTCCTCGCATCCGCACATCGTGGCAGTGACAGCTGAGCTCGCTGCGTTCGGGGTGCCGTCGAGTCCGCCCGTAGTCCGGAAAAGCATGGCCTGCGCACGCTGCGACTTCTACACCCCCAAAGCGTCCAGCAAGGGTCAACTCCTGGAGGCCAAGGGAGAGCCTGCAGAGGATGCTCGCGGCCATTCCGCTGACGGACGACGAACGCGCCGCGGTGGACGACGGGCAAGCCAACCTCGACCAGTTGCTCAACCGACTTTCCGACGTCCCCACGCCGGCCAGGCCGACCCCACGGCAGATCGGCATCCCAGCGCAGGCCACCCTTCTGCCCGTCATCGAGATCAACCAGAAGCCGACCCAGTAGTCACGATCAGCGGCCCAGCCTGTGACGGATGTAGTCCGGCTGGGCCGCACCGATCTCGATGCGGTTCTCGTCGAGTCCGTTGGCGATCCGCAGGCAACCCCCACCGAAGACGAACTCCACCGCCACCGTCCCAGCTGCCAGGTCATGTTCTGTCGGCCGCCACTCGAGAAGCCTGACCTCGCACATCTCCTGGCCGACGAACGGTTCGAGGCGCTCATCACCGTGAGACCACTGGGGCGTCAGCTCGAACCATTCCCACCCGGTGATGGTCGCCTCGGTGTCGATCGTGTCCCAGCCGATCGAGAGTTCGTCGAGCTTCCAGTGGCAGACCTCCACCTGGATGCCGTTGAAGTCCAGCACGACCGGACAGTCGGCAAACCAGTCTCCGTCCTCAGCGAAGCGCACCAAGGCGAACCCCGTCAGCCGCCTACCAGCGAGCGCCGCCAGGCGCGACCCATGCGCCTGCCGAACCGCCTCGATCCCGACCAGGAAGGACGGCTTGAAACCAGAGATCCCCATGTCCACAGCACCCGAGTCTCCCGTCCTTCAGCCCAAGCGGCCAGCACATAGTCAAGCAGCACGGGGTCGGAGTCACTTGACAGTCCGGATTCCACAGAATGATCCGGTTGACGTGCCCTTCGACGACGCCTGAGTGGACGTTAAGTCCCTTTTCTCTCGGTTCGTGATCGCTCGTTCGTGTGAACGTCGGCCGTACTGGCGTGCCAGTCGGGGTGCGGGTGATGTTCTGCGGCGCATGGACAGACGGGCGTATCCGAGCGACTTATCGCACGAGCAGTGGGCGTTGATCGAGCCGATGATCACGGCCTGGAAGCAGGACCGGGTGGCGCGATCGGCAACCGGGGATCCGGGGTCCTGTGATCTGCGGGAGATCGTGAATGCGATCTTCTACCAGAACCGGACGGGCTGTCAGTGGTGCCAGCGGTCCGCGACCTGGACCGCCTGCGGTGCACCGGTGGTGGCTCCCTCGGCGAAGAACGGCGCGCGGTCGCGGCAGACGATCTCGACGCCAGGCCGCTCGGCCAGCCAGGCCGCCAGGCTCGACGCCTCCCGGTCGGGCAGCAGGTCCACGGGCCGGCGGGTCTCGGCGTCGACCAGCACGGTTCCGTAGGCGCGGCCCTTGCGCGTCGCGTACTCGTCGACGCCCACCACCCGCGGGGCCGGCGGCACCGGGTCTGGAAGCTCCTCCACCAGCCGCAGCACCGTGCTGCGGCTCACCGGCACCCCAAACACGCTGGCCAGGCGGGCGCCAGCCCGCCCGGCCAGCGCCAGGCCCACTGACGCGAGGGTCGCCCGCAGCCGCTCAGTCCACCAGCCGTGGCGCCGCGTCAGCCCTTCGATCTGCTCGACAAACGTCCGCCGCCCGCACAACGGGTTGCCGCACACGAAGCGTCGCACCCGCAGGCTCAACCGGACCTGCCTGCCCCCGACCGGCCCATCGACGGGAAACCGCAGGTAGGAACTGTGCACCCGGGTCGACCAGCCCTCGCACTCCGGGCAGCTGTGCCCCGCCGCCGCGGACTTGACCGTCACGTTCACCGACTCGACGTCCACGTCGACCGACAGCACCGCGACACCCTCGACCGACGGAAACAGCAATCCCTCCAAGCGGGGCACCAGATCATCCACGGTCCCGCACTGTCGGCCACCGCGACCCGAGCAATGGCGAATTCCGGGCAACTTTCCGACGCCGACAGCACTGCCAGATTGTTACTCAGCGTGAGTGGACCACGGAAGTTGAGCCAGAACCCGAAGTCGCGAACGAAGCCAGCACCGCCTGACGCAACCCCGAGTAGCAAGCGCAAGTAGCAACCCCGAGTAGCAACCGGCAGTACGCGCCCTCCATCAGGGCTTCGAAGACGCCCGCGTCACGCCACTGCCGGAAGCGATTGGAGACGGTCGACCACGCACCGAACTCCGACGGCATCTCCCGCCGCTGCCCTCCGGTCTTGAACCGCCAGATCACGCCCTCGAACTGCTGCCGCAGCCGCTCCGGGTACGGACCGTACTCGCCGACCGGCAGGTACGGCTCGATGAACTCCCATTCGCATCAGTCCGTTGCACTCGCGTCACGCGACATGATCTACCCGATCAGGCCTCGCCATGAGGCCGAATCCCACAGATTGACCACGACCCGATACCCGCCCTAGCTGAGCTCCCGGATGGGCTACCTCCGTAGGCGCTACGCCACCGCGCGTGATGACTTTATGAATGGCTTACCACCTTCGGTCGCGTACCGGACGGCTCACCCTTCCCGGGGCCACACGCATCGGCTCGGGCCCCGGCCGAGGCCGCACGCCCTTCCAGGTGGGAAGCCGCCCGGAGTGTCCTGTGCCCGGATGCAGGGACTCCGTCGTCCGCGGGGCCCAGGCCGGCCCGCTGCGGAACGCCGATCCGGGCCACCTTGCAGAAAGACGGACCATGCAGCCTCCTCGTTCGCCCCGCCCGCCCTCCCTGGCCCGCCGCGCCGAGCGGCCGCTCGCCGGAATGGGCGTGCTCGCCCTCGCCGCCGCCGGCGCCCTGGCCGGTCTCACCCCCGGTGTCAGTTCCGCCTCCAGCCACCGCGAGGCGCCACTGATCGCGGGCGATCCGCGGGCGGACAACACCGACGTGTACGCCTTCGTCAGCCCCGACAAGCCGGACACGGTCACGTTGATCGCGAACTGGATCCCCTTCGAGGAACCGAACGGCGGCCCGAACTTCTACGCATTCGCGGAGGACGCGCGCTACAACATCAAGATCGACGCCGACGGTGACGGAAGGGCCGACACCACCTACACGTGGACGTTCAGCAACCACTACCGGGACGACGCCAACCAGTTCCTCTACAACACCGGCGTCGTGAACAACCTCGACGACCCGACGCTGAACTTCCGCCAGACGTACACCCTCACCGAGAGCCACGCGGACGGGTCCACCAAGACGCTGCTCAAGGACGCGGTCGCGGCCCCGTCGAACACGGGCCAGGCGTCGATGCCGAACTACGCGGCGCTGCGCCAGCAGGCCATCCGCGAGCTGCCCGGCGGCGGGCAGACTCTCGCCGGGCAGGCGGATGACCCGTTCTTCCTCGACCTGCGGGTCTTCGACCTGCTCTACGGCGGGAACCTCAAGGAGTCCGGGCACGACACCCTGAGCGGCTACAACGTCAACACCATCGCCATCCAGGTCCCCAAGAAGGACCTGGCGCTCAAGGGCGACCCGACGCGCAACCCGGTGATCGGTGTCTGGTCCACGACCGACCGCAAGGGCGCCACCGTTGTCGCCGACAAGGGCGGCGAGGGCAAGGGCGGTGAGGGCGCGATCGCGGGCAAGGGTGATGAGGGTTTCCGGCAGGTCTCCCGGCTCGGCAACCCGCTGATCAACGAGGTCGTCGTCCCGATCAAGTACAAGGACGCCTTCAACGCGCTCAGCCCCGAGAAGGACGCCACCGTCACCCCGGTCGTCGACAAGGTCAAAGACCCGATCGTGCCGAAGCTCATCCAGAGCGTCTACGGCATCCCGGCCCCCGCCACGCCGCGCAACGACCTAGTGGAGATCTTCCTCACCGGTATCTGCAAGGCCTGCGGCCCCATCCAGGCCGACCTCAACTCCCAGCAGCTGAACGCCGACGTGAGCAAGGACAAGTTCCTGCCCGGCGAGGAGCTGCGCCTCAACATGTCGGTGCCGCCGTCGGCCGCCCCCAACCGCCTCGGTGTCCTCGGTCAGGACCTGGCCGGCTTCCCCAACGGCCGTCGCCTGGCCGACGACGTGGTGGACATCGAGCTCCAGGCTCTGGAGGGCGCGGCCCAGACCGGCACGATCGTGCCCGCGCTGGCCGCCGGTGACGGCGTCAACGCCAACGACCACGCCTTCGGCAAGACCTTCCCCTACGTCGCGCTGCCCAACACCGCCGCCGTCAACCAGGCCGTCCCCGACAACCCCGCCGGCGGCGTCGCCGCCGGCCTCGGCGGCCTGTCCCTGAGCGACTTCCCGATCGCCGGCGCCACCGCGCTTGGCGGCGGTGTCCTGCTCACCGGTGCCGCGGTCCTCGCACTGCGCCGCCGGCACAGCGCCCAGCAGTGACACCTCCGCTCCACCACGGGCGCCGACCCCTCCTCGCGCGGGGCCGGCCGCCCGGGCACGTCCTCAGGCACCCCAGTCGGCGCACCGCCGTGGCCGCGCTGACGCTCGGCCTCGCCCTGACCGGAGCCGGCGCAGCGAGCGTCGCCACCGGTCCGGGAAGCAACGGCCCCGCGACGGTGCGAGACATCGGCGACATACCCGGGCGGCTGTCCCGCAGCGCAGGCGCGACGCCCGCGCGCCGGCAGCAGGCTCCTCCGGTGCGGATACGGATACCCCGGATCAGGGTGGACAGCGCCCTGACGGACCTGCAGGTCCAGGGTGACGGCCACCTCGGTACTCCGGACGACCCCGAGGTCGCCGGCTGGTGGAGCCAGGGCCCCGCCCCCGGCGGGCCGGGCGCCGCGGTGATCGTCGGCCATGTCGACTCCCGCACCGGGCCGGCCGTGTTCGCGGGCCTGTCCGTCCTGCGCCCCGGCGACACCATCACGGTCGACGCGGCAGATGGCACCACCAGTGCCTTTGCCGTGAACGCGCTGCGCAGCTACCCGAAGGACGAGTTCCCCGACGGCCTTGTCTTCGGCGACACCTCCGATCCGGGCCTGCGATTGATCACCTGCGGCGGCACCTACGACCGCGCCAGCCGGGAGTACCTCTCCAACCTGGTGGTCTTCGCCTCCCCGGTCGCCCGCCCGGCCGGCACCGCAGCCGCTTAACGTACCCCGCTTGCTTTCATCTGGAGTGCACTGTGATCCGACGCCGCCGTCTGTTGCCTGCTGCCGTGGCGACCGCCCTCGGTGTGGGCCTGTTCCTCGCCGGAGGCCTCGGGCTCGCGCCCCAGGGCGCCGGTCGGCAGGCTGCTTCCGGGAGCGCGGATGCCGACCGGGGCATGACCGGTGTGGGCCTGGACGCGGACATCCGCGGGCTGCAGGAACACCTGAAGGCGGTTCCGGGAGATGCGCTCGCGATGGCGTCCCTCGGCCTGGCCTACGTCCAGCAGGCCAAGATCACCGCCGATCCGTCCTACTACCCGAAGGCGGAAGCCGTCCTGGCCCGGTCGCTGAGCACCGAGCCGGCGGAGAACTTCACCGCCATGGCCGGGATGGCCGCCCTCGACGCCGCCCGGCACGACTTCACCTCGGCCCTCGACTGGTCGCAGAAGGCGATCGCCGTCAACCCGGACAGCTCCACCCTCTACGGGACCCTCGCCGACGCCTACACCCAGCTCGGCCGCTACTCCGAGTCCTTCGACGCGGTGCAGCGCATGGTCGACCTCAAACCGGGCACCCCGTCACTGGCCCGCGCCTCCTACACGTGGGAGCTGCGCGGCGACACGGCGGCGGCCGCCGCCGCCATGAAGCGCGCCCTCGACGACGCCAACACCCCTGCCGACCGGGCCTTCACTCGCTACCACCTCAGCCAGCTCGCCCTCGACAGCGGCGACCCCAGGACCGCGCTCACCCATGCCGAGGCGGGCCTGCGCGCCGCACCGGGCACCGCATCGCTCCTGGAGGCGAAGGCCAAGGCCGAGGCGGCCCTCGGCGACATCACCTCCGCCGTCACGGACTTTCAGCGGGCGGTTGACCTGGTCCCGCAGCCCGAGTACGTCCTCGAACTCGGCGAGCTGCTCCAGTCCCTGGGACGCACGGCCGAGGCGGAGCAGCAGTACCAGGTGTTCCGTGGCGAGCAGAAGCTGTTCACCGACAACGGTGTGGCCCTGGACACCGACGCCGCCCTCTTCGAGGCCGATCACGGCGACGCGAAGACGGCGCTCGCCATCGCCGAGCAGGGATTGAGGAGCAGGCCGTTCCTGGAGATGCGCGACGCCTACGCCTGGGCCCTGCACGTCAACGGGCGTGACCAGGAGGCGCTGGCGCAGTCCGACGAGGCCTTGGCCCTGGGGATGCGCAACGCTCTCTTCCACTACCACCGCGCCATGATCCTGCGGGGGCTCGGGCGGCCGGCCGACGCCCGCGGCGAGCTGGAGAACGCGCTGGCGATCAACCCCGCCTTTCATCCTCTGCACGCCCCGGCCGCCCGCACCGCCCTGGCCGAACTCCAGGCCACGAGCGTTACCGGTGGCGCGGGCTGAGGGCGGCTGAGGGGCTACTGCTTCGGCTGCGGGACGTGGCTCGCGTCGCCGCCTAGCGTGGCGTAGAGGTCGGTCCAGCGGCGGTCGGTGTCGGTGGGCGCCTTGCCGTCGCAGTACGCCTTCGTCCCGTTGGCGGTGTAGAACCGCATCATCTCCAGAACCGAGCGCGGGTCGGACTTCTCGCCACCGGTGTACTTGGTACCCGGATCCTGGCTCTGGTGCTGAAGGCAGGACGGGGACGGAGTTCCGGGCTGCGCGTCGAAGCTCCCGTCCGCCTCGCCTCCGCAGGCCGCCAGCAGCGGGGCGGCGAGGAGGATCAGGCACAGCAGGCGTCGTGGGCGGATGGTCATGGTGGTCGGCCTCCGATGGGGGTGGGTGTTCACAAGGTCGAGGGGAGGCTGCGCAAGACCAGCCCCAGGCCGACGGTCAGGATGAGCAGTGCGGTCAGCAGGGCACTGTAGGGGGCGATTCGGCGCAGCCGGCCGATGATCGGGCCGTGCGCCGCGCCGGCGAGGCGGTCTCCGAGGCGGACCAGGAGCAGGCCGACGGCGGTGAGGGTGCCGGCCATGCCCAGGCCGTAGGCGACCACGAGGGCCGCGCCGAACAGGGTGCGGCCGAGCGCGATGGCGCCCAGCAGGACGACCAGGGCGGACGGGCTGGGGACCAGGCCGCCTGCGATGCCGAGGCCGATCAGCACCCGGCGGCCCGGGGCTGCGGGGTCGTGGTGGTGGCCGCTCCCGAACAGGCCGTGGCGGTGGCCGTGATGGTGCGGGTGGCCGGGATTCTCGTGGCTGTGGTCGTGCGGGTGCGGGTGGTCGTGGTGACCGGTCGGTGCGGGCACGGCAGACGCGTGGGCGAGTTCCCAGGTGGGCTGGCTGCCGGATTCCGTGTGGGTGTGCGGGAGATGTTGGCGCCGCCAGGTACTGGATGAGCGTCGTACCGCGTCCCTCAGCAGGCCGGCGCCGACGATGGCGACCAGGACGCCGCTGAGGACGCCCAGCCAGCCGAGCAGTACGTCTCCGGCGAGCGAGGAGAACGCGGTCAGGCACAGGCCGATGACGAGGACGCCGGCAGTGTGGGTCACCGTGACGGTGGCCCCGACGGTGACGGCGTCCCGGGTGCTTCCGCGGCGGCCCGCCAGGTAGGCGGCCATCACGGTCTTGCCGTGTCCGGGAAGCAGCGCGTGCCCTGCGCCCAGCACGATCGACAGGAGGACGGCGAGCAGGCCGACCGGGACGGTCAGGCGCCGGGCGGCGCCGAGTTCGGAGAGCCGGGCATCGAGGCTGCTCAGCCACGCCGTGGGCCCGGAGTCCCCTGCGGTCACGGTCGCTGACTGTGCGGCTGCCGCACTGCCGCCGGGCCGCGCGCGGAACTGGGCGCTGGTGACGCCGCTGGGGCTGTCGAGCAGGTCGCGAGGGTAGTCCCGCAGCTCCTTGGAGACCGACTCGGCCGGGACATCGCTGCGGTCGAGGGTGGTGGCATCGCCGCGGGCGGTGATCTCGTTCCACCCGACCCGGCCCGGATCACTTCCGCTCGCGATGTGCAGGGTGATGCCGTCGGCCGGGAGGTGCAGATCGGCCCGCAACAGGCATTCCAGGCGGCTGGTGCGCAGACCCGCCGAACCGTCCTCGTAGCGGAACTGCGCCGAGTCGGTTCGCCACGCCAGTGGCCCGGCCGCCCGGTCGGTCGTCGCCTTGAGGCGCTGCGCGGTCTGCGCGCACTGCGCCGTCGCCCAGGCGTCGCGCTCGGCGTCATCGATGATGCCGTCGCCGTTGCGGTCGACCTTCGGCTGCTCCTGGAGGGTGGGGATCTCGGCGGCGTCGGTGACGGCGAGGACTTCGAGACTTTCCGGGTGGACGGTGAAGCCGAGGTAGTGGTTGAGGGAGAAGTTCCCCAGCGGATGGGCGCCGGCGACAGGTGCAGCGCCGCCGAGCAGGAGCAGTGCGCCTGACACCACCACGCCTGCGCGGGCGAGGAATCGTGGAACCGCCACGCTGGGCCTCCGGGAACGGGGCCGGCCGCCGCGGCGGCGAGGCCCGGACCGGCAGGAAGAGGGAAGGAGCCGACAGGGCCCACACCACCTTCGGGGCTGCCGGACGGCGGAGAGCGGCCACCATTCCGACCTTCCGACAAGACCACTCGCACGGAGCAGCACATCAGCACACAGGTTCCCACTGGTCGAACAGGCGATCATCGCAAGCTGCTCCGGCGGCAGGGCGCCGGAGCCGCACGCCCTCGCGCCCCCGGCGCGCCCCGTGACAACATTCCTTCTTGCCGACATAGTGCAACTACGAGATCGACGCACCGGCTGCGGTGCGTCGGCCGAGATGCAGGAAGGACGCCCGTGGCCTCCTCATCCGTATCCCCCGCCCAGGACCCTCCGAGATCCGCCCGTACCGCCGCCGTGGCGTCGATCACCCGTCAGGAGTGGCGGCGCCTGGCCGGGATGGGCACCTTCATCGTCGCCCTTCACGTCATCGGCTGGGTCACGCTGATCGCCGTCGTCGCCCCCGAGCACCACACCATCGGGGAGAAGAGCTTCGGCATCGGGATCGGTGTCACCGCCTACACCCTCGGCATGCGGCACGCCTTCGACGCGGACCACATCGCCGCGATCGACAACACCACCCGCAAGCTCATGGAGCAGCACAAGAGGCCCCTGTCGGTGGGCTTCTGGTTCTCCCTCGGGCACTCCTCGATCGTGTTCGCCCTGGCCGTCCTGCTCTCCCTCGGTGTGAAGGCCCTGGCCGGACCGCTCCTGGACGACGGCTCCCGGCTCCATCAGGTGACGGGCCTGATCGGCACCGCCGTCTCGGGCTCGTTCCTGTACCTGATCGCGGTCGTCAACCTCGTCATCCTGGTGGGCATCTGGAAGGTGTTCCGGCAGATGCGCTCCGGCCACCTCGACGAGAGCGCGCTGGAGGAGCAGCTGGACAAGCGGGGGCTGATGAACCGGGTGCTGGGCCGAGTGACGCGGTCGGTCAGCAAGCCGTGGCAGATGTATCCGCTGGGGATGCTGTTCGGCCTCGGGTTCGACACCGCGACGGAGATCGCCCTTCTGGTGCTGGCCGGCTCCGGGGCGGCGTCGGGCCTGCCGTGGTACGCGATCCTGTGCCTGCCGCTTTTGTTCGCCGCGGGGATGTGCCTGCTGGACACCATCGACGGGTCGTTCATGAACTTCGCGTACGGGTGGGCGTTCTCCAAGCCGGTCCGCAAGATCTACTACAACCTGACCATCACCGGTCTGTCGGTCGCCGTCGCCCTCGTCATCGGCACTGTCGAACTGCTCGGCCTGCTCGCCGACAGGCTCGACCTGCACGGCGCGTTCTGGGACTGGATCTCCCGCCTGGACCTCAACGCGGTCGGCTTCGTCATCGTCGGCCTGTTCTTCGCCACCTGGATTGCCGCGCTCGCCGTGTGGAAGTTCGCCCGCATCGAACAGAAATGGAGCGTCCCCACTCCGGCGACCGCGCCAGTGGCCGCGGCGAGCGAGGGCTGATGGTACGGCAGCCGCCGCAGCAAGAGACAAAAGAGGGGTGAAGTGCGCCCGGACGGGTGACCGCTGGCCCACGGGGGTGAGGCGACCAGGCCATCCCCGCCCGGCTCACGAAGACGTGACGGAATCCGGTCCACAGTGCGAAGCGCGGCTGCCCAGCCGGATCCTCGCTCCGGTGCCGACCTGCAGGAGATCTTCCTGACCGGTATCGCCAAGGCCACCGGCGGCCCCTTCCAGGTCGACCTCAACTCGCAGTTGATGAACCAGGACACAACCCGAGGAAGTTCGTCGCGGTCGAGGAGCTGCGGCTCAACATGTCGACCACTGTCACCGCCAACCCGGACCGGCTCGGCGTCCTCAACGGCGACTTCCAGGGCTTCCCCAACGACCGCCGCCTGACCGACGACGTGGTCGACATCGCCCTCCAGGTCATGGAGGGCGCCACCCCCGGCCACCTGATCCCGGCCCTCGCCGCCGGCGAAGGTCAACACCGCCGACAAGAAGGTGGGCGGCCCCGCCGCGCCTTGGGGGCCACTTCCCTCAGCGACCGGACCACCGGGAGACCTCGGACGATACGACGCCTGCCCCTGGGAGCCGCCGATTAATTATTTGGCGTTCTTGGTGTGGGTTCGCCCGACGAGGTCGGCGAGGTCTGCCGCGGTGGGTGCGGTGATCGGTGCCGGGCGGGCGCGGCGGTCGAGGGC
>NZ_JBVISA010000073.1:0-12435 GCF_055575755.1 Kitasatospora sp. NPDC034035 | reverse complement strand
CGCACTCCGCCATCCGCCCCGCGAACACAGCCGACCCGGCCAGCAGCTCCGCGGCCATCCCCACCCACTGCGAACCCTGACCCGGGAACACCAACGCCACCCGACCGGACGACACACCGTCGCCCCGCACCAGGCCCGGCACCGAGTGGCCCTCCGCCAGCGCCTTCACGCCGTCGAGCAGTCGGTCCGGGTCGGTGCCCACCACCACGGCGCGCCGTTCGAAGGCGGTCCGCGTGAGGGCGAGGGCGCGGCCGGTGTCGGCGGCCCGCAGGGGTGCGGGACCGGCGCTCAGGTGTGCCAGCAGCCGGGCCGCCTGGTCGCGCAGCGCCTCGTCGGTACGCCCCGACAGCACCCAGGGCAGCGGGTACGCATCGCCGTCGGCCGCAGTGTCGGCCGCCGGTCCGGCTTCCTCCGCCGGGGCCTGTTCCAGGATCAGATGGGCGTTGGTGCCGCTGACGCCGAAGGCGGACACCCCGGCCCGGCGCGGGTGTCCCGTGTCGTCCCAGACGCGGGCCTCGGAGAGGATTTCCACGGCTCCCGACGACCAGTCCACCATGGGCGTCGGCCGGTCCGCGTGCAGGGTCCTGGGCAGTTCGCCGTGCTCGATCGCCAGCACCATCTTGATGACGCCGCCCACTCCGGCCGCCGCCGAGGTGTGGCCGATGTTCGACTTCAACGAGCCCAGCCACAAAGGCCGTTCGGCGGGCCGCCGCTGACCGTACGTGGCCAGCAGCGCCTGCGCCTCGATGGGGTCGCCGAGGGTGGTGCCGGTGCCGTGCGCCTCCACCGCGTCCACTTCGGACGCCGACAGGCCCGCGTCCGCGAGCGCCGCCCGGATCACCCGCTGCTGTGCCGGGCCGCTGGGCGCCGTCAGGCCGTTGCTCGCACCGTCCTGGTTCGTGGCCGAACCCCGGATGACGGCCAGCACCGGGTGCCCGTTGCGCCGCGCGTCCGACAGCCGTTCCAGCAGCAGGACGCCGGCGCCCTCGGACCAACCGGTTCCGTCCGCGTCGGCCCCGAACGCCTTGCAGCGGCCGTCGGCCGACAGTGCCCGCTGGCGGCTGAACGCCACGAACGCGTCGGGGGTCGCCATCACCGACACCCCGCCGGCCAGGGCCAGCGTGCAGTCGCCGGCCCGCAGGGCCCGGATCGCCAGGTGCAGGGCGACCAGAGAAGAGGAGCAGGCCGTGTCCACGGTCACCGCGGGCCCTTCCAGGCCCAGGGTGTAGGCGATCCGGCCGGAGACCACACTGCTCGCGGTCCCGGTGTCCAACAGGCCCTGGACCTCGGGGAGGTGGCGCGAACCCGCGCCGTAGCCGTTGCCGATCGCCCCGAGGAAGACACCCGTGCCGGTGCGCCGCAGCGTGCGGGGGTCGATCGTGGCCCGCTCGACCGCCTCCCAGGCGGTCTCCAGTGCCAGCCGCTGCTGGGGGTCCATGGCCAGGGCCTCGCGCGGCGAGATGCCGAAGAACTCCGCGTCGAACTCGGCGGCGTCGTGGAGGAAGCCGCCGTGCCGGGTGTAGGAGGTACCGGGCCGCTCGGGGTCCGGGTCGTAGAGGCCCTCCAGGTCCCAGCCGCGGTTGACCGGCCAGGCGGAGACCGCGTCGGCGCCCCGGGAGACCAGGTCCCACAGCAGTTCCGGCGTGTCGGTGCCGCCGGGATAGCGGCAGGCCATGGAGACGACGGCGATCGGTTCGTGGCGGGCCTGCTCGGCCTCGCGCAGCTGCCTCCGGGTGTCACCGAGGTCTGCGGTGGCGCGCCTGAGGTAGTCGAGCAGCTTCTTGTCGTCGGACATCAGTGCCAGCTCTCTTTCAGGCGTTTCCGAAGTCGTTGTCGAGCAGGGCGAACAGCTCGTCCGCTGTCGCCGTTTCCATCGCGGTGGCGTTGTCGTCCACCGGTCCCGGCGGTGGTGCCTCGCCCCCCGGTGCGCCGGCGCGCCGGCCCCAGCCGTGCAGCAGTTCGTTCAGTCGTTCGCCGACCCCGTCGGTGTCGGCCGCTCCGGGCGGGACGGCCGCGAGGAGCGCGGCCAGCCGGTCCAGCTCGGCCAACAGCGGCGAGGGCGGTTCGGGCGCGGCGGACAGCTCCGCGTCCAGGTGGGCGGCGAGCGCCTCTGGCGTCGGGTGGTCGAAGACGACCGTCGGCGGGACGGCCAGCCCGGTGGCCTCGCACAGCGCGTTCCTGAACCGCACCGCGAGCATCGAGTCGAAGCCGATCTCGGAGAAGGCGCGTTCCGGGCGCACCGGACCGGTTCCGGAATGGCCGAGGACCGCGGCCGCGTGCCGGACGACCAGGTCGAGCACCGCTTGGCGGCGTGCCTGCCGGTCCAGCGGGGCCAGCCGGGCGGCCAGTCGCACGGCGGGGGTGCCGTCCTCGTCGCCCGCGGTCTGCGGAGTGTCCTCGGCCGGCACCGTGGTGGTGGCCGCGGTGGTGGCCGCGGCGGCCGTCCGGCCCGGTGTGGGCAGCCAGTACCGGTCGCGCTGGAAGGGGTACGTCGGCAGCAGGACGGGTGCCGGGCCGCCCGGCCCGGGGGCCCCCGTCCAGGGCGACCAGTCCACCGGGCCGCCGCCGGCCGCCCACGCCTCGGTCAGTGAGGCCAGCAGCCGGTCCCGGCCGCCGTCGCCGCGCCGCAGCGTGCCGACCGCCGACACCTCCCGCCCGGCCGCCGCGGCCACCGCCTCGATCCCGGCGAGCAGCACCGGATGCGGGCTGACCTCGACGAGCAGGGTGTGGCCCGCGTCGAGCAGGGCGCGGGTCGCTCCGACGAAGTCGACCGGCTCGCGCAGGTTGCGGTACCAGTAGGCGGCGTCGAGCGATTCTCCGGCGACGGGTTCGCCGGTCACCGTCGAGTAGAGCGGGACGGCCGAGGCGCGGGGGCGTATCCCGGCGAAGGCTTCGCGCAGTTCGTCCTCGATCTCGGCGACCTGGGCCGAGTGGGCCGCGTAGTCCACCGGGATCGCCTTGGCCCGCACACCTTCCCGGTCGCAGGCCGCGAGCAGGGCGGTCAGCTCCTCGGGCTCCCCGGCGACGACCACGGCGTCGGGGCCGTTCACCGCGGCCACGCAGAGGCGTCCGCCGGCGGGCATCAGGCTCGTGGTCCGCTCGACGGAGGCGGCGACCGACACCATGCCGCCGCGTCCCGCCAACCTCAGCAGCGCCCGGCTGCGCCGCGCCACCACGAGGGCCGCGTCGTCGAGCGACAGCGCTCCGGCGACGTGGGCGGCGGCGATCTCGCCCTGGCTGTGTCCGACGACCGCGTCCGGGGTGACCCCGGTGTCGCGCCAGTGCGCGGCCAGCGCGACCATCACGGCGAAGAGCGCCGGCTGGACGACGTCCACGCGGTCGAGCGTCGGCGCGCCGGGCGCGCCGCGCAGCACCTCGGTCAGGGACCAGTCGGTGTGCGGGGCGAGCGCCCGTTCGCAGGCGTCGATGGCGGCGGCGAACGGCGCGGAGGCGTCGAGCGCCGCCGTGGCCATGCCGGCCCACTGCGAGCCCTGGCCGGGGAAGACGAAAACCGTACGGCCGCCGCGCGCCCGGTCCCGCACGGCGTCGGGCGCGGGTTCGCCCGCCGCGAGGGCGTCCAGCCGGCCGAGGAGCGCGTCGCGGTCGCGGCCGAGGACTGCTGCCCGGAAGGGCAGGGCGGGGCGGGTGGTGGCGAGCGCACGGGCCGGGGCGGCGGCGCCCCCGTCGGGGCCGGCCCGCAGGTGCTCGCCCAGTCGGCGCGCCTGTCGGCGCAGGGCCGCGGGGGTCATGGCGGAGAGCAGCCACGGAACGGTGGTCCCGGTGTCCTCGGAGGGTTCGCCGTCCGTGCAGTCGGGCAGCGGGCCGGCGTCGGCGGCGGATGCTTCCTCCAGGACGGCGTGGGCGTTGGTGCCGCTCATGCCGAACGCGGAGACGCCGGCCCGGCGCGGCCGGTCCCCGTCCGGGGCGTCCCAGGGGCGGGCGTCCGCGAGCAGCCGGACCGCGCCGGCCGACCAGTCCACCCGGCTGGACGCCTCCTGTGCGTGCAGGGTGCCGGGGAGCACGCCGTTGCGCAGTGCGAGCACCGTCTTGATGACGCCGGCGACCCCGGCGGCGGCCTGGGTGTGCCCGATGTTGGACTTCAGCGATCCCAGCCACAGCGGGCGGTCGGCGGGCCGGTCCTGGCCGTAGGTGGCCAGCAGGGCCTGCGCCTCGATGGGGTCGCCGAGCACGGTGCCGGTGCCGTGCCCCTCGACCAGGTCGATATCGGCGCCGGACAGTCCTGCCGCGGCCAGCGCGGTCCTGATCACCCGCTGCTGCGCGGGGCCGCTCGGAGCGGTGAGGCCGTTGCTGGCACCGTCCTGGTTCACCGCGGTGCCCCGTACGAGGGCGAGGACCGGATGTCCGAGGCGGCGCGCGTCGGAGAGGCGTTCCACGAGCAGGACGCCCACCCCTTCGCCCCAGCCCGTGCCGTTCGCCCCTTCGGCGAAGGAGCGGCAGCGGCCGTCGGGCGACAGGCCCTGCTGACGGCTGAACTCGACGAAGACGTCCGGGCTCGCCATCACCGCGGCGCCGCCGACCAGGGCGAACGAGCAGTCGCCGGCGCGCAGTGCCTGGCCGGCCAGGTGCAGTGCCACCAGCGAGGACGAGCAGGCCGTCTCCACGGTCACGGCGGGGCCGCCGAGTCCGAGGGTGTAGGCGACGCGGCCGGAGGCGACGCTGGTGACCGTGCCGCTGAGGAGGTGCCCCTCGATCTCGTCGGACGGGTTCTGCGGGCCGGTGCCGTAGCCCTGGGCGGCGACGCCGACGTAGACGCCGCCCTCGCTGCCACGGACCGACGCGGGGTCGAGTCCGGCCCGCTCCAGTGCCTCCCAGCTGGTTTCGAGGAGCAGTCGCTGCTGCGGGTCCATGGCCAGTGCTTCGCGCGGGGAGATGCCGAAGAACTCCGCGTCGAACTCGGCCGCGCCGTCCAGGAATCCGCCGCCGGTGGTGTAGAAGGTGCCCGGGTGCAGGGGGTCCGGGTCGTAGAGGGTGTCCAGCGGCCAGCCGCGGTCGGCGGGCAGCGCGGCGACCGCGTCCACTCCGTCGGCCACCAGCTGCCACAGGTCCTCGGGCGAGCGGACGCCGCCCGGGAACCGGCAGGCCATCGAGACGATCGCCAGGGGTTCGTCGGCCGCCGCGGGCCCGGCCGCGCCGCCGGCGGCGGCCGCGGAGTCCGTCGCTGCCGTGCCGGTCGTGCCGTGGGCGTCCGGTCCGGTGCCGCTCAGCTCGGCGAAGAGGTGGGCGGCGAGGGCGGCTGCCGTCGGGTGGTCGAAGACGGTGGTGAACGCGAGCGGCAGAGCGGTGGCCGCGACCAGCCGGTTGCGGAGTTCGACGGCGGTGAGCGAGTCGAAGCCCAGCTCGCGGAACGGGCGGTCGGCCATGAGGCCGGCGGCCGACTCGTGGCCCAGCACGGCGGCCGCTTCGCTCCGCACCAGTTCCGTCAGCAGTTTGCGGCCCTCGGGCTCGGACAGTCGGTGCAGCCGGTGCAGCCACGACGGGTCGCCGCCCGTGCCGGGTCCGGACCCGGCGGAGGTGTCCGCGTCCGCGGGGTCGCCGTCCGCCGCCCGGGGCTCCGGGGCGGCCGACAGGCCGCGCAGCAGCGCACTGTCCCTGACCGAGCCGAAGATCGGCGCGAAGCGGCTCCAGTCCAGCTCGGCGACGACCGGTTCGCCCTCGTCCAGGGTCAGCGCCAGGCCGAGCGAGGAGAGCGCCGCTGCCGGGGCCATCGGCACCAGCCCGTGGCGGCGCAGGCCGTCGCCGACCGCGCCCTCGGCCATGCCCGCTCCGGCCCAGGGGCCCCAGGCCACCGAGGTCGCCGTCAGGCCCCGGCCGCGCCTCGCCGCGGCGAGGCCGTCCAGGTAGGCGTTGGCTGCCGCGTAGGCGCCCTGGCCGCCGCTGCCCCAGGTGCCCGAGATCGAGGAGAACAGCACGAAGGCGTCCAGCGGGCGGTCTTCGAACAGGGCGTCGAGGTGGGCCGCGCCGCACGTCTTGGCCGCCGTCCGCCGGGCCAGTTCCTCCGGCGTGCAGTCCATCAGCGCGGTGTCCGAGGTGAGTCCGGCGGTGTGCACCACGGCCCGTACGGTGTCGCCCTCGTCGCGCAGCCGCCCCAGGACCCGCTCCAGCGCGGTGCGGTCGGCGACGTCGCAGGCCAGCAGGGTGCTCCGGGCGCCGAGCGCCGCCAGGGCGTCGACCAGCGCGTCGGCGCCGGGGGCCTCGGGGCCCCGCCGGCCGAGGAGGACGAGGTGCTCCGCGCCGCGCTCCGCGAGCCAGCGCGCCACCTGGGCGCCGAGGCCTCCGGTGCCGCCGGTGACGAGGACCGTGCCGCGCGGCGTCCACGGTGCGGGCGCGGGTGTCGCGGGCTCCGGCGCGGGGACGAGTCGACGGCCCAACGGTGCCGGCGCGCGTACGGCCACCTGGTCCTCGCCGTCCCGTCCGGCCAGCACCGCGCACAGCCCGTCCAGCGCGGGCCCGTCCAGCAGGTCCGGCAGGTCGACCAGGCCGCCCCAGCGCAGCGGGTGCTCCAGTGCCGCCACCCGGCCCAGGCCCCACACCTGGGCCTGCTCGGGGCGGACCTCCTCCGTGCCGTCGGCTGCCACCGCGCCGCGGGTGGCGCACCACAGGGGTGCGTCGATGCCGCTGTCGCCCAGGGCCTGGAGCAGCAGCAGGGTCCCGGTCAGGCAGGCGTCGAGCATCGGCAGGCCAGGGCGGGGGCCCTGGGCCAGGGCCAGCAGCGACAGGACGCCCTCCAAGGAGCCGAACTCCGGGAGCAGCGAGGCCAGTTCGGCGCGTTCGGCGGCGGCCCCGACCCGGATCACGGCCACGTCGGCGCCGTGTCCGGCGAGCGCCTGTTCGCAGGCGAGTGCGGTGTCCTCGGCACCGGGTCCGTCCGGGGTGACGAGCAGCCAGCGGCCGGAGAGGCGGGGCTCCGCGGGCGGGGTGAGCGGCTCCCATGCGATGCGGTAGCGGCGGGGGCCGACGGGGACCTCGGTCTCCCGGCGGGAGCGCCGGGCGGCGGGGGCCGGGTCCGGCGCGGCCACCGGCCAGAAGCGCCTGCGCTGGAAGGCGTAGGTGGGCAGGTCGACCCGCCGCACGTCGGTGCCGCTCCAGCCCGCCGACCAGTCCACCGCCACGCCGCGCAGGTGCAGCGAGGCGAGTGCGGTGCGGACCGCGTCCGGCTCGCCGCGGCCGTCGCGCAGCAGCGGCACCGTACCGGGGCCGCCGGGGGTGGGCGTGGCGTCGGGGAGGCAGGCGTGAAGCATGCCGGACAGCACGCCGCCCGGTCCGAGTTCGAGGTACGTCGTCGCGCCCTCGGCCCGCAGCCGGCGGGCCCCTTCCAGGAAGCGCACGGTGCCCCGGACGTGGCGCACCCAGTGCTCGGGGGAACGGAGTTCCGCGGCCGTGGCCGTGCGCCCGGTCAGGTTGGAGACGATCTCGATGCCGGGCGCGTGGTAGGTCAGCGACTCGGCCACGTCCCGGAACGCGTCGAGCATCCCGTCCATCCGGGCGGAGTGGAACGCGTGGCTCACGCTCAGCCGGCGGGTGCGCCGTCCGCGGGAGCGGAACGCCCCGGCCAGGCGCAGCACCGCGTCCGCGTCACCGGACAGGACCACGGAGGTGGGCCCGTTGACGGCGGCGATGTCCACCGCGTCCCGGCCCGGGTCCCGGTCCGCTTCCGTCTCCGGGAGGGGGTGCCCGGTGCGGTCGTCCAGCAGGGCCTGGTGTACTTCCTCCTCGGTGGCCTCCACCGCCACCATCGCCCCGCCCTCGGGCAGTTCGTCCATCAGCCGGCCCCGGGCCGTTACCAGCGCGCAGGCATCGGGCAGGTCCAGCACGCCCGCCGCGTGGGCGGCGGCGAGTTCGCCGACGGAGTGCCCCATCAGCAGGTCGGGCCGCACACCCCAGTGCTGCACGAGCCGGAACAGCGCCGTCTCCAGGGCGAACAACGCGGGCTGGGTGTACCGGGTGCGGTCGAGCAGCGCCGCACCGGGGGTTCCGGGCTCGGCGAACAGGATGTCGCGCAGGGGCAGGTCGAGGTGCGGGTCCAGGCCGGTCAGCACCTCGTCGAGGGCGTCGGCGAACACCGGGTCGTCGCGGTAGAGCTCCGCGCCGGCTCCGGGCCGCTGGCTGCCCTGTCCCGGGAAGAGGAAGGCGGTCCGGCCGGAGCGTATGGCGCCTCCGGTGAGCAGGTGGCCCGCTGCTGTGCCGCGCGCGAGTGCGGTGAGCGAGCGTCGGACGGATACCCGGTCCCGTCCCAGGACGGCGGCCCGGTGTTCGAGCGGGGCTCGTCCCGTGGCCAGCGAGTAGGCGACGTCCGCCAGTTCGGCGTCCGGGTCGGCATCGAGCCGGCTCAGCAGCCGGCCGGCCTGTGCCCGCAGGGCCTCCGGTGCGCCGGCCGAGAGCAGCAGCGGCACGGGCGGGGCGGCCCGGCGCGCGGTGGCCGTCGTGGCGGTGTCCGGGGCGGGCACGGCCGAGGTGTCGGTCCGCTCCGGGGCGGGCGCGACCGCGACGGCCGGTGCCTGCTCGATGATCGCGTGCACGTTGGTGCCGCTGATGCCGAACGACGACACGCCTGCCCGGCGTGGGTTCCCGGTCTCCGGCCACGGGGTGTGCGCGGTGAGCAGGCGGATGGCACCGTCGGACCAGTCGACGTGCGGGTTCGGCGTCCCGGCGTGCAGGGTTCCCGGCAGTTCGCCGTGGCGGATGGCCAGCACCATCTTCATCACTCCGGCCACCCCGGCCGCCGCCTGGGTGTGCCCGATGTTCGACTTCACGGAGCCGAGCCACAGCGGCCGGTCCGCCGGGCGCGCCGGCCCGTGGACGGCCTGGAGCGCCTGCGCTTCGATGGGGTCGCCGAGCCTCGTGCCGGTGCCGTGGGCCTCGATCGCGTCGATCTGGTCGGCGCGCAGCGCGGCGTCGGCCAGCGCGGCGCGGATGACCTGCTGCTGGGACGGGCCGTTGGGGGCGGTGAGCCCGTTGCTGGCGCCGTCCTGGTTCACGGCGGTGCCGCTGACCAGCGCGAGTACGGGGTGGCCGTGGCGCAGGGCGTCGCTGTGGCGCTCCAGCAGCAGCACTCCGGCGCCCTCGCCCCAGCCCGTGCCGTCCGCGTCCGCCGAGAACGCCTTGCACCGTCCGTCGGCGGCGAGCCCGCGCTGACGGCTGAACTCCACGAAGAGCCGCGGGGTGCTCATCACCGTCACCCCGCCCGCGAGGGCCTGCTCGCAGTCGCCGCGCCGCAGTGCCTGCACGGCCAGGTGGAGCGCCACCAGCGACGAGGAGCACGCGGTGTCGACGGTGAGCGAGGGTCCCTGGAGGCCGAGGACGTAGGACAGCCGCCCGGACAGCACGCTGGCCGTGTTCCCGGTCAGCAGATGGCCCTCGGACACGCCCTCGGCGCCCTGCAGCAGCGCGGAGTAGTCCTGGCCGTTGGTACCGATGTAGACGCCGACCTGCCGGTCCTTCAGCGCGGTCGGGTCCTGCCCGGAGCCCTCGACCGCCTCCCAGGCGGTCTCCAGGAGCAGCCGCTGCTGCGGGTCCATGGCGAGGGCCTCGCGCGGCGAGATGCCGAAGAACTCCGCGTCGAACTCGGGGGCGTCGTGCAGGAAGCCGCCCTGCCTGCTGTACGTGGTGCCGGCGTGGTCGGGGTCGGGGTCGTACAGCCCCTCGGTGTCCCAGCCCCGGTTCGACGGCCAGTCGCCGACGGCGTCGGTGCCATTCGAGAGCAGGTGCCAGAAGTCCTCGGGCCCTGCGACCCCGCCGGGGAAGCGGCAGCCCATGCCGACGATCGCGATCGGCTCGTTGCCGCCGGGTGCCGCCGCCCGGCTCGCCCCGGCATCGACGGAGCCGGCGGGCCCGGCGGTGCCGCTCGCGGCGTCCGGCAGGTCCAGGTCCGCGAGCAGCCGGTCGGCCAGTGCCGACGGTGTGGGATGGTCGAACAGGACGGTGGCGGGCAGCGCCAGTCCGGTGACGGCGGCGAGCCGGTTGCGCAGCTCCACCGCCGTCAGCGAGTCGAAGCCGAGCGCGGAGAACGCCTTTCCGGGCTGGACCGTGTCGACGTCGGGGTGGCGCAGGACCGTCGCCGCGTGGGTGCGTACCAGTTCGGTGAGGGTCCTGACCCGGTCCTCGTGGCGCGGCAGTACGGCGATCTGCTGCCGCAGGGCGTCGGCGGAGTCGCCGCCTTCCCGGGCCGCCGACGGTGCGGTGGTGTCCTGGACGGGCCTCGCGGCAGCCGGGTCCGGTATCCCGTGGAGGAGGGCGGCGGTCCACCGGCCCCTGCCCGTGGTGAAGCGCCTCCAGTCGACATCGGCGACCACGACCAGTTCGTCGTCCTCCGCGAGTGCCCGGCCGATCGCGGTGACGGCCGTTTCGGGCTCCATCACCGGCATGCCGAAGTCCCGCAGCCGTGCGGCGACCTCGTCCGCCAGCATGCCCGGCCCGGCCCAGGCGCCCCAGGCCACGGACGTGCCGGGCAGCCCGGCGGCCCGGCGGGCGGCGACGAGTGCGTCGACGGCCGCGTTGGCGGCCGCGTAGTTGCCCTGCCCGGCGTTGCCCACGACGCCCATCACCGACGAGAACACCACGAAGGCCGACAGGTCGAGACCCGCGGTGGCCTCGTGCAGGTTCCGTGCGGCGGTCAGCTTGGCGCGCAGCACCACGGCGAGCCGCGCGGGGTCCAGCGCGTCGAGCACACCGTCGTCGAGGACGCCCGCCGCGTGGATGACGGCGGACAGCGGGTATCGCGCCGGGATGTCGGCGAGCAGCGCCGCCAGTGCGGCCGGGTCGGCGACGTCGCAGGCCGCGAAGGCCGTTTCGGCGCCCAGCGCCGTCAGTTCCTCCCGCAGCGCGTCCGTACCGGGTGCGTCGGCACCGCGACGGCTGACCAGCAGCAGCCGCTCCGCGCCCTGGCCCGCGAGCCAGCGCGCCGTGTGCGAGCCGACGCCACCGGTGCCACCGGTGACGAGGACCGTGCCCTGCCATCGCGGTCGCGTCCGCACCCGGACGGCCGCGTCGTCCGCGCCACCCGTACGGGCCTTCGGCTGCGCGGACGACGCGGGCCGGAGACGGCGTCCGTGGACCCCGGTGGAGCGCACCGCCACCTGTTCCTCATCGGCCATGGCTCCCGCGAGCACCGCGCACAAGCGGCGGGCGGCCCGTACGTCCAGCACCTCGGGCAGGTCGATCAGACCGCCCCGGCGATGCGGGTGCTCCAGTGCCAGCGTCCGGCCCAGGGCGGCGGACGCGGCCTGGCCGACGTGTCCGGGCCGTTCGGCACCGCCCAGGACCGCCGTTCCCTTCGTCAGCGTCCAGAGCCGGGCGTGGATACCCGCGTCCTCCAGCGCCTGGGCCAGGGCGAGGGTCAGCGCCGGACCACCGGGCAGGTCGGGGTGTTCGGGATGGGGGCGCTCCTCCCAGGACAGCAGGGACAGCACGCCGGCGATCGGCTGCTCCCCGGCGGTCTTCGTGAGCAGAGCGGCCATTTGTTCGCGGGTCGCGCCCGGATCGGCGACGACGCACGGGAGGAGGTCGGCTCCGGCCTCGCCGAGCGTGCCCAGGGCGGCCGCCGCGTCGTCGCCCTCGGGACGCAGGGCGAGCCAGCGACCGGGGAGGCCGTCCGCCGGCGCGACCGACAGGGGTGCCCAGGCAACGTGGTAGCGCCAGGATCCCGCCCTCCGTTCACGGCTCCTGGCGGAGCGCCAGGTCGCCAGGGCGGGCAGGACTTCGTCCAGGGCTTCACGGTCGACCCCGAGGGTTTCGGCGAGCTGGGCGGGGTCCTGTAGTTCCAGGTCGTCCCAGCGGTCTTCGGCGGGGGCGGCCGGGACGGCGGCCGGGGCCGTCAGCCAGTAGCGCCGCCGCTGGAAGGCGTAGGTCGGCAGGTCCACCCGCCGGCCCTCCGGGAACACACCCGACCAGTCCACCTCCAGTCCGCACTCCCACCCGCGGCCCACCGCACGCAGCACCTGAGCCAGGCCACCTTCCTCACGCCGCAACGTCCCCAGCACCGCGGCGTCCACACCAGCGGCCTCCACCGACTCCCCCACCGCCACGCCCAACACCGGGTGCGGGCCGGCCTCGATGAAGACGCGGTGCCCGGCCGCGAGGAGCCCGCAGGTCGTCTGCTCGAACTCGACGGTCTCCCGCAGATTGCGGTACCAGTACTCCGCGTCCAGGGCCTTCGTGTCCAACAGGCCACCCGTCACGCTCGAATAGAACGGCACGGCACCGGAACGAGGCACGATGCCGGCCAGATCGGAGAGCAACCGCTCGCGGATCTCCTCCACATGCGCGGAATGCGACGCGTAGTCGACCTCGATCACACGCGCCCGCACCCCCTCACCCATCAGCCCGTCGACCAGTGCCGTCACCGCGTCCGCGTCACCCGACACCACCGTCGACGACGGGCCGTTCACCGCGGCCACCGACAACCGCCCCGCCCACGGG
>NZ_JBVISA010000072.1:0-14237 GCF_055575755.1 Kitasatospora sp. NPDC034035 | reverse complement strand
GTCCGCTGCCTAATCAGACGGGCTTGGACCCTCTACCGCTGGGATACCCGGCCTCGAAGCCCCCGCATCCGATGACCTACTGGCGGACGCCCTTATTCGTGTTCCAGCCCGTTTCCGGGCAGGCCAAACCACCACGTGGTCTCTCCTCCATCATTGTCGACACAGCGTCATATAGGCATGGCTGTGTCACGATCGAGGTGACGATATGTGAGCCGACGATCACATCGCCAGGTCGCCCTATGCCGCATATGAGATGTTTATAAAGTCTTGATCTGATGATCCATCGCTTATCCGGACATGTCGGCCCAATCCGGCGGCCAGGTTGACCAAGCCGCAGGTCAGGCCGCATCGTTCCCACCCGAAACGCTCCCCTTCGAGGAGTGGCCAATCGGGAGGGACCTCACCACTTCGCCATGTCCAGCACCCCACGCACCATCACGCACACACCACCGGCACCAGCCATACGCAGGCGCCTGCTCGCGCTGACCTCGCTCGGCACAGGCTGTGCACTCGGCCTGGCCCTGCTCAGCGCGCCGGCTGCGCTCGCAGCCGACACCGCCCCCACCCCGCCGGTCCACGGGCCCGCGGGCGGCGTGAAGTTCCCCGCCCCCACCTCGCCCGCACCGGCCCGCACGCCCGAGCAGCAGGCGATGCTGGACGCGATCGCCAGGGCCAAGTCGACCGGCAAGCCGGTCACCGTCGAGACGCTGACCAACGAGCTCTCCAAGACGGTCGCCAACCCGAACGGCACGCTGACCACCACCGACAACGCCCAGGCCGTAAGGACCAAGCGCAGCGGCAGCTGGGCGAACATCGATCCGACGCTGCGGGCCAATGGCAACGGCACGCTCAGCCCGGCGGTGGCCACGACCGGGCTGACGTTCTCGGGCGGCGGGGCGGGCCCGATGGCGACCGTGACCACCGATGACGGCAAGAGCCTTGCGGTGAACGCCCCCTTCCCGCTGCCGAAGCCGTCCGTGGCCGGCGCCAGTGCCACCTACGCCAATGTCCTTCCGGGGGTGGATCTGCAGCTGACCGCGCTTCCCCAGGGCGGCTGGCGCGACGTCATCATCGTGCGGACGAAGGAGGCCGCCGAGAGCGCGGCACTCAAGTCGCTCACCTTCCCGGTCTCCGCGCAGGGCCTGTCGGTCGCCTCCGATTCCTCCGGTGCGCTCAGTGTCAAGGACGACAAGGGCGCCACGCGCTTCCGGGCTCCGGCGCCTCTGCAGTGGGACTCCAGCCAGCCGGCGGCGCCGGCAACCGCCACGAGTGCGGTCCGTGCCTCCCGTTCCGAACAGCGCACGGCGCTGGCTGCTGCCGCGCCTGCCCCGGCGACCGTGGACGCAGTGGCCGGGATCCCGTCGAGCGCCGAAGAGCCCGGTGACGGGGCGAACATCGCCGCTATCGCGACCAAGGTGACGCCGTCGGCGATCGAGCTGGTGCCGGACCAGGACGCGCTGGGATCGGGTGACGGGCCGTGGTTCCTCGACCCCTCGTTCGTCGCGGCCACCAGCTACACGCAGGGCTCCGTCGAGGTCCAGGAGAACTACAAGGACGCCAAGAACTACAACCTGAAGTCCAACGTCGCCACGGGCTACTGCGGTTTCCACAGCAGCAACCCCGCCCTTGACTGTGTCAAGGAGGGGCGTCAGCGCGCGTACTTCCAGTTCGGCATCAACCCCGCCATCTACACCATCCCGCCGGGCGCCGCCTCCGCCCCGACCATCCTCGGCGCGACCTTCAACGGCCAGGTCACCGCCGCCTCCAACATGGCGACCGACACCCCGTTCGTCATCTACTCCGGTCCGCCGGGCAAGACCATCGGCACCGACACCAACTGGTACGCACAGCCCTGCGGGGACAACGGGAACGTCGTCATGGACGGATGCGCGCCGGTCAACGGGCAGCGGCTCACCGGGACGGGCCCGCTGGCCATCGACGTGACCGACGCCATGAAGCGCGCCGCGGCGGAGAAGTGGCAGGTCTGGACCGTCGGCATCGCGCCGCAGACCTCCGAGTGGGATCTGAACTACCGCCACTACCTGGCGAACAACCCCTCCATCACGACCACCTACGACATCACGCCCACCATCTGGTACCCGCGCACCACCCCCGCCCCGGGCTTCGCCAGCACCAACAGCACGGCCGAGTGCACCAGCGGAGGCGCCAACCCCTGGGACAACCCCGGCTGGGTCGGCAGCAACCAGGAGATCTACCTCACCGCCAACAGCTGGTCCCCCACCGGCCAGAACCTCTACACCGGATACCAGATGTGGGACGACAACGACCCCAACTTCGGGGCGGCAGTCGGAGGCTGGGGCGGCAGCTACAACGACCCCGGCCCCATGGTGGGTGTGGGATCGCTGTCGGACGGTCACCAGTACGGCTGGGTCGCCCGCGCCGACGACACCACCCTCACCTCGCCCAACAGCGCCTGGTGCTACTTCCGCGTCGACAAGACCAACCCCCGCGTCAGCATCAGCTCCACCGATTTCCCGCCGTCGGGCACCCCCAACCCCAACCCGGCCAAGTACGTCAACGACCAGGGCACCTTCACCATCAACGCCGAGGACCCCGCCCCCGGCACCGGCCTGCAGGCCTCCGGCGTCGCCTGCATCCGCGTGAGCAGCGATCCGACCCCGGTCGTCGGATGGAAGTGCGGCCAGGACACCCTGGCCCCGGGCCAGCCGTACACGTACAAGCCCAGGGACTGGGGCACCAACACCCTGTACGCGTGGGCCATGGACAATGCCGGCAACTACAGCCAGCCGGCCGTCTACAACTTCTACGTCCCCTGGCGGCCCGACACCCAGCCGCTGTTCGGCGACGTCGACAACGACCAGAAGCCCGACATGGTCACCGTCGACAAGAACGGTGACCTGCGCGTCATCGGCGGCACCACCGACCCCACCACCTCCCTGGCCGCGCCCGCCGCCGCAGCCCCCAACAACACCACGTACGGCACCACGTGGGCCGACTACCAGATCAGCCACCACGGCACGTTCGACGTCGGCCAGGCATTCGACGAAGTCCTCGCCCACTACAGCAAGGACACCACGTCCAAGCTGCGCGAGGCCCTCTACCTGATCCCCAACAGCGGCACCGGGCGCTTCGACACCCTCACCCCCGTCGCCCTCAACCGGCCTGCCTGCACCACCTATGTGACCGGCGCGGCATGCACCGGCTACAACCAGGGCAACTGGAGCAGTGCCTCGCAGGTCCTCGCGATCGGCACCCCGGACGGCGAGGCCGTGGGCGGTGAGCCGGGCAACGAGAGCCACAAGGTCATCATGACCCAGACGTCCATCCTGTCCATGGAGAACGACAAGCTCTACCTGTTCCAGCCCAACGGCCTCGCCGGAGCCCTCGACGCCGCCACGTACCTGCCCGCCGCCTCCGGCAGCTGGGCCGACCTGGAACTGATCAACCCGGGTGCGGCCAACGGCCCGACGACGATTCCGGGGACTACCGATCCGACCTTCCAGGCCACCGTCTGGGCACGCAACCGCAGCACCGGCGACATCTACGCCTACCCGCTGGGCTGGAACGCCGACGGGACCGTCGACTACACCGCCCTCACCAAGCCCGACCAAGGGATCAAGCTCGCCGTCGGCCAGCAGCTGAAGGCGGCCGACTACCCCCGCATCGGCGCCGGCGACCTCAACAACGACGGCACGCCCGACCTGTGGGCCATGGACACCACCAACTCGATCTCCATCTACCCCGGCAAGAGCACCACCGGCGTCAAGGGCAAGGTCGACGCCTTCGACGCCGCGGCCTTCGCCGGCTACTCCGACTCCAGCGTCACCGTCCATCCCCAGCTCGTCGACTGGCAGTGCATGGACTCCATCGGAGGCCCCAACGAAGGCACCGACGTCGCCGTCTACGCCTGCTGGCAGACCATCAACCAGCGCTTCAACTTCGCCATCGACGGCACCATCCGCTCCGGCAGCTGGTGCGTCTCCACCAAGGGCAACGCCCTCGCCAACGGAACCGGCCTGATGCTCTCCCGCTGTGTCGGCAACACCGGCCAGAAGTGGGCCGTCCGACCAGACGGACGCATCTACCTGCCCGCCACGGTGACCGCGGACAACCCCGGCGGTCGCTGCCTCGAACTGCCCGGATGGCAGACCGACCAGGGCACCCGCCTCGGCATCTGGGACTGCCCCGCACCGCAGGCCAATCAGCAGTGGAACCTCACCTACGAGAAGCACAAGCCCTGAACCACGCCGTCATCACCTGACAAACCCGCGAAGGAGGGGGTTCCCGGGGACCGCCCCGGGAACCCCCTCCTCCACCGCCGTCACCCCGATCCGGACCTGGAGCCCCTCACCGATGCCTTCGCCCGCCGCCTACCACCCACCACGACCGACCGCCACCGCCGCCACTGTCCTGCTCTCCGTGACCGGCGCCGTCACGCTGTTTTCACTCATCGCCGGCATACGCCTCTACGGGGCAGCCGGTGACCTTCCCGCCGACGTCACACTCAGACTGTCCGACAGCACCGCGTTCACCGATGCGCAAGCGCTCTACCGACACGCAAGCCAGCTCCACCTCGTGGCCCTACTGGCCTCGACCGTCGCTTTCATCCTCTGGTTCTATCGAGTACGGGTGAACGCCGAGAGATTCAACCCCCACGGCCACAGACTCAAGCGCGGATGGGCGATCGGCGCCTGGTTCACCCCCGTCGCAGCCCTCTGGCTCCCCCGGCAGATCGCCGCCGACACCTGGCAGGCCAGCACCCGTCCCGATGAGTCCGGAGTACGCCCCCCGATCTCTCCCAACCTCCTCAACCTCTGGTGGGGCACCCTCTGGGCCACCATCGTGATCGGCCGACTGGGAGCCAACTTCTACGGCCAGGCCCACTACCCGGACTCCTACCAGGAAGCGCTCGGATGGCTGACCGCCTCCGACCTGCTGGAACTCGCAGCCGCCACCCTCGCCGTCCTGGTCGTGCGGAAGCTGACGGCCCTCCAGGAACAGCGCGCCACCGAGTCCGCCACCCGTGCCTTCGGAACCTCCGCCCAGACGACGCTCAACCGCTGAGCTTGACTCTGTCGGTGATCTTGGTGTTCGGCTGCCTGGGATCGTGGTGGTGCGTCAGTCTTGCGGTTGTACGAGGCCCGTGAGACTGGCGAGGAGTGAGAGATGTCGATGCGTCCCCGTCCGGGCGCCGAGGTACCGGCGCTGACCGCGCGCATGGCGCGCGCCAGCAACCCCGGTGGCACGACGGCGATGTGGGTGCGGGACCACCTCGACGGTCTGTGGAGCGACGAAGACTTCGCCGACTGGTACCCGCGTGACGGGCGTCCCGGGCTTTCGCCCGCCCAGCTGGCCACGGTGAGCGTGCTGCAGTTCCTGCTCGGGCTCTCCGACCGCGACGCCGCCGAGGCCGTACGCTGCCGCATCGACTTCAAATACGCGCTCGGCCTCAACCTCGACGACCCCGGCTTCCACCACAGCGTGCTCACCGACTTTCGCGACCGCCTGCTGGAGGACGGCCGGGCGGACCGCCTCCTCGACCTCGCCCTGGCCCGTCTGAAAGACGCCGGACTGGTCCGCGAGCGCACCACCCAGCGCACCGACTCCACCCACGTCCTGGCCGCCGTGCGCAACCTGACCCGCCTGGAGCTGGTCACCGAAGCCATGCGGGCGGCCCTGGAGGAACTCGCCCGCACCGCCGGCCATGCGCTGGCCGGCCTGGTCGAGGAGGACTGGGGCCGCCGCTACGGTCGGCCGGTGCGCCTGGGCAAGAACCCCACCCGGCCCAAGACCAGGATCAACACCACCGGGGCAGACGCCCGCCGACTGCTCGAACACCTGGCCCGCAACCATCCCGACCTGCTGGACGGCCCCCAGACACGGGCCCTGCGGCAGATCCTCGTTCAGAACTACTACTGGGACACCGCCGGCCGCTTGCGCTGGCGCGACGATGACGACGACAGCGGCCTGCCGCCCTCCGCACACCGAATCGTCTCGCCCTACGATCCGACGGCCCGATACGCTCGCCGGGGGCAGGTCACCCGCTGGACGGGATTCCTCGCGCACGTGACCGAGACCTGCTCCAACGATGGCGTCAATGTGATCACGGACGTGGCCACCATGCCGGCCACCAGCGCCGACACCGAAGTCCTGCCCGGCATCCACACCCGCCTGGAACACCGGGGACTACGGCCCGACCAGCACCTGGTCGACGGCGGCTACACCTCCCTGGTCCACCTGGAGCAGGCCGAGCGTGAGCACCGGATCACCGTCGTCGGACCCCTGCCGGGCAACCCCACCCTCCAGCACCGCCGGGGCGAGGGCTTCGCCCGCGACGACTTCCGCATCGACTTCGACCGCCAGGAGGTCACCTGCCCGCAGGGCCAGGTCAGCAGGGGTTGGCACGGCCCCTACCCGACATCCTCGCCGACCGCCGCCCCGCTGATCGTGGCCCGCTTCACCAAGAGCCAGTGCCAGCCCTGCCCGGTCCGGGCCAAGTGCACCACCTCCCGCGACGCCGCCCGCAACGTGGGCTTCCCCCCGCGCGAGCTGCACGAACTGCAGATACGCAATCGTGCCGAGCAGCAGGAACCGGCCTGGCACAAGCGCTACGCGGTGCGGTCCGGCATCGAGGGCACCATCTGCGAGTTCGCCCACGGCCACGGCATGCGCCGCTGCCGATACCGCGGGCAGGCCAAGGCCCACCTGCAGCACGTGCTCACCGCCATCGCCGTCAACATCGAACGCCTCAGCCGGCAGCCTCCGGGCGAGAACACGCCCCCACGACCACCAACTGCCTTCCAGGACCACCTCGACCAGCACAGCATCCCGCGCCTGCGCTCCTGGCGAGCCGTCAGCTGACACCCCAGCGACCAAGATCACCGACAGAGTCAAGCTCAAGCCCGGTGAGGAACCCGGAGACATTCTGGAGTCGGACTCGTACGGGCCGCTGGTCAAGATCCTCAGTGCCATCCGCAGCCACGACGCCCTGGTGATCGAGGCCCTGGCCTTGCCCCAGAAGTCCGGCAAGCG
This sequence comes from Kitasatospora sp. NPDC034035, assembly GCF_055575755.1. NCBI lineage: Bacteria > Bacillati > Actinomycetota > Actinomycetes > Kitasatosporales > Streptomycetaceae > Kitasatospora > Kitasatospora sp. NPDC034035. The sequence continues at coordinate 7,223 of NZ_JBVISA010000072.1, read as the reverse complement.
CACGGGTGGGCGCAGCGCTGAGGCCGAGGTCGCGCCGAGTGTGAGCGAGGGCGGGACGCCCACGTTCTCGCTGCCGGTCCGGTTCCAGAGCAAGCCCGGCGATGACGTTCTGGCGCTGTTCATCGCCACGCGTGTCCTGACCGGGGAAAGCCAGTTCTGGCGTGAGGGGATCGGGCATTGCAGGCGCTGGTACGAGGAGACCGGAGGGCTCGATGTTCCGTATTCGGCGCGGGTCGGTGAGCAGGAGAATTTCCGGCTTGGTGAATGGCTCACGCAGAGGCGAGTTGAATTTGCGAACGGTGAATTGGCGCGCCACCGGGTGGAGATGCTGGAGCAGCTCGGCATGATCTGGTCCGTGAGCGATGCGCGGTTCGAGGCCGGCTTGGACTGGGCGCGGGTGTGGGCGAAGGAGCACGGCGGTTCGCTGGCGGCGCCGGCGCGGGCGGCTGTCGGCGGGTACGCGATCGGGGCCTGGCTGGCGGGGCTGCGGGCAGCCGCTGAGGTGCCCGAGGGCGAGCCGGGGGCGCTCGACCCGCAGCGGCGGGCCGCGCTGGAGGAGATCGACCCGTGGTGGTGCCCGCGCTGGCCGATCACCTGGCAGCGCACGTACGCGGTGGCGCGGCAGTGGTGGCTGGAGTCGGACGGCCGGGTCGACTGGGCCGGCCTGCCGCTGGAGACGGCGTTCGAGGGCGAGGCGCTCGGCCGGTGGGTGCGGGCGCAGCGGGCCGGTTGGGCGGAGCTCGACCAGGAGCAGCGGGAGCTGCTGTCGGCGATCGGCATTGAGGAAGACCAGGAACTGGCGGCGGCGCGGGCGGCGGCCGCGGCGAAGCCGAAGGTGTCGCGGGCGGACCGGTTCGGCGCCGGCCTGGCGGCGCTGGCGGCGTTCGTCGAACGGGAGGGTCATGCGCGGGTTCCGAGGTCCCACCAGGAGGACGGGACGTCGCTGGGCAGCTGGTTGAACAACCAGAAGGCAAGGCGGGACAAGCTCAGCCCGGAGCAGCTCGGGCAGTTGGAGGCCCTGGGGGTGGCCTGGTAGAGCCGCGAAAGGCATTGGAGGCCGTCACTCTGTGGGGTGGCGGCCTCCGGGCCGAAGTCGCTCTACTGCTGCCACCTGCGGCGATGACTTTCCGAGCCCGACAGGACTGTCCGTGTCACGCGCTGGCCGCGAACTCTTCGGGGTTTGACAGTAAAGCTGTAACACTCGCGATGGTAGAGAAGCGACCCGCCGGTAACGATACCTCCACGCCCCGTCCCGGCCCGTCTTCCCCACCCTACGTGCAACCGCCGCTGCGGAGGGTGTCAGTATACCGACAGTGGGGCACGACACGGTCAGCGTGTCGCAGAGCAAACTGCCCCCACACAGAGGGAGGGAGAGCTACATACCCATGGGAAAACCCGACTTCACTACCGGCCCGGTCGCCCCGGCAGCGGCATCGACACCCGGCACGCCGCCCAGTACCTCGCCGTACGCCAACCCCGCCAAGAGCGGCGACACAGCGCCCTGGAACGCCGCTCCCCCCGGCATGGCGACCACCCAATTGGACACCCCGCACGAACTCGCCGCCTCGGCCGGGATAGCCCGGCAGATCGCCACCGACCTCAACCAAGCCAACGGCAACAGCGGGCCCCTCACGCTGGGCCTCAGTGACCACGTGAGCGCCGCGTCGGCGGGTACCCGCGGTTTCGCCTTCAGCAGCGCGCTCACCAGCTGCACCGAACGGTGGCTGAAGCAGTGCACAGCCCTGCACGACCGGATCGACGGGATCGCCACCAACCTCGACACCACTCAGCGGACGTACACGGCCAACGAGGCCAGGAACGCCCAGCTGTTCGGCACGGCAGTTCACTAAGGGGGAACCGGGCATATGGTGTCCTTCAAGCAGTTATACGAAGCCCGTCCGGACGCGGTCACGGAGGCGGCCGACGCCTGGTCCGGCGTCGCCAAGACCCTCACCACCTTGGAGGGCCGGGTCTGCAAGGACCTCACCAGCACGGTGCAGCGGGCCGGTTGGAAGGGCGTGGCGGCGGCCAACGCAAACTCGGCATTGGAGGGGGTGGACACCGACTTCCAGCAGGCGTCGGCAGTCGCGACCGCCCTCGCCGCGATCATCACCACCGCGGCCGAGGAGTTCCGCGCGGCCCACAACGACCTCCTCACCGCGATCTACGACGCGAAGACCGAGGAGCTGACCGTCACCCCCGACGGCGAGGTCTGCTGGCCCCCGCTGGCCGGCTCGCGGAACGACCCCGACGGGGTCGAGGCCGCCAAGAAGTACGACACCGAGATGCGGGCCAAGGCCGACGCGATCTCCACCCGCCTCGGCAAGGCCGTCGACCGGGCCACCGCCGCCGATCAGACGGCCGCCGCCGCCCTCCAGAGCGACATCGGCACCAGCACCACCTCATTCAACCCGAAGCCGTACGGCGCTGGCCCGATCGCTGACGCCAACCGGGCCAAGGACCTGATGTCCAAGGCCGGCAGCCTCTCCGATGACCAGCTCAAGCAGTTGCGGGCCCTCATGGCCGCCAACGCGGAGAACAAGGACTTCTCCACCACCCTCCTCAACGGCCTCAACTGCGGCGGCAAGACTGGCCCGGACGCGCTGCTGGAGTACTCCAAGGTCTACGGCGACCTGGCCCACGGCAATCACAACGCCAAGGGCTACCAGGACGTCTACGGCAACCTGTCGACGGTCCTCGCCACGGCCACCCGCGACGGCGGCATGGGCAAGGACTGGGAGGACGGCCTCCTGAAGGCCGCACGCCGGCCCGGAGACTCGGCGGCCGGCTGGAACGACAACTACCCGGCGCTCACCTCGCTGATGGGCGCGGGCGGGAAGTTCGACAAGTCGTTCCTCCTCAAGGCCGGAAACGACCTGGTCGACTACGAGCGGAACAGCAAGACCAAGGGCGAGGACCTGTGGGGTCCGAACTGGTCCCTCAGGGCCGGTGCAGGCGATCCGCTGGGCCCCTTGATGAAGCAGATGAGGAGCGACCCGGCGGCGGCCGAGGAATTCCTCGACCCGAGCCGCAACAAGAACCTCACCTACCTACTCAAGGACCGCTCGTGGCCCAACCAGGACCTGGAGGGCAAGCTGTCCCCCGACGAGCTGCGCAACAGCTCTCACGGGATGTTCGGTCAGGTCCTGGAAGCCGGCGCGACCGGCCGCGATCCCAACAGCTCGCAGCCGCCTGTACGACCGCACGACGCGACGATGAACCGGATCATGGACACCGCGCTCTCGACGCTCGGCGGCGACAAGGCGGGCGACCAGAACAACCTCGCCGTCGCTCTTCGCCGTCCGATGGCCGACATGGTCGCCGATTACGTGGCAGACACCCATGACATCCTCAGCAAGGACCTTCCCGGCCCCTCCGAACCCGGCGGATTGAACGCCACCCGCGAGCAGCTCCTCCGGGTGATCCGGGGCACCGCCGAAGACCCTGAGGCGTACTCCCTGATCCACCTGGCCGAGACACAGGAGGTGGCCCGGCGGATGGCCGAGTTCGGCCCCGAGGCGTTCAGGGACGTCAACGGGCGCCCGGACCCGAAGTTCGAGGGATTCGTCAACGAGGCCGGCAAGGCCTTGGGCGCGCTCGACGCCGTTCAGGCGGACACGATCACGGACCACAAGTCCGATGAGCAGTTCAAGGTCAACTGGAAAGCCAAGATGGACTACCACTACATCGGCACGCTCGCGAACATGATTCCGGGCAAGGACTGGCTGCCGGTGGGGGACATCGCCCAACGCTACGTCGACGTCGCCACGTCTGACTGGGCGAACAAGGTCAACGCGGCGATCGACACCAAGGCGCAGGGCGACCTCAGCAGCCTGTACACGACGGGACAGTCGCAGATGCAGGTCATGCTCAAGGCGAAGGCCGATCAGTTCGGCGTGCCAGGTCGGGACATCCTGCTCGGCCAGCTGACCGACTCGGCCAACGTTCACTACTACACATCGATCGTCCAGGCCCACAACGCCGCCTTCGGGAAGGGATGATCCGATGCCGGAACGACAGTCCAAGATCTCCGAGGTCGATGCCGCCCTCGACCGGCGCGGGTTCACCACTTGGCCGTTGCGGGTGCGGGCGGTGGTCGGCGCGGTGACGGTGACGGCGGTCGTGGCCGGGGTGGGGGCGTTCCTCGCCAACAACCTGAGCAACGCCTTCGGGCCGGACGCCGTGTGCGACGGCGCGGTGAGCGTGGCCGCACTGAACGACGCGCTCGGGCCGGGCAAGGTCAGCAGCAAGAAGAACGGTGTCTGGCAGTCGCCGAGCGGCGGAGCATTCTGCACGGCGGAGGTGAGCTACGGATTCTTCGGCAACAGCCGGTCCGTCTTCGTGCAGGTCCTCCAGGCCGACGACCTCGCCCCCTACCCGGCCAATTCGAACAGCCAGCTGTTCGCCGCCTCGGCGAACGGCGGCGCGAGCGGAGCGGCCCGCAGCGACTGGGCGTGGGCGCTGCTGCCCGGAGAGTGCGGCAACGGCCTTCGAGTGGAGGTCAAGTCAAACGGCGATGACGGACCCGGCGCGGAGAACCTCGCCCGTCTCGCCGTTTCGGCGGCGAACGGCGTCGCGGCGGGCAAGGGGTGCGGGAAGACGCCGCTTTCCGCACCGCACGAACTGTCACAGGCCGGTCAGGAGCACGACCTGAACAACGCCTCGGTCTGTGGCCTGCCCGGGTTCACTGCGGCCAGCGCCGGCAGCAAGGGCTACCGGGAGAGCGTGACCACCGCGTTCGACCCGGTGTGGGTGTGCCGGATCGCCACCGGCCAGAACCCCATCGCCTGGTCCTTCAGTATCGGGACCGAGCCCAGGGTTCGGGGGCCGTTGGCCGAGAAGGACGCCACACCCGCATTCGGCCGGTCCCGCTGGGCGGGCTCCCCCATCCCGAAGCAGGAGGTCGTGGCGACCTGCCACGACAAACCCACCTACTTCCGGATGGACACCGACATCCTCCAGGGGCTTTTCCCCGACACCGACGAGGCCTGGAAGCAGTTCCTCACCGCTGGCGGCAAGGCGATCGGCTGCGAGCCGATCCTCTGATCGCGTCCGTCGAGTGGTCGGCTCCGCGCCGGCCACTCGATGATGAGGAGGCCGAGGGTGGCCAACCTCGACAGCATCCACGGAGCGGTCACCCTTCTGCTGTACGACGCTGACCGGTGTGGAGGCGATCTCCAAGGGTGTGTCGGCGTTCCGCGAGCCCAAGGCGAAGGATGCGGCCAGCACGATGGCGGTGACGGGGCTGACCGCGATCACGATGTTCGTCGGCGTCACCGCTCTGGCGGTGATTGCGAAGGTCCACTACGTCGACAACGCCTGCCAGCCCACCGGATCAGCCGTGGCTGCGGGACGTTCACCCAGCTGAGAGTGATCACCCAGCTCGCCTCGTCGATCTTCGGCGGCAGCGATGCAGCTCGGCGCCTGGCTGCTCCTGAACGGCTTCCGTCCATCGCTGGCGACGCTCGGCCGGGCGTGGGACGGCGCGGACGGGATACGTCTGGTCCTTTTCACCGGCATCGCTCTGGTCGCGGTGATGCCCGCGTACCTGCCGCGGCGGAGCAGCGGCGTGGTGGGCGGCCGGTGGTGGTCGGCGCCGATACACACGCGCGCGGCGAGGGCGGGGGTTCGTGGTGGGCGCCGGAGTTGGACGTCGGGGCGGGCGGCCGGTGGTGGCTGCCGGCGCGCTCGTGCGCCGACCGAAAGCTGCCGCTACCGAAGAACCTGCCGACGAAGGGGGTCGAGAGACAACCGGACTGGGCCAACCTCTGCGGCCTGCCCGGGTTCGCACCGGCGAAGAACCCCGAGGCGCAGCTGGACATGTCGCAGCAGGTCACCACCAGGTTCGCCCCTATCTGGTCCTGCACAATCGGCACGAACCCGACGCACGACGGTCAGACGAAGGTCTTCGCGATCACAACCGATCCGCGGACCACCGCCCTGACCCAGAAGGACGGCAAGGACCCGGCCGGGCCCGGGCGGGCTCGGTGGGTCGCTGGCGGGACACTCGTCGTCACCTGCCAGGGCAAGGACGTCTTCTTCAGTCTCAGCGGCGGCTACGAAGGGCCTGCTCTGTTCCCCGACAACGACGACCTGGTACGGAAGTTCCTCGCCGCCGGGGGAAAGGCAATCGGCTGCGAGCCGATTCTCTGATCGCCTCCGTCGAGGGGCCGACTCTGTGACGGCCACTCGACGGACGGATCAAGCGATGGCCGACCGGCACAGCAGGCTGGCTGGCCCGGCCTGGAGGCGGACCAGCGGGACCTGCTGGCGGCGATCGGGAGGCCGACCGCGAGCTGGTGGCCGCCAAGGCCGCCGCCGACGCGAAGCCAAAGGTGTCGAGGGAGGACCGCTTCCAGCAGGGCCTGGCCGCCCTCGCCGCCTTCGTTGAACGCGAGGGCCACGCCAAGGTGCCCCGGTCCCACAAGGAGCCGCTGGAGATCGTGGTGACCGGCCCCGGCGGGGAGGAGAGCATTGAGGTGGTCTCCGTGGGGTTGGGTCCGAAGGTGTCGCGCCGACCGGTTCGCCCAGGGCCTGGCGGGGCTCGCGGCCTTCGTCGAGCGTGAGGGGCACGTCCGGGTGCCGCGCACCCACAAGGAGGGCGGGGTGTCCCTCGGGTCCTGGCTCAACAACCAGAAGGCCCGGCGGGACAAGCTCAGCCCGGAACAGCTCGGGCAGCTGGAGGCCTTGGGGGTGGCCTGGCAGGTCCGTTCCCCGTCGGCCCCGGTATGGCTCGCGCCGCCGGGGCCTCTCGCATGTCCTCGGACGGTTAAGAGCGTCGGCTCGTCCAGCGGCCGGGATGCGAACGGGGCCACCGTGGCGCACGGTCGGGGCATGGCCACGATCGTTGTCCTCTTCGAGCTGGAGTCTGACCGGGATCTTGGGGCGGAGGGAGTTGGGCCCGCCGTCCTCATGGTTCACGCTGCCGGCGCCGATCCGGACGCCCCGGAAGACCCCCAGGCGTGGACGCTGTGCGGTAAGGACACCACCCCGATGGAGCACGCCCACTACAGCCCCACCCGGCCCGGTGAGCCGTGGTACCCGCCCGTGTTCTACGACCGGCGGTGCCGGGAGTGCGAAACGATGCTCCGTCGGCTCTGAGACGGCAAACCCGCCGGCGCCACTCAATGAGCCTTCGCCATCTTCGAACATGCTGGTCGGAGGGGCTGGCGTGACGGTTGTCCGGGGTGCTCGTCCTGGTCGTGGGCGGGAGTCTGCGGTCT
>NZ_JBVISA010000071.1:0-15310 GCF_055575755.1 Kitasatospora sp. NPDC034035 | reverse complement strand
CGATCCGACAACCGCTCACCCGCACACGACTTGACCTGCCCCACCCTCGCCACACCACAACCAACGACACACAGACCACAAAGTCACCGGCATTGCGCCTAGACCTGACGCCACAGGTCGAGTTCGAAATCCTCGAACGGCCCGAAGGCGGCCATGGCGGCCGAGTGGACCAGAACATCGCACCTGCCGTAGCGGTCCAGCACCACCCGCGCGGCCCGGCGCACATCGTCCGGATCACCTGGATCGACCGAGACGTCGCCCGTGCGGTCGAGCACGACCACGGTGTGCTCGGCTGCGAGCCGCGCGGCGATCGCGCCGCCGATCGCCCCGGCGCCGCCGGTCACGACCGCAACCCGACGGCTCCCGACTGTCTCAGTAGATGCGGTGGACACTGCTCAGCGCTCCTCTCACTGCCGAACTCGTCGGCACCCGGGCTGCCCACCTCGGCGACCAGCCGGCACAGGGAAGTCGTCCGACTCGGGACAAGCCAAGCCCGTGCACGCGTCGTCCGACCTGGCTCTCCTCATGAGTTCCGCTCCGACAACAGATGTTCAACAGCTTCGCCAGCACCTGGCGCTCGACGGATTTGATCGGCAGCCGCCGGTCCCCGCCGCCCGGTCGCTTCCTGTGCGTGTCGCCCTCGGCCGGGTGCGATGGTCGGCCCCGGGCTGCTAGCCCTGCTTGATCGCGGAGATGTCGAATTCCAGGACGACCTTGTCGCCGACCAGGACGCCGCCGCCTTCCAGGGCCGCGTTCCAGGTCACGCCGAACTCCTTGCGGGAGATGGTCACCGATCCTTCCAGGCCGACCCGCAGGTTGCCGTAGGGGTCGACGGCGTTGCCGGTGTACTCGAAGTCGATGGTGACCGGGAGGGTCGTGTCCTTGATCGTGAGGTCGCCGGTGACGCGGTACTCGGAGTCGGCGCGGGGCTCGACCGCGGTGGTGCGGAAGGTGATGTCGGGAAAGTTGGGGGCATCCAGGAAGTCGTTGGTGCGCAGGTGCTGGTCGCGCTGTTCGACGCCGGTGTCGATGCTCTCGGCCTTGATCACCACCTGGGCACTGGAGCGGGCCGGGTCGGTGCCGTCCAGGTGGGCGGTGCCCTCGAACTGGTGGAACGCGCCGCGGACCTTGGTCACCATGGCGTGGCGGGCGACGAATCCGATCCTGGTGTGGGCGGGGTCGAGGACGTAGTCCCCAGTGAGCTCGGAGCCGGTGACGGTCATGGCTGAGATGCCTCCGTAAGACGGGATCCAGGCGACGGTTCGCCCGGATTGTTCCGGACTCACGCTAGGGCGCGACCGCTTCCCGGACCGGCCCGACGCACGGGGCGGCTGCAGAGTGCGCCCCCGTCCAGCGATCTCGGGCCGTCGGCTTGCCACTGCCGACGCGTTCGGCGCCACCGCCAACCCCGGCCGGTGACCCGCGGTAGTGCGTGGGCCCGCCGTCCGGGCGGCGGTGCCGTGTCAGCCGAGCGCACGGTCGAGGTTGAAGGCGGCGCTGATCAGTGAGAGGTGGGTGAAGGCCTGGGGGAAGTTGCCGAGCTGTTCACCGGTCGGGCCGATCTCCTCCGCGAACAGACCGAGGTGGTTGGCGTAGGTGAGCATCTTCTCGAAGGCGAGCCGGGCCTCCTCCAGTCGGCCGGCGCGGGCCAGCGCCTCCACGTACCAGAAGGAGCAGATCGAGAAGGTGCCCTCGGGGCCGTGCAGGCCGTCGGGGCTGGTGGTCGGGTTGTAGCGGTAGACCAGCGAGTCGGAGACCAGGTCGGTGGTGAGGCCGTCCAGGGTGGAGAGCCACTTGGGGTCGGTGGGCGAGACGAACTTGGTCATCGGCATCATCAGCAGCGAGGCGTCCAGCTCGTCGTTGTCCAGGGTCTGGACGAACGCGCCTCGCCGGGCCGACCAGCCGCGCTGCATGATCTGCCGGTAGATCGCGTCACGGGACTGCCGCCAGCGGGGCAGGTCGGCCGGCAGGCCGCGGCGGTTCGCCATCCGTATCGCCCGCTCCAGCGCCACCCAGCACATCAGCCGCGAGTAGACGAAGTCCCTGCGGCCCGCGCGGGTCTCCCAGATTCCCTCGTCGGGCTGGTCCCAGTGCTCGCAGAGCCAGTCCGCGACCGCGCCGACCTCGTCCCAGCGGTCGCTGCTGATCGGCTGACCCCACTTGTCGTACAGGTAGACGGAGTCGATCAGAGCTCCGTAGATATCCAGCTGGAGCTGGCCGGTGGCGGCGTTGCCGACCCGGACCGGCGCGGAGCCGAGGTAGCCCTCCAGGTGCGGCAGCTCGTACTCGGGCAACTCGCTGCGCCCGTCGATGCCATACATGAGCTGCAGCGGGCCGGTCGCACCGGTGCCGCGCATGATGCCGCGCTCGTCGAGGAACCCCATGAACGCCTCGGCCTCCGAGGTGAACCCCAGCCGCAGCATGGCGTAGACGCAGAAGGCGGCGTCCCGGACCCAGACGTAACGGTAGTCCCAGTTGCGCTCGCCGCCGATCCGCTCCGGCAGGCTGGTAGTCGGTGCGGCGACGATCGCCCCGGTCGGCGCGTAGGTGAGCAGCTTGAGGACCAGGGCGGAGCGGTTCACCATTTCCCGCCACCGCCCCTGGTAGCGCGAGCCGGCCAGCCAGTGACGCCAGAACCGGACGGTCGCCTCGGCCTGCTCCTGTGCCTCGGCGCGCGGACAGGATCGCGGGGCCACGTCGTCGCCGATCTGGTCGAGGGCGAAGACGTGGGACTCGCCCTCGAGGAGCTTGAAGTGCGACCACACGTCCAGGCCGTCGCTCTTCAGGGGTGCGGTGGCGGTCAGGGCGAGCGTCAGGGACGGGGAGCGGAAGACCGCCTCGTTGCCTTCGAGGTGTGTGGTGTGGGCTTCGGCGCCGTAGCCGAAGCGCGGGGCGATGCGCGCCCTGAAGGGGAGGGTTCCGCGGACGCAGAGCACCCGCCGGATCAGCCGGTGCCGCGCTGTCTCGCGCGCCTCGTCGACCACGGGCATGAAGTCCTGGATCTCCGCCACGCCGTCTGCGGCGAAGAACCGCGTGATCAGCACGTTCGTGTCGGGGAAGTAGAACTGCCTGGTGCGGGTCGTGACATCGGCGGCCAACTCGAACGACCCGCCCCGGTCGGCGTCGAGGATGGACCCGAACACACTGGGCGCATCGAAGCGCGGGCAGCAGTACCAGTCGATGGTGCCGTCCGTGCCGACCAGGGCGGTGGTACGAAGATCGCCGATCAGGCCGTGTTCGGAGATCGGTGTGTAGCGGCAGCTGCCCGCCTGTTCGAAACCAGTCGTGTCGAACGCCATGCCGGCCTCCCTGCCGCTGCGGCGCGGGCCTGGAGATGAGCCTTGCTTTTCATGCTAGATCGCCACCCGAGGCGCGGCCCCGGCGGAGCCGCGCGGGCAGGACTCGGCAGCCGACTCGTTTCAGGCGATCCGCCGGCACTTCCCGAGGTGGGTGCGGAGGCTGCCGCCGAGCGGTCGATCGACACCTCCCTGCCGCTCACCTGCAGCCACGCCGAGCCGTGCACCTGGGCGCGCTCACCAGCGGCGCGACCCATCGCGCCGCATCCACGCCAAGGAGCCGCGGCTGGCGCGGTAGGTGGGCGTCAGGGCCAGCGCCGCAGGAGCGGACGGCGGGTCCGGTGCTGCGCCGGTCGAGAACGGGGGGTGCGCGGTGGAGCCGGTCGCGGGCGGTCACCATTCGTCCGGCATCGTGATCGGCGCGAACGAGCCCCTCTCTGTCAGCCTTGAGTGAGGCGTCGGGGGAATTGGCGCCGCCTGCCCGGCGACATCGCCGGCCAGAATTCGGGCGGGCTGGGAAGCGGGCGTCGAGGGAGCGCCATCTTGCGGCGATCCTCGCCGAGGCCTCTCCCTCGTTTGCACGGGGGCGGGGGCCCGCACCCGACCCGGCCCCGACGGCGACACACCCACCCACGGACTGTCAGACAGGCCGAAACCGGGGGCGTTCCGCCGAATCCACCGGAACCTGGTGGCGACGACCGGCCGTCGGCGTTGCGAGACCGCCGCTCGCCGTCGGGACGCCGCTGCTCACCGGCTCGGCGCGCGGCTGCTCACCCGTCGTCCGGCCGGTGGTTGTTGCCGTCCCGGCACCCGATGTCGGTGGCGGCATCGGGTCCGTCGGTCGGTCGAGGGTGACGGCCGGTCTGTGCGGTGCCGCGCCGTCGAGCGCGGGGTCAGGGGTTTGAGGGGTGGGTCTCGGTCCAGTCGACGAGCAGGCGGCGTTCGGCGAAGAGCCAGGCGCTGTCCGGCTGCTTGGCGAACACGTCGAGGTAGCGCAGGGAGGCGATCATCAGCGTTCGCCGACCGTCGGCCTCGTAGAGGTGATGGGCGAGGGTGTAGGACTCTCCGGTGGCCTGGTCGCCGTCGAGGTCGATGGTGCTCTGGCCGTTGAAGTGGGTCGTCGCACGGTAGGTGCGCAGGTTCTCGAAGACCGGGAGGATCTGGGCGTGGCCGCGGAGGTCCTGGGTGGGCTCATCGGAACGTGCGTCCATGAAGACCAGGAATCGTGCGTCCTCGGTGAACAGGGCCAGCTGGCCCTGGGAGTCGCGGCGGTCGGCGCAGTGGGCGTAGGCGTCGAACAGTTCCCGGATGGCGAGGCGGTCGGCCGTTTCTTGAGGGGAGAGCGGGGAGTGGATGGCCACGGGATGATCCTTCGGGTGCGAGAAGAGCGGTGAATGGGGGAGGGGAGAGGCACGCTCGGCGGTGTCTGCTCGCCCACGCGCGGACACCTCACCGGCCGGGTGGCGGGCCGGTGGCAGACTGCCCGGAGCGGAGGCGGTACGTGACGGCGATCCCCCAGGGGAGTCCGAAGAGTGCCACGAGGGCCAGGGCGAGCAGCAGAGGCGGGGGACGGGTCGCACCGATCCCGAGGCAGATGAGCGCCGACACCGTGCAACCGACGGCAAGGGCTCGGTAGAGCCGGCGTTCCGCGCGCCAGGCGGTCAGGCTGCCGGCGACGAGCATCGTCGTGCACAGCACGGTTGCCGCGCCTCCGCACAGAATCCATGCGGTGGCGGCGGTGGTGCGCATGGCGTGGGCGTGTTCGACGAGGCCGACCATGGCTGCGCCCATGGCGGCGACGGCTGCGGTGAGCGGCAGGTGAGTGAGCATCCACTGTGCGGTGGCCGGTGGCGCGGGTCTGGGGGCTCGGTGGCCGGCGAAGTCGAAGTAGGTCCACCAGGCGCCGAAGCCGACCACGACGCAGACCAGGCCGACGGCGAGCGTTCGCGCGTCGACGGGTGAGTGGGCGAGTCCGTCGACGACGCCGGTCACGGTCTCGCCGAGGACGATGATGATGAGGAGCCCGAAGCGCTCGATGAGCGCGGCGGTGACGGCGAGAGCGTGCGCCGCCGCCGGTGGGGCGATGACGGCGGCGGCGAAGCCGGCCAGGTAGGCCGCGTCCAGGAGACCCCAGGACCAGACCCGGGCGCCCGCCGGGAGCAGCGCGCTCGCGGCGAGGACGGCGGCGCACGCCGCGGTGCCGGCGATGAAGAGCGTGCTGGTCCGGCGGTACTCGGGCCGGTCGCCCCGGGATCCCAGCAGCCACAGCACGGCCAGCACGGCGAACAGCACCGCGGCCGCGAGGGCGAAGGCGTCCCCGCGGGTTCCGCCGGCCTCCGGGAGGAAGGCGCCCAGCGGGACCAGTACCAGGATCTGCAGCAGGAACGTCGTGCGGCCTCGGGCGTCCTCGCGGCCGTGCAGTTCGTGATGCAGGCTGCCGTTGATCCATGCGATCCACACCAGCGTGAACACGGTGGCGTACTCGCCGAGGCCACGCCAGGTGAGCTCTTTGGCGAGGCGGTGTGCGGCCTGCGCCACCAACGCGACGACGACCAGGTCGTAGAAGAGCTCCAGTGGACCGACGACCCGCTCGCGTGGCTGCTCTCCATGTGGCCTGGGTGGCTGCCACAGCAGACGCCGGACGCGGTGCAGGAGCCGCGGCGACCGATCGGGGTCGCTGCCGCCGACTGTCTCCGCGTCACCGGCGCGATCAGGCTCACTGCCCACGGTGGCGACTCCCTGGAGGCCGGCCTGCCCGAGGACGGCGAAGGCGCGAGGCGGCGACGTATCCGAGTGCTCCTTCCGGCCTGCGGCCGGCGAACGGATGGGATGCGGTCGCGCACCAGCCAGTATTGAGCATGCAGGTCACGTCCAGGACGTGCGACATGCCGCGGCGGGTCATGGTGGGCAGCGGCACGTGTTTTGCGGGTCGGACGCTTGCCCGAGGCCATCGTCACCGGTCGCTCACGGTTCCGTATCCGCGCCGAGGGCGACCCCGATGCGGGGGTGTCGTCAGTTGCGCAGGGTTTTCATGGCGGTGGCCCAGGACTCGACCTGGTCGAACAGGGTGGTGATGGCTCTGTCGTGGTGCGCGGCGGGCTTGAACAGCGAGAGGTCCTCGAAGTCGGTGAACAGGGAGAATGCCAGCTGCTGGTTGACGTGGGCGAGCTGGACCGCGCTGGCGATCGCGCGCAGGTGCTCGACCGCGCGGGTGCCGCCGGCAGTGCCGTACCCCACGAAGGCTGCGGCCTTGTTGTTCCACTCCTCGTACGCGTAGTCGATGGCGTTCTTCAGGACGCCGGGGACGGAGTGGTTGTACTCGGGGGTGACGAAGACGTATCCGTCGTACTCGGCGACTTTCGCGGCCCATGCCCTGGTGTGCTCGCCCTGGTACTGGCCCATGGAGGGCGGCAGGGGCTCGTCCATGTGCGGCAGCGGGTAGTCGAGGAGGTCGACCAGCTCGTACTCGGCGGCGGTCCGGGCCCCGGCGCGGTCGATGACCCAGTCGGCGACTGCCTTCCCGTTGCGGCCGGGGCGGGTACTGCCGAGGATCACTGCGATCTTGAGGGTGTTCATGGGAACGGTTCCTTGTGTGTCAGTCCTGGGCGGCGCGGACCGCAGGCCGAGTGGCGGGCCCGGACCGAGGGTGCTGGGCCCGTTCGACGGTGAAGGTGACCGGGGCCGGGACGCCGGCGCCCAGTCCGGTGCCGGTCGAGGTGAACCTGATCTCCGGGTGGACGGCGGCGTCCGGCGGAGCAGGTGAGACCGCCTCGCGGTCGTGCCTCCGGCGGAGAAGCGCGCCGGGCCGGCCACCGCCCGGGCCCCGAGGGGAGCATCGGCACATAGGCCCGGCTCCGGTGCGTTGGCGGTCATGACGACCTCTATATCAATTGAACATTCAAGTCAAAGCGTAGACCCGATGGCCCGGCCGCTCAAGTCAGGTCCCGGCCGCTGAACGACTCTTGCGCTCTGCCGGCATGTAGTACCTCGCTCGCGGTCCGAGCGAGCTCACGCCGTCGCTCTCACTTTAAAGTTCAAGTCAAAATGAGTGGGCGGAATTCCTCTGGACCGTCGGTCCGGCGCGGGTCAGCGGACGGGGGAGTCGATGCGTCCGAGGATGCGCTCGGCGTCCTGGCCGAGGCGGCGCAGCCGTTCGCCGGAGAGGTTGTCGATGACCAGGTGGCGAACGTAGGCAACGTGGCTGGGTGCGGCCGACTCCAGCTTGCTCATGCCGGCGGGCAGGAGGATCGCGTTCGTGAAACGCCCGTCGGCCGGGTCCGGCGCACGCTGGACGTAGCCGCGGCCTTCGAGGCGCTTCACAAGGTGGGACAGCCGGGACAGCGATGTGCTGGTGTGCTCGGCGAGGGTGCTCATCCGCAGGGTCCACCCGGGCGACTCGGACAGCATCGCCAGGGCCATGTACTCGACCATGCTCAGTCCGGTGTCCCTCTGCAACTGGGCGTCGATGGCCCAGGGAAGGCGCGTGATCAGCCGAACGACGGACATCCACGACGACAGCTCAGCAGGCGCCAGCCACAAGTCGGCATGTTCGTCCGAAGACGGCGACCCGTCGGAGGTGGTCATCTCGCGAGCGTATCAGCGCCCTGGGGCCGGTCGGCCGGTGCGCGGAGCGGCACTCTCGGCCTGCCCGCAGCCGCTCAGCGCGCGAGCCCGCGCCCGGGAGGCATCCTGGAGTGGGTCCACCGGCCGCTTCGGATCAGCGTGACGGTTAGCCCCGGGGTTCCGCAGTCGCGCCCTTTCGGGGGAGGAGGGCGACTCGGCGAAGAGAGCAGGGCCATGTTGCGCCCTGAACGTGCCTTCACCGCCTCGGACAAGCTCCCGTCAACCCCAGCGGGTCCTCGTCGACCTGATCGCGCTGCCTGTGGAGGGAGGTGCGCGCAGTGGACGTGATGGGCCGCAGCGTCCGCGGCCTGCACGTCAGCACCGGCCAGCGGCCGCTGCCACCGGGCCATTTAAAGCTGTCACTTGGGCGGGCCGGGCTCGTTGGGCACGGGACGGCACGCCGCCCCACCGGGAGCGGGCCGGACGACGATGGATGAGGTCGACGTGGCCGGCTGGCTGCAGGTGGGGTCATCGTGCCCGCCGAGTGAGAATGGTGGCCGGAAAACGATTTCTGACGGTGCGGCAACCTTTCGGCGAGCGGCGGCAACCAGGAGACGAACGCCGACGCGGACGGTACGGACCCGGGGCGTTCGCGCGGTGCACCCGAGGAGGGGACGCCGGGCTCCCTGAATCCGTACCGGTAAGGACAGCCGAGACGTGAGCAAGCGAGCGATACGCCCCAGGCACGCCAGGATCGCGGCCCTGGGCGGTACCGTCGCCCTGGTGGCCGCCGCCGCAGTCGGCGGCCTGTGGGCCAGCGCCGATGCGGCCGGACCCGCCGTGGCACCGGGCGACTACACCCTGGCCAACGCGGCGAGCGGCCTGTGCCTGGACGCTCCCGCGGCCGACGGCGCGGGCGAGGGAACGCGGTTGACCCAGGGGCCGTGCGACCGGAGCGGCGCGCGGAGCTGGCGGCTGACCGCGACGGGCGGCGGATTCCGGCTGGCGGCCGCGTGGGACGGCAGCTGCGCCGGGGTGCGGGACGGGAAGAGCGGCGCGGGTGCGGCCGTCGAGCAGGAGGCGTGCACGGACGCGGCGGCGCAGACCTGGACGGTGAAGGCGGTCGACGGCGGCTACCGCGTCGTCAACGCGGCGAGCGGGAAGTGCCTGGCCGTCAAGGACGGCTCCACCGCGACCGATGCGCCCGTGCAGCAGAACTCCTGCGACTCCGCCCCGGCGAAGCGTTGGTCCTTCACCTCGGTCGGGGCGACGCCGACGGCTTCCGCGAGCGCGTCCGCGGAACCCCGGCCGACGCCGTCCGCCTCGGCCACGAACACGACGGGTGTGATCCCGTCGTGGCCGGCACCGAAGGGTGCGGACGTACCGCTGACTGCCACCCAGAAGGTCGTCACCCTCTTCGACGGCGGGGGCCGGCGCTTCGTCGGCAGGGGGCCGCTCGGCATGGGCGACCAGTCGGAGAACCAGCCCGCGATGTTCGAACTCGCCGACGGCGCCGTCCTGCAGAACGTCATCCTGGGCGACCCGGCCGCCGACGGCGTGCACTGCGCGGGCAGCTGCACGCTGCGCAACGTCTGGTGGGAGAACGTCGGCGAGGACGCCGCCACCTTCAAGGGCACCTCCGCCGACCAGGTGATGACGGTCGACGGCGGCGGCGCGCGCGGCGCCGCGGACAAGGTCTTCCAGCACAACGGGCCCGGCACCTTCGTGATCAAGAACTTCCGGGTCGAGGGCTTCGGCAAGCTCTACCGCTCGTGCGGCAACTGCAAGACCCAGTACCAGCGGCACGTCGTGATCGACAACGTGATCGCCACCGCCCCCGGGAAGAAGATCGTGGGCATCAACGCGAACCTCGGCGACACCGCCACCATCACCCGCCTCACCGTCGCCGGCGACTCCGCCCACCGGATCACGGTCTGCCAGCGCTACACCGGCGTCACCAGCGGCGAGCCCAAGGAGGCCGGCGACGGCCCCGACGGCCGCAGCTGCCGCTACACCGCGGCCGACGTCACCTACCGCCCGTAGAGTCCCGGCCCCGGTCCGGTGCGGTCCGCCGCCGCACCGGGCCGGTCAGAAGGTCAGTGGGTGCGGGCGAAGTCGCCCCAGACGGAGCTGGTGTCGGTGTCGGCGCGGTACGTGTCGTCCTTGGCGTCTCGGCCGCCCGTCGCGTGGTTGTACTGCCCGGCGAAGACGTGCTGGCCGGCGGGGACGGTACGGCCGGGCTTGAGGGTCCAGCGGTAGACCAGGAAGGCGCCCTCCTGTCCGGCCGTCACGTCGAACGCGTCGGCGGGCTGGGTCTGCCACTGGCCGGTGTCCTGGACCCCGGCCGTCAGGGCGATCCGCAACTCGACGGTGAGCGCGGTCAGCGGCTGGGTCGTCTTCAGGGTGAGGTTGCTCTGCGTCCAGTACGTGGTGCTGTGCGGGTCGACGGAGCCGTCCGACCAGAGCGGGCCGTCCTCGGGGTGCCGGTTCCGGCAGACCTCGTCGCCCTCCTCGTCGCACAAGCACGCGCCGCACGCGGCGCACAACTCCCAGCTGTCCTCGCAGCGCCGCGGCGGGTAGGCCATCTCCTCCCCACACCAACCGCACTCACGGATGTCGTGGATATCGCCCTGCTGCTGATTCGTCACGGACGAAACGTAGCCGACAAGATCATCTGTAGTGCTTTAGCCGCCGCTGCGGCCCGCTCACCGGTCTGCTTGCCGTGCCTGCCGTTCGGGGCGGCCGCCCGCTGCGCCCCGCCTGCCTGTCTGCCGCGCTGCCGTTCGGGCCGGGGGCAAGCTGACCGATCAGCAGAACGCGCTCCTGGACGCCCTCCACCGGCACGCCGAGACCGTTACCGGCTGACCTGCCCCGCAAGACCCCGCCGTCCCGTCCCATCTCGGGCCGGGACGGCCGTCCGCACCTGGTTCCCGACGTCCGGAGGTACCATGCGATGACCGACACCACCCGCCCCGACCCCTGCCACCGCACCCGAGCGGCTGGAGCTGGCCGCCTCCCGGAGCTGGCCCGCACCCGCCGACCGGGACCTGGGCCGCCCGGTCCTCGACTCCCCACTGGTGCACGGCGCGGTGTGGCTGCGCTGGACCGGCCACGACGGCATCCGCACCCTCCACCAGGGCGCCGGCCTCGCCCGCGGCTGGACCGAGCGCGACGTCGAGGACCTCGACGGCTGGGTGGCCCTGGTCGACGGGCGGGTCGTCCACCCGGAGCGGCCTGGACGGCGCGCTGCAGCCCGTCGTGCACGCCGCGGCGTGGCAGGCCGGATCGACTCTGCACGCCGCCCTCGCCCAGCACCCCACCCAAGACCGGCACCGACTCCTACCGCCTCGCCAGCACCCGTGCCCGGGCCGAAGCATCCAGCACGGCCAGCTGACGGCCGCGGTTCCCAGCTCGCCTGCTCGCCGCCCGGAAGACGGCGGGCAGGCTCCTCATCGCAAGCTCGTGGAGTGAGCCCAGACTTGCTGGACTGTTCGGTAGTCGATCACACGTATGTCTTCCTGCCGGAGGATGTCACGGGCCTGCGGCGATGTCAGGAACTCGTAGTCCGTCCGGCGCACGAGCCATCCATCGTCGATGGCCCGCGACTTCACATCGCCCAGACCGGCATGGACCGCCCATTCGCTGAGCCCAGGAGGCAGGTTGCGCAGCAGCTGAGCGTATCGGTCCCCCTTGTCGTGGATGGCGAGGGAGAAGCTGTCCACGAAGCCCACCTCGCGGGCACGGGCTGCGCACCGCCTACGCCGGGCAGGGGCTACTCCCCTTTCAGGCGGATCAACATGCCGTGCAGGACCTGGGTGGCCCACCCCGCTTGAGGTTCCCGGCCGTACGGCCGACGGTGGAGAGGCCATGATCCGTCGCCCGCGGCGCCCGAACGGCTCGGGGCAGGTCGTCCGCAGGCATCGGACGACGACGACCCAAGGGGAACCATGCCGTTCATCCAAGCCAGCCATCGTCGTCGTATCCGTGCCGCGGCAGCGGTCACTACGGCGGCGCTTCTGGCAGCAGGCTGCTCCTCCTCCGCGCCTGGCGGTGGTGCGTCGTCCAAGGCGAGCTCACCGTCCGCTGCTATCGCGATGCTGCGGCAGCGCCTCGCCGCCTTGCAGAAGCCGCTTGGACCCGACGAGGCTCAGCGTGCCTTCGAGGGCGTGTCGGCAGCGATGACGGGAATCAGCGAGGACTCCCTCAGCATCGAGCTGGTGAACTGGCAGCTGCAGCAGTTGAGCACCCCGCAGGGCCGGAAGACCTATCTGGCCAACAACGCCGTCCTCAACGGGCACATCCTGCCTGCCGGTGGTTCCTCGGCGCCCGCCGCGCCGACGCTCGGTGCGGCGGCCCCATCCGGCCACGGCCGGGGGGAACAGCCCGCGGCGTACCGCGACACGCCGAACGCTGGCGCAGGCCTGTCCTTCTATTTCGTCAACGGTGTCCTCAACGACGCTGTCTCGGCGGGGGAGGGTAAAGGCCTGCTGGAGAGCTCACTCACTCAGATGCTGGGCTTTCCTGTGAACGTCAATCTGATCTTCAACGCGTCCGGTGCCGACATCGCGTGGTACACCTACAACGCCTGCCAGCATGCACAGGCCGTCACCGCCAACCACCCCGTTCCAGAGACCGAGCAACTGGTGAAGGCCGTCTGCGTGCTCAGCGCTGCCGGTGCGGTCGCGCTGCCACAGAGGATGATTGCCGACGTCGGCAAGCTGTTCATGCAGAAGACACTGGACCCGAACTTCGCGTCCGATCCGGTGAACGCGATGCTGCTGGACTCCGTGCACAAGGATCTCCAGAGCGGGAAGCGCGTTGTGCTGATCTCGCATAGCGAGGGCGGTCTCTATCTGCGCAACGCGCTGTCCAGGATCGGTGCGGGGGCGCCGGTCGGGGCGGTCTTCATCGCCCCGCCGTTCGGCACCGGCCAGGAACTGAACACCAACCCCACACGCTATGTCATGTTCAACTGGGACTGGCTCCTGATGGAGATCGCCAATGTGCCCGGTGGACAGATCTCCCATGTCGACCCCACAGTCGAGGCCGCTGCGCCGCAGGTCGTCTACGACGGTAGCGTCAAGTCGCGCTTCGACATCCACTACCTGGCCAACTACCTGTACTGCGGCTCGGCTTCCGCCAAGCAGATCGGCGACCGTACGCGGGAGGTGGTGGACTACGTCAACTCGGTCCCCGCCTCCCGGGGTGCCGCACGCCCGCCGCTGCCCGGGGAGTCCGGTGTGGCGGCGCCCCACGGTGACGGCCTGCTGCCGCAGCAGACGGAGATCTGTGCGGTGCCTCAGCCGTCGAGTGAGACGCCGACGACGCAAACTCCGAGTGAGACGCCGACGACGCAAACCCCGAGTGAGACGTCCTCCAGCCCGTCCTACTACGTCTTCATCCTCACCAACGTCGCCGATCCAGGGAACATCCTCGTCGGCACCCCCGACGACGTCACCGGCAAACGCACCTGCGACTTCATCGACGGCGGCAAATGCGCCGACCAGGGCGGCGCTGACGTCCCCTTGCAGTTCACCGCAAAGCTGGGCCCGTACCCGACCCTCCAAGTCGCCCAGGCCGCATACTGCGCGAACGCCACCAACCCGCACGCCGGCCCAGGGGGCGCCGGCACCAAGGTTGACATCTTCGGCGGCAGTTACTGGGCTGACAACATCAACTTCAGCTGCCCGACCACACCGTGACAGACAGGTAAGCGCTCCACTTCATCGAGCACGAAGTCAAGGAGAGCAACACCCTGACCGTCTCCTTCCCCGGCCACCTCTGACATCCCCGCACTGCGCCGGACGGTGTCCGGCCGGCGCAATGCGGTGGGCGCGTCGTGGCACACACGACCGCATCCGGCGGCAGGGGTGTTGCAAAGTCCGGTGATCTCGTGAGTTCGCTGGTCAGGCGATGCCCAGGAGGTCGAGCGGGCGGGTGAAGGGCTCGTAGGAGGCGTGGCGGAGGCCGGCAGCGATGTTGCGGTGCCCGGCGGTGCGGAGGGCGTTGATCGCAAGGTTCCGCAGGGTTGCCATGTTCTCCGGGCCGTGACCCTTGCGGATCTTGGAGGCGTCCTCGGCGAAGGTGGTGTCGCGGATGAAGTGGAGCCGGTTCTCGATGGTCCACTGCGATCTGGCGAGTCGGCCGAGCTGCTCGGGCGAGGCTTCCTGCGAGGTCAGGTCGGTGATCGCGTAGACGGTCTGGCGGCTGCACTTGCCGGTGGTGAGGTCGGTGCGGTGTCGCAGGATGCGCGCGGCTTGAACAGCGTGGGGGAAGTCCAGGCCAAGGCCGGTGACGGTGAGGGCTCTGGTCACGCGGGTCTCCCTGCGGCCGTGAGCCCGACACTCGGCGAGGGCTGGCTGGCGGCCTCCTGGGACGACCCGCAGGCCGAGGACGTCCACCAGCTGCTCCACCGGGGCCGGCCGATCGGCTGGACCGCGCCGCTGCCGGACAGCCCGTGGGCCAGGCCGGGCACATCGCCGCCGAGTGCCGGGATGAGCGGGCCGCCGTGATCCTGACCGACCGAGCCAGCGGGGCCCGCACCCACCGCACCGTCGCGACGCCCTGGACGCCCTCCAGCGCGCCCACACCAACCGGCTCCGCGCCCAGCGCGCGGTGGCCGGCGTGCCGCGCCTGGCCCTCAAGCGCCCGACCGGCTGGAGCACACCCAGCGCCCGCGGCCTGGGCGCACCGAACCGCTCCCCGCTCGGCGACGGCCTCTTCCTGCTCACCTGGCCCGACCACCCGGGCGTCCAGGAACTCCAGCAGGCCGGCCACCCCGTCGGCAGGATCGAGGAGTACGACGTCCAGCGCGGCACCTGGACCGCCCTGATCGACAGCAGCCTCGTCGCCAACGCCGCCAGCGGCGAACCCCTGCGCTGCCCCGACGCCGACACGGCCCTCGCCCTGCTGCGCCGCGCTGATCACCGAGATCGGCGCGCTCGTGCCCGGAGACCGTGCCGATCGGGTCTTGGCGCCGTTACCTGAGCGAAGGGTATTGGTTCGAGGCAGCGCAGGAGTATCACCGTGACACATCGCCGTACCGTCAGGCATCCGGCGCCGCCGGGCGTCGACACCCTCCGGTTCACCCCGCGGGGCGCTCTGGACGCCATCGCGGACCCGAGGTTGCGCGGGATGGCCGCCGAGGTCATTGCCACCGGCCTGGTCGAGGAGATCGGCATCGAGTTCGGCACCGTCACACACGCTGTCGACAGGGACGGGGCTCGTGCCGTCGCCGGGACGCTGACGGCCGAGCTGGCCGCCTTCGGTATCCCGTGCCCGGCGGCCGTGGTCCGTGATGTGGCCCCGATGTGCTCTGTGCTGTTGCCGGACCTGGACCGAGATCTCCTGCTGGCTCTTAGGGCGTCCGCCAGTAGGTCATCGGATGCGGGGGCTTCGAGGCCGGGTATCCCAGCGGTAGAGGGTCCAAGCCCGTCTGATTAGGCAGCGGA
>NZ_JBVISA010000070.1:0-16059 GCF_055575755.1 Kitasatospora sp. NPDC034035 | reverse complement strand
CGGCGCACCGCCACCCAGGCCGCCGGCCTGCTCGTCCACGGCACCGCCGAACGCCGGGACGGCGCCATCAACCTCGTCGCCACCCGCCTCACCCCGCTCACCCTCGCCCCCGGCGCCCGCAGCAGGGACTTCCGATGACCGTCGAACCAGCGACCCGGCCCGCGTTCGCGCAGGTCAGCGACACAGACCCGGTGACCGGCCCGCCGCACGCGGGATACGGTGACCACCCGCACCACCGGAAGGGCACCATGGCCGACACCAGCACACAGCGCGCCGCCGGCGGCCGCCCCAAGGGCATCACCGGCATCGACGCCGACGGGCTCACCGCGCGCCAGCGCCGGGTGATCGAGGTCATCCGGGACAGCGTCCAGCGCCGGGGCTACCCGCCGTCCATGCGCGAGATCGGCCAGGCCGTCGGCCTGTCCAGCACCTCCTCGGTCTCCCACCAGGTCAAGGCCCTCGCCCGCAAGGGCGTCCTCTACCAGGACTCCCAGCGCCCCCGCGCCTACCGCGTCACCGCCGACCGCCCCCAGGCACCCGCCACGCCGGCCTACGCCGCGGCGCCCGGCGCCGTCCCCGTCCCCCTGGTGGGCCGGATCGCCGCCGGCGGGCCGATCCTGGCCGAGCAGACGGTCGAGGACGTCTTCTCCCTGCCCCGCCGGCTGGTCGGCGGCGGCGAGCTGTTCGCCCTCACCGTGTCCGGCGACTCCATGAGCGGTGCGGGCGCGGCCATCTGCGACGGGGACACCGTCGTCGTGCGCCGCCAGCCCGTCGCCGAGAACGGCGACATCGTGGCCGCGATGATCGACGGCGAGGCCACCGTCAAACGCCTCAAGCGCGAGGCCGGCCGGACCTGGCTGATGCCGCACAACCCGGCGTACGAGCCCATCAACGGCGACAACGCCACCATCCTCGGCAAGGTCGTCGCCGTCCTGCGCCGACTCTGAACAAACGCACGACACCGCGCGATGACCGGCGGCCATCAGGTCACGCCCTCGCGAGCGTCCCACGAAGTCGTCATCCGAGGGGCTGAGCACCAGGGGAGGTCGGCCCGCGGGCGCCTCACCGTGGCCGGCGACGGCACCACGCGAAGTTCGGCTGCCGAACGCCGTACGAGGCTCGTACGCGGCACCCCGGCCGGCGGCGGTGTCGGCCGACCGGCCGCATCCAGCCTCGTCGCGGGCTTGGGCAGTTGCACCCTGGAGACATGAGCCCTCGGGGATCCGCACAGGTGAGGCTGCCGCACGTCGCCCGCCGGCGTGGGACTCGGTGGCCGAGGCCTACGGATGGACACGGGAGCACGCACTAGAAGGTGTCGTCGCCAAACGGTCCGACTCCCCGTACAGGCCGGGCACGCGGTCCCGGGACTGGGTCAAGATCAAACACCTGAGGACCGCCGAGGTCGTGATCGGCGGGTGGCTGCCCGGCGGTCCGGGCGACGCCTCCGTACGCGCCGTCCTGGTCGGCGTCCCCGCCGAAGCCGAAGGCCGGCTGATGTTCGTCGGCTCGGTCGGCACCGGGTTCGCCGGGGCGGAGCGGCGCGCACTGGCCGCCGCCCTGCGCCGCATCTCCTCACCGGTGTCCCCCTTCACCGCCGCCGCCGGGCTGGGACTGCCGCGCGGCACCGTGGTCCGGTTCGTCCGTCCCCAGATGCGCGCCGACGTCGAGTTCCTCGAGCTCACCGACGCCGGCAGATTGCGCCAGCCCGTGTGGCGCGGCCTGCGCTGAACCGCTAGGGGACAGGCCAGCCCAGTCCTCATGGCAGGGAGGCCGTGCCGGATTCGGGATGTGCCGTTCCCATCCCGTGGCGGACCACGGGCCAGATCCATCGGATTCGAGCAGCTAGGAAGGCCTTCGCATGTCGGCGATCGAGTAGGTACTGCCTGCGGGCGCCACCACCGGCCAGCTGTGGCAGCTCAGAGCGAGATCAGGGTGCGGACGGTGGACTGGGTGGCCCCGTTTCCCGAGGGCCTCACCGCCGACTACTCGATGCCCGAAGGGGACGTCTCGGAGGTTCCTTCCCTGCTGGCGTGCGATCGGTGCTTGTCGCGATCGGTCACATCGCACAGGGACGTTGGGGTGACGAACGGCGACCCAGCGGAAGAGAGCCGCATCGGTTACGGGAGCAACGTTCGTCGGGTAGGGGGAGAAGCGCGTACACCGCAGCCGGGATCATCAACCGCAAGGCCGCAGTGCAGCGCCGCTGATCGCTCGACATCCGCGTCACAACTTGCGCTGCGGCGAGCCGAGTTGTCCGGCCAGGGCCTACGGTCGCACCGGTGTGAGACAGATCACTGGGGCGGGTCGTCCCAGGTGTCGGTGGCGGATCGGGCGGCCGGGGAGGTCTCGACACTGCGGTGATCAGCAAAGTTGCGTTCGGCAACCGTCCCTACCCAGCGGTAGTTTGATCACTGGTCGTGTCCGGCCGCACCCGGTCGGTGAATTCGTCGCGAAGCGCATGAGTGTTCAGCTCTCGTACCCACTTAGCTGGTTGACGGGGCGTCCGGGAACTTCCGGGCCACCGTCCCTCTCCCTGTCCTGTGAGTGAAGCGAGGCGAGTTGAACACCACCGTTGGTCGAGTGCTCCAGGCGGACCCCCGGGGCCGCGCCGGCTCCGCGCGGTCCGGGCGGCCGGCCTGCGCCGGGCCGCTGGAGCCGAGTACCGGGCACCGCGAGAGCACTGGCGGTGCGGCATGAGCGGCGGCGAGATCTTCTCCACTGGCACCGGGCCCGACGCCTGGTACGACTGGGACGCCCCGCCCTGGCAGGCGCCCCGCTCCTACGCCCTGCCGATCGAGTTCGAGGCCTTCTACCTCGCGCAGAGCGAGACCTACCTGGAGTACGCCGAGGTCGGCCTCGCCGACACCGGGGCGGCCTGGGAGCTGATCCACGAGGTCTTCCTGTACATCCTGGTGACCTGGGACGACATGCTCGTAGAGCGCTCCTTCATGGAGGCCGCCTGGGACGTGCTGCGCGCCGCCGTCGCCTACGAGAAGCGCCGTCTGAGCAGGCCCGAGGGGCCCGCCGGCGCGCCATCCTTCTTCTGGAAAATGACCTTCGGCCACGCGATGATCCGCAGCCGCGTCCGGCTCTCCCGCGAGCCCGACGAGCTGCGCCAGGCCATAGCGCAGCTGCCGCCCCGCCAGTTCGACGTGATCGTGCTCAAGCACTTCATGGAGCGCAGCCGCGAGGAGATCGCCTGGCTGCTGGGCATCAAGCCTGTGACAGTCGACCACCACCACCGCCGCGCCCGACAGCAGCTGCGCCGCGACCTCGGTCTGCCCGAGGACACCCTCACCGGCGCACCGCAGCGCTCCACCCGTCCCCGGGCCCAGCGGCCCCGTCCCACGAAGGAGACCAGGTGATCGACAAGGGCACCGACGCCCCGCTCGACCTCGACGCAATGCTCGCCGCCGCGGGCGCCGCCGCCCGGGCCCGGCGCCGCCCGCGCCCGCCGGGCTGGCAGGCCGAGGGCCTGCGGCGCCTGGCCAATGACTACGCGGACTTCGGCGCTGGCACGTACGCCCAGCCGGGCTGGTGGGAGGCGAAGGCGGCCGCCTGGCCCAAGCTCAACTCCTTGTCCCGGTGGGTCATCAACCGCGCGGACGCCCCCCACCAGATCGCCTCCCTCGCCCGGGAGGGCGAGGGAGGCGACGGCGCCCTCGTCTTCGGATGCCTGCTGCTACTCACCGGGCACCCGAGGAGCGCCGACTTCTGGTGGGGCTACGCCGCCGGCGCCGACAATCGCACGGCCGCCTACTGCCTGTACCTGTACAACCTCCACCACGGCGACCTCGGCGAGGCCCAGACCTGGTTCGAACGCGCCACCCTGCCCACCGGCGCGGGCGAAGCCAGCGACACCGTCCGCCCAAGCCTGCCGCCGGTCGACAACTACTTCCGGCTGCTCTCCCTGTTCACCAAGAACGCCGACGCCTACGGCACCACGGCCGCGCAGCCGGACGCCGACCTGCTCGCCGCGATCGAGCGGCTGATCCACCGCGACACGGGGACCGAGGCAGACGGGCCCGACGGCACCGACGGCACCGACGGGATCGCGGGCCTTCCCGACCAGGGCCTGGTGGACACCCTGTCCGCCTTCACCAGCCGCCGCTGACCGGCCGCCGGCCCCGGCTCTCCCGTCGAACCACCGGACGGGAGAGTCTCCCGGCCCTCGCCCTCGGCCAGCATGGCCCGTCCGGCGACACCACAAGCTGCGCAGCACGGCCGACACCGTCCGCGAAAGACGATGGCTTCGGCATCGCCGTCCCATGCCGGGCACCTGCACGGCTTCCTCCGCCAGTAGCCCAGCCACCGACCCGACCAGGAGAACACCCGTGTCCCCCGTCCTGCACAACGCCGCGCTCATCACCGCAGCCGGCACCGCCTGGTACGCCGTGGCGATCACCGCCGCGGCCGTCACCGCCGTCGCCGCCCGCAGTGCCGACCGCCGCCGCGACGCCCGGGAGGTCCTCAAGGTCCTCCTGCGCCGCCACGCCCGCTAACGCCACCACGCCCGCCAGCCCTCGGTAGCGGATGAAGCAACCCGGGCACGGACATCCACGTGGGCGTCCGTGCCCGCGCCTCCTACCGTTCGTTACGCCCCGAGCACCCGGCCAGGGCGCGGCCGTGCGGCGCCGAACCGGCCTGGTAGTGAACGGCCCCGCGGATCCGCCCGTGTGGTGTCGGTGGCGGCTGGAATGCTGAGCTTCATGGACGACGAGGCGCTGATGCGAGGCCGGGTCTACGGAGCCGACCACGACGACCCCGACCCCGGCCCCCAGCCGGGGCACGAATACCGCGAGCTCGTCGGCGGGCCACTCGACGGCCTCCTGCTGGACGTCACCGGCTGGCCCGCCGACCAGCTCACCGCCGGCGCCGCGCTGGCCACCGAGATCGGCCGGTACGGCGCCGGCGGCCGAGCCCACTACAAACCCCGCCTCACGGACCCTTCCCGCTGGGACTGGCAGGGGGACACCCCCTGAACACCACCCGGACCAACACCAGCGGCACCGCTGCGCCCGACCGCACACACTGAAAGGACCGGTCCGCGCCCGAACCCCCGAGCGGGCAGCGGACCGGTCCCGATGTGCCGGGCCCGAAGATGAGCGCCGGAAGCAGATAGGAGCCGGGCGCGGTCACGAGGGGCCGCCCGCCCACTGCCGCCGTACGCGGCACTGCCGGATTCCTTAGGACTACGTACGAGGCCAGTCGGTCCCAGAGGCCGCTAACGTGCTGGTGGCAGACCGCCCGAAAACGCGAACGAGGCCCGGCGCCCGAGTGGGCACCGGACCTCGTCCGACAGTGGAGCGCCAGGCCCGGGTTGCACGGACTCTCCCTACTGAAAGTAGGACGTGCTCTGGTAGCACCGCTGACGCCTGACGAGGAATCATCTCCCTCGCGACGAAGAGAATATTAGCAGGTCAGCGGCCCACCGCCGAACCTGCGCAGCACCAGCAAGAGCCAGTGGAAGGCCGCCCAGGAGAGCGCCCCGCTACTGGCAGAGCCAGCGGTCGACTATCAGCGGCGAAATTGCCGGGTTCAGGAAAGGCGCAAGCCCTCGGCCACGACTCGGAACCTGCGGGCAGCCATTGGTATGGCAAAACCACTAGTCGCAGATCAGACAATTCGCCACACTTGCGTGATGCATCTCACACACGTCCACGCGTGCCTCTTCCGCAACATCGTCGACAGCGGGAAGGTGTCCATCCAGCCTGACGTCACCTGCCTGGTCGGCAAGAACGAGAGCGGGAAGACCGCGCTACTGTCAGCGCTCTACCGCTTCAACCCGGTCTACCCGAACGATGTGTTCGAGGTCTCGAAGGACTACCCCCGGTGGCGGTTGATCAAGGACCGGAAGGCGTCCGATCTCGACGAGGTCAAGCCGATCACCTGCGTGTTCGAGCTGAGCGATGAAGACCTCAAAGCGGTGGAGGACGAGCTCGGACCGGGTGTCGTCACCAGCCGCTCTTTCCAGATGAGCCTGTCCTACAAAAAGCGGGCGACCGTCACAGTTGATCTGGACGGAAGTGCCGCCTGCGTCAACGTACTCAAGGACACCGGAGCTCCCGATGCGCTGCGCACCGTCCTTGCCAGCAACAAGTGCCTCGACGACCTCGCCGAACAGGCGGAGTCCCTGACTGAACCGGAGGACGGCTCGTTCACCGCTGAGCAGGTCCAGAGCGTCGCCTCGGCTGCACGGGCCCGTCTCGCTGAGGCGGGAAGCACCTGGCACCGTGTCGTCGGGATTCTGCGGGCGCGTCTGCCTAAGTTCTTCTACTTCGGTGAGTACCAGACGCTGCCCGGACGCATTGATCTTCAAGCGCTGGGGGGCGGTGAGGAGCCCGGTGCCACGGCTCTGCAGACCGCGCGTGCCCTCCTGCGGCTCGCGGACACCAATACGGGCGCGCTGACCGAGGAAAACTTCGAGGAACGCAAGGCCGAGCTGGAGGCGGTCAGCAACCAGCTCTCGGAGGAAGTCTTCGAGTACTGGACCCAGAACCCGGATCTGTCGGTCGAGATCGACATCGACAAGACCACCCAGAACACTCCCAACGGTCAGGCGGCGGTCGCCCGCTATCTGGACGTCCGGGTCAAGGACCGCAGGCACGGCTTCACCAACAACTTCGGCCAGCGTTCCAGTGGCTTTCAGTGGTTCTTCAGCTTCCTGGCCGCCTTCTCCGAGTTCGAGGACTACCCCCACGGCGTGGTCGTCCTCCTCGACGAGCCCGCACTGACCCTCCATGGGAAGGCCCAGGCCGACTTCCTTCGCTTCATCGAGGAACGCCTCGCCCCGCACGCCCAGGTCGTCTACACCACGCACTCCCCCTTCATGGTGGACGTCGCCCACCTGGACCGGGTGCGCATCGTGGAAGACCGAGGACCGGCGACCGGAGCCGTCGTCACCGACGAAGCCCTCGCCGTGGCCGGAGACTCCCTCTTCCCCCTCGAAGCAGCCCTCGGCTACGACATCGCCCAGAACCTGTTCGTCGGACCCGACAACCTCCTGGTCGAGGGCACCAGCGACTTCACCTACCTCACGCTGTTCAGCGACCACCTCAAGGAGATCGGCCGCGCCCATCTCGACCCCCGCTGGCGGGTGCTTCCGGCCGGCGGCGCGACCAACATCCCCGCCTTCGTCGCCTTGGTCGGCCGCGCCCTCCAGGTCACCGTTCTCATCGACGGCAGCCCGTCCGGTGTCACCAAACTGAAGAACCTGGCCGACCGCGGCCTCCTGTCCAAGAAGCGACTTCTGCTGACCGACACGTTCAGCGGCATCGATCCCAGCGACATTGAGGACCTCTTCAGCCCGGGCGACTACCTCAAGCTCTACAACACCGCCTTCGGTACCAGTCTGAAGGTCGCCGATCTCAACGGGGCGGACCGGATCATCGCCCGTATCGGTCGCGCCACCGGACAACCGTTCACCGAACACGGGCGTCCCGCTGAGGTTCTTCTCCGACAGCGGAGCACCTTTATGCAGAGCCTGAGCGAGACGACGCTCGCCCGGTTCGAGGGGCTCTTCGAAGCCGTGAACGGCACCCTGAGCTGACCCAAGCCGCTGCCCGCGTCGCGTCTCGTCGAGGGCCAGGCCGCCGCGCGGGTGTGGCCGAGGACCAGGCGGTCACCGACGAGCTGGACCGGCTGCGCGGGCAGCTGGAGGCGTCACGGGGCCCTGATGGCCGAGCTGCGCGGCATGGTCGGCGTTCTGCGCGACTCGCACCAGGGCGCCGTCGTCCCGGTGCCCGGAGCGGTCGGCTGCCTGCAGTGTGAGGGGCAGTTCCTGCTCTGCCCCGAGCACAGGCAGGCCGCGCGGCTCCAGCGGCAGGCGCGCCTGGAGGCCCTCGCGGCCGCAGACCGGATGCTGGCCTGACGGGCCGCCACCGGCCGTGCCACAGCTTCCACGCCCGCCCCGGACCCAGGTTGTTTGGAAGCACGATCGGCGGTGCCGGAGTGTCCGGCACCGCCGACGGCGTAGAGGGCTCCTGCGGCATACAGGAAGCGCGCTCTGACTTGCGGTTCGGTCACCGTCCGGACCAGGAGGTGAGCCGCCTTATGCTGCCGGACCGTTGTCGGCTGGCAACGCGTCCACCATCGAATCACGGCGAAGGTTGCGGAAGGGGCAACCTGAAAGTCGGATGCAACCGGACATCGTCAAACAACCCGGCCCTGTGACCTGGGGCCTTGCTCGAGTTGTTCAGCTGCCGACCGGAGCACCACTTTGCACTGGTTGCCAGCGGTCGGCAACGGGCGGCGGGTCAACTCGGATGGCGGTGAAGAACCGCGCACCCCGGAAGGGTTGGAGGGCTGTCTAGCGCGTGCCATCGTGGTCGGGTCATGGGCGGCATCCCGTGACAGCCCATCAAAATCCGTCCGGACCAAGGACTGTGATCACGTGACCGTGTACAAGACCGCCTTCGCCATGCCCAACCGCCCGGGAGAGCAGTGCCTGCCCGACCCGCACGCGATCCCGGCGATCGTCCCCGTCGGGGTCATCGTCATTGTGCTGGTCGTCCTCGGGTACGACATCTCCTCCGCCGTCGCGGCGGTCCTCGCGGTGGGCGCCGCCGCGCGCGAACTCACCCGCGCCTGACCCGATCGCCCGACCACGGTGGTGCCGCGTCAGCGGCACCACCGTGCCAGCGCGAGGAGGTGCGCATGGCCCGACCCGAAAAGCCCATCGACCCCACCGCTCCCTACTCCACCCTCGCACGGGAGCTGCGCCGGGTGAGGAAGGAAGCGGGCAATCCCGCCTACAAGAAGATGGCCCGCCGAGCCGGGTACTCTATCGCCACGCTCTCCCAGGCGGCCGCCGGCCACCGGCTGCCGAGCCTGGACGTCACCCTCGCCTACGCGCAGGCCTGCGGCGCGGACCGGCAGTACTGGACCGAGCAGTGGATGATCGCCAGCACCCGCCGAGTCGCAGCTGCGCCCTACCGCGTCTCGGCGGCGCCGCCCTGCCCCCGCGACGCCGGGGGCGTGGCCGAGTTCGTCCAGTGCCTGCGGGAACTCAAGATCTGGGCCGGCAACCCGTCCTACGAGCGGATCGCCAGAGCGGCGGAGAAGTTTGGCTGCGGCCCCGCCGCGCGCAGCACCCTGTGTGACGCACTGGATCCGGCGCGCCTTACTCTGCCGACCGTGCACGCCGTCGTCGTCGTGGTCTGCGGCTGCTTGGCCATCGGCGGGGTGAGCAGGAACGTCAGCTTCGACCGTGCGGGTGCGCTTGAGGAGTGGCGCGCGGCCTGGAGGCGCCTGCGGACCGAGCAGGATATGAGGGCCACTGAGCAGCGGCTGCGGGCGGCAAGCGAACGCGCGGCTGGCGCGTCAGAGGCAGAACCGGCGGCCGCGAGCTCGCACGACGTCCCTCGTGTCCGATTCGGTGTGATCCCCGACGATGTGCCCCCCGAGCGCCATGAACTGGCGCAGGCCCTCAGGTACCTGGTCGGCAGGCTCGGAATGTCCGTACGGCTTCTGGGGGTGCACCTGCACTACGACCCGGGCTCGGTGTCCCGGTATCTCAACGGCCAGCGGCTTCCCCCGTGGGACTTCATCGTGCGGCTGCTGGAACTCGCGGGGGAGACGGCCACGCCTGCCGTGGTTGACTTCCACGCGCTGCACCGCGAGGCAATGAGGACGGTCGACCCCGTCAGGTACCGCCTCATCCGGGCGGAGGAGGACCTGCAGCGAATGGCGGATCAGCTGCGACGCGAGCCGGTTGCGCGCGACGACCGTACGGCAGCGTCGGTGGCGCCTGAAACGCTGCTCGGCATGGACGAGGAACTCATGCGGGGCCGGGTGTACGGGGCGGATCACGACGACCCCGACCCCGGCCCGCAGCCGGGCCACGTATACCGGGAACTGTGCGCCGGGCCGCTGGACGGCCTGCTCCTGGACGTGACCGGCTGGAGCTCCGAGGACCTGGCCGACGGCGCCGCGCTGCTCACCGAGATCGGCCGGCACGGTCCGGGCGGGCGGGCTCACTACGAGCCGAGAGCCCAGGATCCTCTGCGCTGGGACTGGGTTGGCGACACGCCTTGACGCGTGGCCGGCCGGGGGCCTCCCCGCGATCCCGGGCGACCCCGGTCGGGCTCGCCATGATGCTGACCGGGTCGGCTGACGTTCTGTCAGGCACTGTTCGCATCGCGTGGATGCGCTATGTCGTGCGCGCGGCAGGCGCGCCTGCCAGATTCCCGGCCGGACAGCACCCACGCCCCGGTCCGTGGACAAGGGTCTCGGACTCGCGCGGCACTCCAGTTGTGTTTGTCCTGACCGCCTTGCTGCGGCGCGGGCGTGGGCGTGCCGTGGGAGGAACGTGTCATGACGATGGACCGCAAGCGCAAGCAGGGGCTCCGTGCCATCCAACGGGAGTCCGGCCGCCGCTACGCCGCGCTCGCTCGCGAAGAGGCCGCCAGGAAGTCGTGCGCCGGTGCGGGCTTCTCGCTGGGCGCGCTGTTGGCGGAGTGCACCTCCGCCCCGGTGACCGTCCCCGCGCTGTTCCGGGACGTGTCGGAATGGGATCCGCCGAAGGCGTTCGCATCCTCTCTGCTCGGCGTCGCGGTGCCGCACGGCACGGTCTTGGACCTGGCGGGCCGCCTTTCCCTGTTCGGTTTGGAGACCGAGGTACGGGTGGAGAGCTCCGACCACGAGCACCAGGTACTCGTGGTCGCCGAAGGACGCCGGTTCGAGCTGTGCCTGACCCAGGAGATGGTTCAGGACCTGTGTCGTGAGCCGCACTGCCCGCAGGGGAACCAGCAGTTCGTGCTGGCCATGGTCAAGGCGCTGGCCGCCTGGACGCAGGGGACCTCCCGCGAGGACACCGCCGACACGACCGTCGGCACGGACCAGGCGGTGGCGGTCATCCAGCCGGCCACGACTACCCCCGACCCCACCGGACTGACGCCGGAACCGGCCGAAGAGGTCGGGAAAGATGTCGGCACTGCTGGCTGACACCGCCTCGGCCCAGTCCGGGCTGCGCCGGGGCCGGTGTTCGCGCACCGTGGAGGGGCCGGTCCGCGTCCGAGACCCCGAGCGGTCCGCGGACCGGCCCCGGACCCGGCGTCAGCGCCAGGTCACCTCGACGTGCTGCGCCAGGAAGGCCAGCGAGGTGAGGATCGCCCCGGCGCCGGTGTTCGACAGCACTGAGCCGAGCATCCGGCCCGGATCGCGCCAGGCCGGCCGCTGCGGCTGCGCCGGAGCCTGGGACCGCCGGGTGGTCCCGCTGGTGCGCGGTGCCGGGCGCCGCCGCCGTGAAGTGCGCGTGGTCATGATGGTTCCCCTCCGAGTTGTGGGTGGCTGGACGGACGCAGCCGCACACGATGACGTGCAGTGGTGCGGCGCCCCAGGCAGGGCCGGGGCGGGTCCGTGGCACCGCACGGTAGGGGAGCGAGCACGCCGGTCAAGCCCCCCAGAAACCCGGCAACAACGCGGGCGACCAACGTCAGGGCTACCGCGAAGCCGACGGACACTACACCGTTCTGGCGGCTGGTCAACCCCCGCCGACCTGCGGAACCACCTCGGGACGACTACACCGGCCCCCGGATGGACTGGTGACCCCCTGAGCGGGAAGGCGTGACGAAGGTGCCGTCCGGGACAGTTCGCTGTCCCAGCCGACGCTTCGTGGTGGGTGGTCAGCTGTCGGCGGCCGGGGTGGCCAGGCCGCCGGGGCCCAGCGGGCGGCGGATGCCGGGGACAGCCCGCGGAGCCGGAGCCTCTACGGGTTCGAGGAAGGGGGCCCGCTCCACCGCGGTGAGCCGGGCCGCGGGCGACGCCTGGACGGCGGCCGGGTCGGTGGGGGACTCGGAGAAGGGACGCCACAGCGGGCGCCGCTCGGAATTCGTCATGATCGGCAGTCTGGCAGTCAAAGGGGTGACGGGCGGGTGTCCCTGAACCCCCGAAGGGTCCACAGGGAAGTAGTCGGCGGACTCACACCCCCATGACCACCAGCACTGACCTGCGGTGTTTCCCTGCGGGGCACCAGCGGCGAGGCAATTCGTAGGGCCACTCGTACGGCAACTCGTGGGGCAACTCGTAGGGCACCTTGTACGGCAAGCTGTAGAGCAACCCGGCCGCGGGACGTCTGGATGTGCCGGGACGCGACAGTTGGCCATCGGGACCGCCTTGTTGGCCAAACGGGACGGGGTGGTTGGCCAGGCATGGGGCCGCTTCAAGGACCTGGGTGCACCGACTCGAGAGAGTGTCAAAAACGTTGCTGTAGCTGGCATTTACCCGGAGCGGCCTTGGTCACCCTCGTAGGATCGACCGTTATGGTCGATCTCTACCCTCCGACGGATCCCTACGACTCTGGATTTCTCGACACTGGCGACGGCAACCGCATCTACTACGAACAACTCGGCGATCCCGAGGGGAAGCCCGCCCTGAACGTCCATGGCGGCCCGGGGTCCGGTGCCCAGCGTCGGTCCACGAGGGCCTGGGATCCCAAGCGCTACCGCGTGATCCGCTTCGACCAGCGCAACTGCGGTCGTAGTACCCCGCACGCCAGTGACCCGGCGACGGACATGAGCCTGAACACCACGCAGCACCTCGTCGACGACATGGAGCGGCTGCGCGAGCGTCTAGGCATCGAGAAGTGGCTGCTGAACGGGGCCTCCTGGGGCTCGACGCTCATCCTGGCCTATGCGCAGCAGCACCCCGAGAGGGTCAGCGAGATAGTCCTTCAAGCGGTGACGACGACCCGCCGCGCGGAGACCGACTGGCTCTACCGGGGCGCTGGGCGGTTCTACCCCGAGGCGTGGGATCGGTTCCGTGATGGCGTTCCCGAGAGCGAACGGGGCGGCGACCTGCTCGCGGCTTACGCGCGGGTGATGGAGAACCCCGACCGGGCGATCCGGGAAGAGGCCGCTGCCAGCTGGCTCGCATGGGAGGACGCGGTCATCTCGAATGAGCCCAATGGCGTCCCCGGCATGTACAGCAACCGCGAGGTCGACGCGCAGATCGCGTTCGTACGGATCTGCGCCCACTTCTTCAGCAACAGCGCCTGGCTGAAGGAGGACCAACTGCTGCGCAATGCCCACAAGCTGGCCGGGATCCCGGCCGTGCTGGTCCATGGCCGACACGACATGGGCAGTCCGGTGCAGACAGCTTGGGAACTGGCAAAAGCGTGGCCGGGCACCCGGCTTCACATCATCGAGGACTCCGGGCATGCCGGCAGCGCCGCGATGCAGCAGGCAGTACGGGGGGCCATCGAAGAGTTCAAGAACCGCTGACCACTTTGGGTACATCACAGACGCGGAAGGCTGCCATGCCCATGAGCTCACCCGGCCGGCCAGGGCATGGTAGTTGGCCAGGCAAGACCCGGGTACGCAGCAGTCCACTGGCGGGGCAGATGCTCCGCCACTGGCCGGCACCCATCTAGGAGAGCACTCTGGCCAACCAGCCTGTCCCGTTTGGTCATCTATCGAGTCCAGGCACATGGATCCTGGCCGTCAGTGGATCTGCTCGCTGCCCCGCTTCGCCGCTTCGACCCGGGAGCCGCTCTACCGCGAGGCGTGCGGGCTTCGCCGTGGGGTGCGGGGACCAGCGCCGGCGTTGACGCAGAGTCCGCCAGCAACTGCGCCGCAGTGCGGGCAGGCGCGTGCGAGGGCTGTCCGGTAGGCGTGGGATGCCTCGGGGGTCAGCTTCCAGCGTCGGACGCCGTGGGCGATCTGATGGATACGCCGGACGCCTGGGTGTTCGCGGCACGGCCGACCGGTACGGGCGCCGCACAGCCAGCAGTCCCGCGCGCACACCGGACATCCGGCCCGTTGGTCAGGAAAAGTCATACAGCACCTCAACTGCCCCCCATTGAAGGGGCTCGCAAGGAAGTCCGGCCAGTCCGGTTCCATACGCTCAAAGCCACTCTCCCAGGCCGCTGGGCCGGGAGGGAACAGCCGGCCGTAGCTGTGGGAGCCGGTACGGGCGCTTGCGGGTCCGAGACGGGCGGCACCCGCCCGAACTGGGTGAACCGTCGCTCGACCACCACACATCACGCCAGGTCTGGCCTGACATTGAGGGCACTGAGTCTCCAACGGATCGACCATCCCCATTCCCCTCGCACTCGTGAACAAGGCCTCCGCCAAAGCACTTCGGCGGACACATGATGTCTTTACCCAACTAACCCGCGGCTTGTGGTGGGGGCTACGTCCCTTTCTACGTCCCTTTCCTCTCGCGGGTGCTGATGTGCCTCCCCCCGGGTGTGACCTGCTGGAGTAGCAGGGGCCCTGCTTGCGGTGTTTTGGGGGATTTTGGCGGGGTCGGCTGGACCAGTCGGCCGACCGCTGCGCCGGCGTCTGTCGGGGCTGGTTTTGGTTGCTGTGTGTGTTCGACGTGGGCATGCCATGTGGTGAAGAGTGAGGGTGTCGGGCGAGGAATTAGCTGGTTTTTTGACGGGGTGCCTGGGGGCGTTTTAGCCGGTGTTCCGCTCGGGTCTTCCGCTGGCTTTTGCCCGCGTATTCTGGGGGTCTTGGATGCCTCGCGCGTGCCATCAAGTGACCGCCCGGCCGCGTGGCCGTCCAGGCCGTCCTGGCTGCCGGGTGCTGTTCGGGGTCGGCGGTGGTGGTTCGGGTCGCCGTCCGGGCCGGCCGTCCTGTTCGCTGCCGTCGGTGGTGCCGTCCAGGCCGGCCGGGGCTGACGGTGGCTGTCTGGGTCGCTTGGGTCGCTGTGCCTGGTCGACGTCGTCGGGGATGCCTCGCGCGAGTTATCAAGCCGGAGAGGTGGCTGTCTCCGTGGCCGCTTCGCCGCCGTCCGGGCCGCCGTCCCCGCCCGGGGGTGGGCGAGGTCTGGGTGGCCGTCCTGGCCGCCGGGAGTCCGGCCGGGGAGGGGCCTTGGCGGCTGTTGTCGGGGTTGTCGCGTCGGGTTGTCGCGTGTCCTGTCGTGTGGGGTGTTGTCGCGGCCTGTGACGTGGGTGGATGCCCGGAAAGCCCCTGTCTGGGGTCCGGACGCGACAGGTGGCGGGGACAGGGTGGCCCCGGCCCGGCGCTGCGCCGCCTCGGCGTACCTCGGTGCTCGTGCCGTGTTGTCTGCCGGCTCTTGTTGTCCGGTGGCGCCGCCCCTTTTTCCGATGGCGCCGTAGGCGACATCCCAGCCCCTTTTCAAGGGCCCGCCAGGCCCCGGCCCCCGCCGAAGGCTCTCCCGTTTTATGGTCTCCTTTCCCGGTGGTCTTTTTGGTTTGGATTGTCAGGGGTTCGTGAGAGTGCAGTCCGGTTGTTATTAGCCGGTAGGAGTGGGCAGCGAATCGGTGCTTTCTGTGACATTAATGCGGGATCCCAGGTGGCTGGCGGGCGCGTCTCCGGACGGGCTTACCGGCTGATTCCCGCGCGTCTGCCCGGTGACATCCGAAGGCCGGGCGCCGGTGACAATCCCTTGCGCACCGAGGGCCCCGTGCTGCGCCCTGCCCCGGGGCCTTTTTGACCGAGTGTGGTGTGACGGCCGGTGGGCTGTTTCACGGCCTGCCATCGGCCTGATTTCTGGGGGTGGTGCGGGGCTGGGCCGGTGACAGCTCCTGTACCTTCGACGGCCCGGTGCCGCCTCGCCCCGGTACGGGGCGTCAGGCCTTTGGGCGGCTTGTCCGGGGAGTCCCAGGCCGAGGGCCAGGGAGGGCCTGGCGGCCAGGCCCCGGCAGGGGCCCCGGATCCCGGAGGAGACGCTACGTCCGGGGATTTACGCCATATCGTCAACGGGCGTTCGGCCGGATATCCCCTCCCCGTCAGGGGGGGCCTGTACCGGAAATTTGCGTCATATTGTCAACGATCCCCGACCGTAGGTCGGGGATGGGGTGCTACCGGAATTTTGCGTCACATCGTCAACGGCGGGACGGCTCAGGGGGAGGGGCTGTCTACCCGAAATTCGCGTCACATCGTCAACGCACCCGATGGGCCGGGCCGCAGGCCCGCGCCCGCCCTCTCAGTTGCTGCCCCGTCAGGGGCCAAGCCCTGCCCGCGAATTCGCCGCAGGCGAATGGCCCCAGCCGCCCCCGCCCGGCGCAGCCGGGCCCCGAGGCGCAGCCTCGGGACACCACCCACGGTGACGCCGCCAGGCGGCACCCCCGCACCTGGCGGTGCGTCAGAA